>NZ_JBEZJY010000001.1:0-415018 GCF_040651415.1 Streptomyces sp. NPDC048484
AAGCGGGAAGCCTGCTTCGAGATGAGTATTCCCACCAACTAGATTGGTTAAGGCTCCCAGTAGACGACTGGGTTGATAGGCCGGATGTGGAAGCCCTGTAAGGGGTGAAGCTGACCGGTACTAATAGGCCGAGGGCTTGTCCTCAGTTGCTCGCGTCCACTGTGTTGGTTCTGAAACCACGAACAACCGTCGTAGCCAAGGCCACGGCTCCGGTTGAACAGTTTCATAGTGTTTCGGTGGTCATAGCGTAAGGGAAACGCCCGGTTACATTTCGAACCCGGAAGCTAAGCCTTACAGCGCCGATGGTACTGCAGGGGGGACCCTGTGGGAGAGTAGGACGCCGCCGAACAAATATTGCAAAGAAGCCCCCGCACCTCGGTGCGGGGGCTTCTTTGCGTTGTCCCACCATCCGTTGTCCTGTATCCGGGCGAGGTTCGGTTCAGAGACGGCCTGCGGCCTTGAGAGCCAGATATGCGTCTGCCAGGGCAGGGGGCAGGTCGTCCGGTGTCGCGTCGACGACGGTGACGCCGTGCCGGGTCAGTTGTTCGGCGGTGCGGTGACGTTCCGCCTGGGCCTGCGCCGCGGCGGCAGCCTCGTACACGGACTCCGTGCTGCCCCGTGCTGCGGCCATACGCTCTATGTGCGGGTCGGAGACCGAGGCGACGAGGACCGTGTGCCGCTGGGTGAGGCGGGAGAGTACGGGAAGCAGGCCCTCCTCGATGGGGGCCGCGTCGAGGGTCGTGAGGAGCACGATCAGGGAGCGGCGCGGGGCTGTGCGGAGCGCCGTGGAGGTGAGGCCGCGGGCGTCCGTCTCGACGAGTTCCGGTTCGAGGTGCGCCATGGCGCTGACCAGTGAAGGAAGGACATCGCCTGCGGCTCGTCCCTGTACCAGGGCGCGTACCCGGCGGTCGTACGCCAGCAGGTCCACTCGGTCGCCGGCGCGGGAGGCGAGAGCTGCCAGGAGGAGGGCCGCGTCCATGGAGGCGTCGAGGCGGGGGGCGTTTCCGACTCGGCCCGCGGCCGTGCGGCCCGTGTCGAGGATCAGGAGGATGTGCCGGTCGCGTTCGGGACGCCAGGTGCGTACGGCGACCCTCGACTGACGGGCGGTGGCCCGCCAGTCGATCGAGCGGGTGTCGTCGCCCGGGACGTAGTCGCGCAGGCTGTCGAACTCGGTTCCCTCGCCGCGGGTCAGAACGCTGGTGCGGCCGTCGAGTTCACGCAGCCGGGCCAGCTTCGAGGGGAGGTGCTTGCGGCTGGTGAAGGGAGGCAGGACGCGTACCGTCCACGGTGCCTTGTGGTTGCCCTGTCGGGCGAAGAGGCCGAGAGGACCGTACGAGCGGATGGTGACGCGGTCCGCCTGGCGGTCGCCGCGGCGGGTGGGGCGCAGACGGGTGGTGACGCGGCGGCGTTCGCCTGCGGGGACCGACACCTGGTGGCGCGATTCGGTGACTTCCGTGCCGGGTTGCCAGCTGCTCGGGGGCCAGGCGTCGCGGATGCGGGCGCGCAGGGGGCGGCCGGACGGGTTGGTGACGGTGAGAATGACGTCGGCGACCTCGCCGAGGCGTACGGATGTGTCGCCGGAACGGGTCAGGCCGAGGCGGCGTACCGGTGCTGCCAGGGCGAAGTCGCAGGCGCAGGCGAGAGCCAGGGGAGCGTTGACGGCGAGGATGCCCGTCCAGCCGGGTTCCCAGATGCCTACGGGGAGGGTGCCGAGGGCCGCCAGAAGGGCGGCGCGGCCGGTGAGGGCCATCAGCGGGGGACGGGGACGTGGGAGAGGATCGCGTTGATGACCGAGTCGGCCGTCACGCCCTCCATCTCGGCCTCCGGGCGGAGCTGGACGCGGTGGCGGAGGGTCGGCAGGGCGAGGGCTTTCACGTCGTCCGGGATGACGTAGTCGCGGCCGGTGAGCCAGGCCCAGGCGCGGGCCGTGGCCAGGAGCGCCGTCGCGCCGCGGGGGGAGGCACCGAGAGTGAGGGACGGCGATTCGCGGGTGGCGCGGCAGATGTCCACTACGTAGCCGGTGATTTCGGGGGAAACCGCGGTCTTGGCGACGGCCGCGCGGGCGGCTTCGAGGTCCGCCGGGCCCGCTACGGGGCGTACGCCGGCGGCGCGCAGGTCGCGTGGGTTGAAGCCCTCGGCATGGCGTGTGAGGACGTTGATCTCGTCCTCGCGGGACGGGAGAGGGATCGTCAGTTTGAGGAGGAAGCGGTCCAGTTGGGCTTCCGGGAGGGGATACGTGCCCTCGTACTCGACCGGGTTCTGGGTCGCGGCGACCAGGAACGGCTCGGGGAGGGGGCGCGGGGTGCCGTCGACCGTGACCTGGCGTTCCTCCATGGCTTCCAGGAGGGACGACTGGGTCTTCGGCGGGGTGCGGTTGATTTCGTCGGCGAGGAGGAGGTTCGTGAAGACCGGGCCGGGCTGGAAGGAGAACTCCGCGGTGCGGGCGTCGTAGACGAGGGAGCCCGTGATGTCGCTCGGCATCAGGTCGGGGGTGAACTGGACGCGCTTCGTGTCGAGTTCCAGTGCGGAGGCGAGGGCGCGGACGAGCAGTGTCTTGGCTACTCCGGGGACCCCCTCCAGCAGGACGTGTCCGCGGCAGAGGAGGGCGACGACGAGGCCGGTCACGGCGGGGTCCTGGCCGACCACGGCTTTGGCGATCTCGGTGCGCAGGGCTTCCAGGGAGGCGCGGGCGGTGTCCGGATCCCCGGTGTTCCCGGTGTTCCCGGTGTTCCCGGCGTTGTCAGTGGTCGGGTCCATCATGGACGGCGTACCTCACTTTCGAGGGCGTCGAGTTGGTCGGCGAGAGCGATGAGGGCCGCGTCGTCGCGGGGCGGCGGCCCGAAGAGGAGGGAGTGCAGGGGCTGTCCTTCCCGGCGGAGCTGGGCGGACAGGGCGGGGAGCAGGGCTTCGGGCGCGTGCGCCTGAGCGGGGGATACACCGACGAGGGGGGCCAGACGGGTGCGGGTGGTGGAGCGCAGGGCTCCCGCGGCACGGTCGCGGGCGTCGGACTTGCGGTAGAGGCGGGCGCGGCCTTCGACGGTCTCGGAGGCGCGGATCGCGACAGGGAGCCGTTCGGGGACGAGCGGGCCGAGGCGGCGGGCACGCCAGAGGGCGGCCAGGACCGCCGCGATGAAGAGCTGCAGCGTGCCCCAGAGCCAGCCGGAGGGGACCAGGTCGAGGAAGCTGCGGTCGTCGTCGGTGGCCGAGTCGTCGGAGAGGGAGGGGAGGTACCAGACCACGTGGGAGCGCGAGCCGAGCAGTTGGAGGGCGAGGGAGGCGTTGCCCCGCTCGTCGAGCCGGTTGTTCCGGAGGATGTCGGGGGCGCCGAGTACGACGGTGTCGCCGTTCCCTTCGGCCGTCGGGATGCGCAGCAGGGTGGGCAGGCCGGCGCTGAGGTAGCAGGAGTCGGCGGCGGGCGCGTCCGTCGTGTAGCGGATGCCGCCGGTGTCCGCGGTGCCCGCTCGTCGGGCGGCGGGCAGGGCGCAGGCGGGCGGGAGCGTGGAGTCGACGCTGGGCGTGGGGTCGGCGTCGACTCCGGGTGCGAGGGTGCCGACGGACGGGGCGCCTGGGGCGACGAGGACGGTGCGGCCGCCGGAACCGCTGAACACGGAACGGAGGCGGTCCTGCTGACGGCTGGTCAGCAGATCGGGGCGGGCGATCAGGAGCGTCGTGTCGGGGCCGGCCGCGGTGCCCGCCTCCTTCAAGGTGGTGACCACACGTGTGGTCACGCCCCGGTCGGCGAGCAGTTCGGCGACAGCACGGCTGCCGCCGGGGTCGGCGGAGCGCGGGTCGAGGCGGCCGTGCTGGGCGTCGGAGCGCACGACGGCGATGGCGACGGCGGCAGCCAGGAGGATCACGAGGGCGAGCAGGACACCGCGCGAGCGGGTCCACACCTGGCGGGCGGTGGGCGAGGCCGAGGTGGACGACAGGGTGGTGGTGGCCTCGGAGGTCATTCGGCGGCCCCCTGGTGGGCGCTGTGGGCCGTGCTGGGGCTGCTGCTCGCGAGGACCGGCCTGGTGCGCTCCAGGTCGTGGTCGAGTTGGGCGAGGCGGTGGTACGTCTCGGGGACGGATGTTCGTCCGCCGTACGTGACGTCGTCGAAGTCCCGCGCCGCGGCGCGCAGTCGGTCCGTGTGGGCGGGGAGGGTGCGGCCCGCTTCGGCGGCGGCCTCGTCGGCGGTGCGCCCGGGGCGGGGGTCGAGCAGGGCGCGTTCCTCCAGGGAGCGGACGACGGCGCGCATGCGCTCCTGGACGGCCCTGTTCCAGTGGCCCTGGGCGGCGTGGGCTTCGGCGGCCGCGCGGTGTTCGGCGGCGCTGCGTGGCCGGTCGTCGAAGAGCGGGACTGTCGACGAGGGGCTCCGGCGGGGGGAGCCGAGGCGCCACCAGAGGACACCGATGAGTGCCAGGGCGGCCAGGATGATGACCAGGAGGCCGAGTCCGCCCCCCGGGGTCGCCGAGGAAGCGGCGTTGAGCAGTTTGTCGACCCATTCCCAGAAGGCGTCCAGCGCCCGTCGAACCAGACTGGGGTCGTTCTCGTGGTACATCCGCTTGGACAGCTCGCGCCGGGCGGCCTCCCGCGCGGGATCGCGCGGGACGGTCACCGGTGGCTCGCCGTCTGTGCGCGGCAGCACCAGTAGCGCTGTGAGAACTCCCCCCGCCAGGCTCACTCCGTCAGCTCCCCGGGGTGGATCCGGGGGCGCCGGAGCCGTAGTCCTGGACGCCGGCCGCGCGGGCCAGGTCGAGGTCGAGGGCCTCGCGGCGGATGCGCTGGTCGATGTAGAGGAGCACGGTGACGCCGGCGGTGATCGGGAAGGTGAGCAGGGCGCCGATCACCGAGCCGATGCCGCTGATGATGAGGAACGTCCAGCCGAGGTCGCCGGTGCCGCTGTTGAGGAAGCCGCTGATGCCGTCGCCGCTGAGCGCGGCGGCGAGGAAGGTGAACGGGATCACGATGATCGACGCGACGATGTTCGCGATGATCGTGGCGAGGAGCTGGATGCCGAAGACCCGCCACCAGGAGCCGCGGACCAGTTTCGCGGAGCGGCTCAGCGACTTGAAGACGCTCTGCTTCTCCAGCATCAGGGCCGGCGAGGCCAGGGAGAAGCGAACCATCATCCAGACCACGACGACGGCTGCGGCCAGGCCGCCGAGGACGGCGAGTACGACGGCGCCGTCGCCGCCGCCCGCGAGGCCGACGAGGATGCCGGGCAGGGTGCCCACCGCGGCGATCGCGACCGCGATGAGCGGGAGCAGGAAGGTCAGGCCGACCAGCTTGAGCAGCTGGGGCCTGGCGTCGTGCCAGGCCTCGGCGGTGGTCACCGACTTGCCGAGAACGGCGCGGCTGGTCACGGTCGTGAGCAGGGCCGTCGCGACGATGGTGCCGAGCAGGGTGATCAGCAGGACGACGCCGGTGTTGAGGAGGGTGTCGCCCAGGGCGCGGGTCAGTTCCCCGGCGGTGGCGCTGGGGTCGTCGAGGGTGTCCATGCTCGCGCTGTCGTCGAGGACGAGGCCCTGGAGCAGGATCACCGCGATCTGGGTGAGGACCGCGACGGCCAGCGAGATGCCGAGGACCGTGCGCCAGTACGTACGCATGGTCGACACCGCGCCGTCGAGGATCTCACCGACGCCGAGCGGGCGGAGCGGGATCACGCCGGGCTTGGCAGCGGGCGGGGGGCCTCCCCAGCCTCCTCCCCAGCCGGGGTGGCCGCCGGGGCCCTGCCCGTAACCGCCGCCGTATCCGCCATGGCCGCCGGGGCCGGCGGGAGGCCGGCCGCCCCAGCCGGGGCCGGGAGGGGGTGGTGGCGGGGCCTGGGGCGGGGAGCCCTCCGGGCTGCCGGGCGAGGGCCACTGGGCGGGCGGGGGCTGCTCCTTGGACCACTTCGAGTCCGGGCCGGACGGGGCGGGGCCGGGTCGGGCCTGCTCATCCGTGGGCTCGGGAGGACGGGGCTGATCGGCGGGCCGGGCAGGGCCGGGAGTTGCCGGGTCCTGTCCGTTCTGCCCGTCGGAGGGGGCAGATCCGGGCGCTGCCCAGCCCGGAGTGTCGTTCATCGTCGCTCCTTCTCGGTGCCCGTCCGCGTTCGCGGCGGCAGGTTGGCAGCCATCGTGCCACGGTGCGGCCGGGAAGTGACCGGCCGCTGTATGGGCTGCACACCTTCAATTGTCCGCCCTGTACGGGGCAGACTGGGCGGATGGCTGATCAGTACGCGCACTTCCGCGAGGACAAACGGCCCACCGGGATACCTGCGCTCCGGTGGGACGAGCCGCCGGAGGGGCCTGTGCTGGTCCTCCTCGACCAGACACGGCTGCCCGCCGAAGAGGTCGAGCTGGTGTGCACGGACGCGCCGGTGCTGGTTGAGGCGATCCGGTCGCTCGCCGTGCGCGGGGCGCCGCTGCTCGGTATCGCGGGGGCGTACGGGGTCGCGCTCGCTGCCGCTCGGGGCTTCGACGTCGACGAGGCCGCGGCCTCGCTCGCGGGTGCGCGGCCCACCGCGGTGAACCTCTCCTACGGAGTTCGCCGGGCTCAGGAGGCTCACCTCGCCGTTCTGCGGGCGGGCGGCGACCAGAAGCGGGCCGCCGAGGCCGCGTTGGCTGCCGCGAAGGCGCTCCACAGGGAAGACGCCGAGGCCAGCGGGCGTATGGCCGTGCACGGTCTGGCGCTGCTGGACGAGCTGCTGCCCGGGGGTAACCACCGGATCCTCACGCACTGCAACACCGGGGCGCTGGTGTCCGGCGGGGAGGGTACGGCGTTCGCGGTGGCGCTCGCGGCGCACCGGGCGGGGCGGCTGAGCAGGCTCTGGGTGGACGAGACGCGTCCGTTGCTGCAGGGTGCTCGCCTGACCTCCTATGAGGCGGCGCGCGCCCAAATGGCGTACACCTTGCTCACGGACAACGCTGCCGGATCACTGTTTTCGGCGGGAGAGGTGGACGCGGTGCTCATCGGAGCGGACCGGATCGCCGCCGACGGTTCGGTGGCGAACAAGGTGGGGAGCTATCCGCTCGCGGTTCTGGCCAGGTACCACCATGTGCCGTTCATCGTGGTGGCGCCGTTGACGACGGTGGATCCCAGCACTCCGAACGGAGCATCGATCGAGGTCGAGCAGCGTGCCAGTCATGAAGTGACAGAAATCACAGCACCGCTGGTGCCCGTGGCGGGAGTCGAAGCGGGGGGCGGGATACCGCTGGCGCCCCTGGGGACCCAGGCGTACAACCCGGCGTTCGACGTGACGCCGCCCGAGTTGGTGACGGCGATCGTCACCGAGGAGGGCGTCGTGTCGCCCGTGACGGCCGAGGCGCTCGCGGAGCTGTGTGACAGGTCACGCCAGGTAACAATTTAGTTAATGGGATGATGTCGTTTATGAAGGGACGAGTCCTTGTCGTCGATGACGACACCGCACTGGCCGAGATGCTCGGCATTGTGTTGCGTGGTGAAGGTTTTGAGCCGTTTTTCGTAGCCGACGGCGACAGGGCGCTGGCCGCTTTCCGTGAGAGCAAACCCGACCTGGTGCTCCTGGACCTGATGCTTCCCGGCCGGGACGGTATCGAGGTGTGCCGCCTGATCAGGGCGGAGTCCGGGGTGCCGATCGTGATGCTCACCGCGAAGAGCGACACCGTCGATGTAGTGGTCGGCCTGGAGTCGGGTGCGGATGACTACATCGTGAAGCCGTTCAAGCCGAAGGAGCTGGTGGCCCGGATCCGGGCCAGGCTGCGCAGGTCCGAGGAGCCGGCGCCCGAGCAGCTCGCGATCGGCGATCTGGTCATCGACGTGGCCGGTCACTCCGTGAAGCGGGACGGCGCCTCGATCGCGCTCACTCCGCTGGAGTTCGACCTGCTGGTGGCGTTGGCCCGCAAGCCGTGGCAGGTGTTCACCCGCGAGGTGCTCCTGGAGCAGGTGTGGGGCTACCGGCACGCGGCGGACACCCGTCTGGTGAACGTCCATGTGCAGCGGCTGCGCTCCAAGGTCGAGAAGGACCCGGAGCGGCCCGAGATCGTGGTGACCGTCCGTGGCGTCGGCTACAAGGCCGGACCGAGCTGACATGTCCCGGGACAGTGCCGCTTCGGCGCCCGGCGAGCCGGGGGCTCGCTCGGGGCGGCCTGTCGGCCGGAAGATGACGGGCTCCCGCTGGGCACGGTTCGTCGAGGGCGGGCTGCTCCAGGGCGGAGTCCAGGGCAGCCCGGTTCTTCGGCTGCTCATGCGCTGGGTGCGCCGTCCACTGCTGCCCGTCATGCGGCTGTGGCGGCGCAACATCCAGCTCAAGGTCGTCGTCACGACCCTGCTGATGTCGCTCGGCGTCGTCCTGCTGCTGGGTTTCGTCGTGATCGGGCAGGTGCGCAACGGCCTGCTGGACGCCAAGGTGAAGGCCTCCCAGAGCCAGGCCACGGGCGGGTTCACGGTCGCCAGACAGGAGGCCGACAGCGCGGCGGCCGCGGGCGGGGACGACCGCTCTGGTCCGAACGACAACCCTGTTCAGAACATCAGCGGGTGGATGAGCTCGCTCGTCGAGTCGCTCTCCAGCGGCGGCCAGGGCGCGTTCAGCGTCGTGACGCTCAGCACCACCTCCGCCGACAACGACACCAGGGGCCTCGGCCCGCGTGCGTCGGGTTTCGTGGACTGGAGTCTCAGCGTGCCCGAGGACCTGCGCGAACGGGTCGACGAGGGCACGGGCGCGGCCCAGAGCTACACGCGTGTCGTCTACACCAACGGCCAGGACTCCCAGCCGGCGCTGATCATCGGCACCGAGGTCAACGACCCCAAGGGCGACCCGTACCAGCTGTACTACCTCTTCCCGCTCACCCAGGAGGAGAAGTCGCTCAGCCTGGTCAAGGGGACGCTCGCGACGGCGGGGCTGTTCGTCGTGGTGCTGCTCGGGGCGATCGCCTGGCTCGTGGTGCGCCAGGTCGTCACGCCCGTGCGGATGGCAGCCGGGATCGCCGAGCGGCTGTCCGCCGGGCGCCTCCAGGAACGTATGAAGGTCACCGGCGAGGACGACATCGCGCGCCTCGGTGAGGCTTTCAACAAGATGGCGCAGAACCTCCAGCTGAAGATCCAGCAGCTGGAGGACCTGTCGCGGATGCAGCGGCGGTTCGTGTCCGACGTGTCGCACGAGCTGCGTACGCCGCTGACGACGGTCCGGATGGCGGCCGACGTCATCCACGACGCGCGCGTGGACTTCGATCCGATGACCGCCCGGTCGGCCGAGCTGCTCGCCGACCAGCTGGACCGGTTCGAGACGCTGCTGGCGGACCTGCTGGAGATCAGCCGCTTCGACGCGGGCGCGGCGGCCCTGGAGGCCGAGCCGATAGACCTGCGGGAAGTCGTACGCAGGGTCATCAGCGGGGCCGAGCCGCTCGCCGAGCGCAAGGGCACCCGCGTACGGGTCGTCGGGGACCAGCAGCCGGTGGTCGCCGAGGCGGACGCCCGGCGGGTGGAGCGAGTGCTGCGCAATCTCGTGGTCAACGCCGTGGAGCATGGCGAGGGCGAGGACGTCGTGGTCAAGCTCGCGTCCGCGGGTGGGGCGGTCGCGGTCGCGGTGCGCGACTACGGGGTGGGGCTCAAGCCCGGCGAAGCGACCCGGGTGTTCAGCCGCTTCTGGCGGGCCGATCCGGCACGCGCGCGTACCACCGGTGGTACGGGTCTGGGGCTGTCCATCGCCCTGGAGGACGCGCGGCTGCACGGCGGCTGGCTGCAGGCGTGGGGCGAACCGGGGGGCGGCTCGCAGTTCCGGCTGACGCTGCCGCGGACGGCGGACGAGCCGCTGCGGGGCTCGCCGATACCGCTGGAGCCCAAGGACTCGCGGCGCAACCGCGGGCTGAACGACGCGGGGCTGCCCCTGGGGGGCACACAGAAGCTGGCCACGGTGCCGGCGCAGCCGGCAGGCGAACGGACCGTGCCGCCGATGCCGGCGCGTGCCCCCGTGGTGGCGGGCGCGGTCGATCCGGCGGCGCTGCCGGGGAACGGCGCGCGCGTGGTGTCACGGCCCACCGCGGACACCCGCGGCCCGGCCGCGGCATCGGAGGAGACGCCGTCCGAGGGCGGCCCGGGAACCGGCGGGCAGCCGGACCGATCGAAGCATGGGGAGGGGTCTCGTGGGCGCTGACCGCGATCGGGGCGGCCGTCGGCGTCCGGCGCACGCGGTGGTGTACGCCGCCTGCGGAACCGTACTGCTGGCCGGGTGCGCGTCGATGCCGGACGGAGGGGACCTGCGCGCTGTCGAGGCCTCCCAGCGGCCGGACCCGCAGGTCCGGGTCTTCGCCATGCCGCCGCGGGAGGACGCGCAGCCCGAGGAGATCGTCCAGGGCTTCCTCGAAGCGCTGACCAGCGATGACCCGCGGTTCGAGACGGCGCGCAAGTACCTGACCGACAAGGCGTCGAAGGAGTGGCGTCCGAACGAGTCGACGACGGTCCTCGCGGACGGGCCGAACACCGTGGCGGCGCAGAGCGGCAGCAGGGAGGTGACCGGTGACTACGCCTACTCGCTGATCGGCACCAAGGTCGCCACGGTGGACTCCCAGTTCGCCTACGAACCTGCCGAGGGGGCGTACGACAGGACCGTGCACCTCACGGAGCAGAAGGGGCCGACCGGTTCCAAGGAGTGGCGCATCGACGCCCTGCCGCCGGGCCTGGTGATGGGGATGTCCGACTTCCAGCGCAACTACGAGTCCGTGAACAAGTACTACTTCGCCTCGAACGCCGAAGGCAGGACCGACGATCAGCTCGGGGCGGTCGCCGACCCCGTCTACGTACGCGAGCAGGTGGACCCGGTGGCGCAGATGGTCCGCTCGGTCCTGAAGGGGCCGACCCGCTGGCTGAAGCCGGTGGTCAGGTCGAGCTTCCCGCCCGGTACGGCGCTGAGGAAGGGCGTCAAGTCGCTGACGCCGGACGACCAGAACCGGCTGACTGTGCCCCTGAACGCCAAAGCGGACCGGGTCGGGCAGTCCGTGTGCACGGAGATGGCCGCCCAGATCCTGTTCACCCTTCAGGACCTGACGCCCACGGGCATCGACGAGGTGGAACTGCAGCGTTCGGACGGCACACAGTCGTGCGTGCTCAACGACAGCCGGGCCGAGATCTACGTCGCGCACGGTCCGGCGAAGCGTGCCGAGTACGAGTACTTCATCGACGGCGAGAAGCGGCTGGTCCGGATACCGGGGGCCGGCAGCGAGCAGGAGCCCGAGCCGGTGCCCGGCGCGCTCGGCGACGGAGGCAAGGAGTTGCGGGCGGCCGCGGTGTCGCGGGACGAGGACAGCGCGGCCGGAGTGTCGCTCGACGGGCGCTCGATGTATGTCGGGTCGCTCGCGTCGGGCGGCTCGCTCGGGGAAGCCGTGCTGCACAGCGAGGCCACGTCGGACGACGACGGGCTGACGACACCCAGCTGGGACGCGAGCGGCGACCTGTGGGTGGCCGACCGCGGCCCGAAGGACTCCCGGCTGCTCCTGCTGCCGAAGGGCGCGGGCGACCCGCTGGTGGTCTCGGCACCCGGCCTGGAGGGGCGGATCGAAGCGGTGCGGGTGGCCGCGGACGGCGTGCGGATCGCTCTGATGGTGCGCAACGACAAGCGGACGACCCTGCTCATGGGGCGGATCGACCGTGCGAACCCGCAGGGCGCGGGCGGGAAGAGCGCCGTCGCGATCCGTGCGCTGCGGCCCGTGGCACCGCAGCTGGAAGAGGTCACGGCCATGTCCTGGGCCGGCGACAGCCGCCTGGTCGTGGTGGGGCGTGAGGCCCGTGGTGTGCAGCAGATCCAGTACGTCCAGGTCGACGGATCCACGCCGGTCGGACCGGCCCCCTCCGCGCTCACCGGCGTGAAGGAGATCGCCGCCTCCGAGGACGAACGGCTGCCGCTGGTGGCGCACTCGGAGGACGGGATCGTGCGGCTCTCGACCGGTTCGCAGTGGCAGACCGTGGTCAAGACGGGAATGGCGCCGGTCTATCCGGGGTGAGTTCCGGTACGGAGTGGCGTGCGCCCCTCGTGTGGGGGACAACCCGCCGATATTTGCGGGTAGTTGTCCACAGGTAGTTGTCCACAGGGCTGGCCCGGGTGCTCGGGCGTTTGGCACAGTGGTGGGCATGCGGGGGTGGTGGCAGGACCTCACCGACCTGGTGCTTCCGGCCGAGTGCGGAGGCTGTGGACGGCCTCGCACGGTGCTCTGTCCGGAGTGCCGTGCCGCCCTCATGGGGGAGGTACCGAGCCGTGTGCGGCCGGAGCCGGAGCCACCGGGGCTGCCGGTGGTGCACGCGGCGGCTCCGTACGAGGACCAGGTGCGGGCGGCGCTCCTCGCCCACAAGGAACGGGGGGCGTTGACGCTCGCCGGGCCGCTGGGAGCGGCGCTGGCGAGGGCTGTGCGGGTGGGGCTCGGAGCCGGCGAACGCGCTGGGGCGGGCGGCCCGCAGGCGCCGGTGCTGCTGGTTCCCGTGCCGTCGGCGCGATGGGCGGTGCGGGCGCGGGGGCACGACCCGGCGCGGCGGATCGCGCTCGCCGCGGCGGCCGAGCTGCGGCGCACCGGGACGCCGGCCCGGGTGCTGGCCGTGCTGCGGCAGCGGCGCGCCGTGGCCGACCAGACGGGGCTCAACTCACGGCAGCGGCTGGACAATCTCGCCGGTGCCCTGGAGGTGGCGCCCGGAGGTGCTCGGATGCTGGCCGACGGCGGGCGGACCGTGCTCGTCGACGACCTGATGACGACGGGCGCGTCCTTGGCCGAGGCGGCACGGGCCCTGCGGGCGGTTCTCCCGGAAAGGGACGGATTCTACGGCCGGGTAACACCGGGAACGACGGGGGAAGGGGCGAGACGGGCAACGATGACAGGTGTAGGCCGACCAGAAGCGGTCAGGGAAAAGAGGGGCGCGAACAGCGAAGAAGACGAGGTCGGCGCGGCGGTGATCGCGGTGTCTCCAGCTTCTTTCGAAATAAACCGGAACTGACAGGGAAGTTGCTTCGTTGCAGGTAGTGAGAGGTTCCATTCACCTGAATGGAGGTACACCGCAGTAGAGGGTGACGACATCCGTCCAGGCGAGATATGTTCGGTTGTGAGGGAATGGCGGACGCCGCCCCTTGCATATCGAAATGCCGCGCCGCGGGTTTTCCTCATTCACCCGCGACAGTGGGGTGGAGATCTTGCCCGCGGGGGAGGAGGAGGTGGAAGTCACCGAGTCCGAGGCTCCGGGACGCGCTGGAGCCTGGTGCAACAGGGAGATGCTCCGCCGTCGATGCGGAGCGATCCGGGAACGGAGTTCTGCGTGGACATCGTCGTCAAGGGCCGCAAGACCGAGGTGCCCGAGCGGTTCCGCAAGCACGTGGCCGAGAAGCTGAAGCTGGAGAAGATCCAGAAGCTCGATAGCAAGGTGATCAGCCTCGACGTCGAAGTCTCCAAGGAGCTGAACCCCCGGCAGGCCGACCGCTCGGACCGAGTGGAGATCACACTTCACTCCCGCGGTCCGGTGATCCGGGCAGAGGCAGCGGCAAGCGATCCGTACGCGGCGCTGGACCTGGCGGCAGACAAGCTGGAGGCGCGGCTGCGCAAGCAGCACGACAAGCGGTACACCCGCCGAGGCGCCCGCAGGATCTCGGCCGCGGAGGTCGCCGACCACGTCCCGGACGCGGCGACGCTCGACGTGAACGGCAGCGTCGTCCACGACGAAGAGCCCGAGGCGGTGCCGACCAAGAAGATCGGTTCGCTCGAGGTGAAGGGTGACGGCCCCCTCGTCGTCCGCGAGAAGACCCACGTCGCGTCCCCGATGACGCTCGACCAGGCGCTCTACGAGATGGAACTGGTCGGTCACGACTTCTACTTGTTCGTCGACTCCGAGACCAAGGAACCGAGTGTCGTCTACCGGCGGCACGCGTACGACTACGGCGTCATCCACCTCAACACGGACCCGATGGTCGCCGAGGCGCAGCAGGCCCCGGCAGGCGGGCTACTGGGCGGCTGACCTCCCCCGGTGAGTTCCCCCGGTCTTCGGCCGGGGGAACCCCCAGCCGGTGCCCCTGGAGCGCTCGTGTGCTCCAGGGGCACCGGTGTGCGACCCCTTCGTGCCCGGCTCTGTCACCCCGTTGTCGTCCGGGCATGAAATCATGGCCCTACCGGCCTCAACCGGTGTGTCGTCGCGCCAGGTTGGCGGCGGCTCAGGAACACAGGCCACGGCCTTCAGGGGGAGGAACCATGGCGGACAGCTTCGGACCGATGCGTGACGAAGATGCCGACGACGGCGTCGTCGGCATGGGCCCGGACGAGGGCTCCCCAAGCAAGGAGCCCATCCGGGTTCTTGTCGTGGACGACCACGCCCTCTTCCGTCGCGGGCTGGAGATCGTGCTCGCCGCCGAGGAGGACATCCAGGTCGTCGGGGAGGCGGGGGACGGGGCCGAGGCGGTCGACAAGGCCGCCGATCTGTTGCCCGACATCGTGCTGATGGACGTGCGGATGCCGAAGCGCGGCGGGATCGAGGCGTGCACCTCCATCAAGGAGGTCGCTCCCAGCGCGAAGATCATCATGCTGACGATCAGTGACGAGGAGGCCGACCTCTACGACGCGATCAAGGCGGGGGCCACGGGGTATCTCCTGAAGGAGATCTCCACGGACGAAGTGGCCACGGCCATTCGCGCGGTTGCGGACGGGCAGTCGCAGATCAGCCCTTCGATGGCTTCGAAGTTGCTCACCGAGTTCAAGTCGATGATCCAGCGCACGGACGAGCGGCGGCTGGTGCCGGCGCCTCGGCTCACCGAACGTGAGCTGGAGGTTCTGAAACTGGTGGCGACCGGAATGAACAACCGTGATATCGCCAAGGAGCTGTTCATCTCCGAGAACACGGTGAAGAACCATGTGCGCAACATCCTGGAGAAGCTGCAGCTGCACTCCAGGATGGAGGCGGTGGTGTACGCGATGCGGGAGAAGATTCTCGAGATTCGCTGAGGCGCGACGTGCTGTGACGTTCTGAGGGCGGCGAGGGGCGGGGTGCGGTTGTCGGGTGCGGGTCCGATGTGGCTGGTCGCGCAGTTCTCCGCGCCCCTGAGAGGCCCCTGCCGGGGCCTCTGGTGCCGCACCGGGCGTCGCGAGCCGGTGAACCTTTCCCGGTCACAGCACTAGCCGAGTGTCCTCGCCAGTTCGGCCGTCAGGGCGTCGCGCAGGTCCGGTGTGTTCGCTCGGTCCACGCGGATGTTCGTGCAGTCCACCCAGGTGGCTGCCTCAAGCAGGGCCTGGGCGACGGCGGGGACGGACCTGGGGCCGTCCAGGGTGACCTGCTTGGCGACCATGGTGGTGCCCTCGCGGGCCGGGTCCACACGGCCGACGAGCCGGCCGCCGGCCAGCACCGGCATGGCGAAGTAACCGTACACACGCTTGGGTTTGGGGACGTAGGCCTCCAGGCGGTGGGTGAAGCCGAAGATCCGCTCCGTGCGCGCCCGGTCCCAGACCAGCGAGTCGAACGGCGACAGGAGCGTGGTGCGGTGACGGCCGCGCGGGGTCGTCTCCAGTGCCACGGGATCCGCCCAGGCCGGCTTCGACCAGCCCTCCACCGTGACCGGGACCAGGCCCGACTCCGCGATCACCGCGTCGACCTGCTCGCCCTTGAGGCGGTGGTAGTCGGCGATGTCCGCGCGGGTGCCGACGCCCAGGGACCGGCCCGCGAGCCGGACCAGACGGCGCAGGCACTCCGCGTCGTCCAGATCGTCGTGCAGCAGCGTGTCCGGGATCGCCCGCTCGGCGAGGTCGTACACCCGCTTCCAGCCGCGGCGCTCCGTGCACACCACCTCGCCGTACATCAGCGCGCGCTCGACGGCGACCTTGGTGCCCGACCAGTCCCACCACTCACTGGTCTTCTTCGCGCCGCCCAAGTCGGTGGCCGTGAGCGGCCCTTCGGCCCTCAGCTGCTTGATGACCTGGTCGTACGTGCCGTCCGGCAGAGCGTGGTTCCAGTGCGGGCGGGCGCGGTAGGCGCGGCGGCGGAAGGCGAAGTGCGGCCACTCCTCGACGGGCAGGATGCAGGCCGCGTGCGACCAGTACTCGAAGGCGTGGGGCTGTGGCGGAGTCGCGCCGACGGGTGCCGGGGTCCAGTACGCCTCGTCGACCGTCCTGCGGCCGACGGCGCCGAGCCTGGCGTACGGGATGAGTTCGTGGGAGCGGGCCAGGACGGAGATGGTGTCGAGCTGGACCGCGCCCAGGTGCCGCAGCACGCCCCGGACACCGCCCCTGCGGTCGGGGGCTCCGAGGAACCCCTGCGCGCGCAGGGCGATCCGACGGGCCTCGTCGGCGGAGAGTTCGGCGGTCGGGCTCGGCACACTCGTCATGGTCCGCACGATAGGCGGTGCCACTGACAATCGGGTTCGGCGTCCGGCGTCCGGGTCGGCAACCGGGTCCGGTCACTTGGGCCCGGCCCGGGCGGTCCCGTGCGGATGGACGGTTCCATGGCGGACGGCCGGGCGGTCAGGTCTGTTGCTGAGCGGGAAGGTACGGCGCCGTCGACGGCAGTCCCAGGTCCGACGGGAGCAGGGAACCCACCCAGCAGTCGCGGCGCACACCCTTGTTGTTGAGGCCGGAGCGGAGGACCCCCTCGACGGTGAAACCGGCGCGTTCGGCGACCGCGCGGGAACCCGTGTTGCCCACCTCGGCGCGCCACTCGACGCGGTCCAGGGAGCGCTGGGTGAAAGCCCAGCGGGAGGCGCTGAGCGCCGCCTCGGTGATGTAGCCGTTGCCCCGGTGTTCCTTCGTCGCCCAGAAACCGATCTCGCCGACTCCCAGGGAGCGCATGGTGATGGCGAGCATCCCGACGAGTTCACCGGCGACGGGCAGGAAGACACCGAACGTGAACATCGAGCAGTCCGCCCACCCGTCGGGCACCAACTGCTCGGTGAAGCCGATGGCGTGCTCACGCAGATAGGGCGACGGGATCGTGGTCCAGCGCTGGATGTCGGGATCCTGGACGGCGTCGAACACGGCGTCGACGTCGTGGGCACCCACCGTGCGCAGCAGGAGTCGTTCGGAGGTCAGTGTGACGGGGTCCATCGCCCGATTCTGGCCGGGCTTCGGTAAGGAAGCCATCACTTTTGCACTGTGTGAGGGTGCCGTCACCTTTCGTAGCGCCTGTGCGGCACCTTCCGCATCCTCCGCCCGTTGTCTCAGTGGCTGTCACATGCAGACCTCCCGGCGCGGTGGGGTCCTCGCTTACGATGGCCGTTGCTCAAGCTGTGATTTGAATCCGTCATTGAAACCGACAGTCCCAGGCCCGACCGGCAAGGAGACAAACCCTCGTGTCCGTCCTCTCGAAGATCATGCGTGCAGGCGAAGGAAAGATCCTGCGCAAGCTGCACCGCATCGCGGACCAGGTCAAGTCCATCGAAGAGGACTTCGTCGACCTCTCCGACGCCGAGCTGCGCGCCCTGACCGATGAGTACAAGCAGCGGTTCGCCGACGGCGAGAGCCTCGACGACCTGCTGCCCGAGGCGTTCGCGACCGTCCGCGAGGCCGCCAAGCGTGCCCTCGGCCAGCGTCCCTACGACGTGCAGATCATGGGCGGCGCCGCGCTCCACCTCGGCTATGTCGCCGAGATGAAGACCGGTGAGGGCAAGACCCTGGTCGGCACACTGCCCGCGTATCTGAACGCCCTCTCCGGAGACGGCGTCCACCTCATCACGGTCAACGACTACCTGGCCGAGCGCGACTCCGAGACGATGGGCCGCGTCCACAAGTTCCTGGGTCTGAGCGTCGGCTGCATCCTGGCCAACATGACGCCGGCCCAGCGCCGCGAGCAGTACGGCTGCGACATCACGTACGGCACGAACAACGAGTTCGGCTTCGACTACCTGCGCGACAACATGGCGTGGTCGCAGGACGAACTGGTGCAGCGCGGCCACAACTACGCGATCGTCGACGAGGTCGACTCGATCCTGGTCGACGAGGCCCGTACGCCGCTGATCATCTCCGGCCCCGCCGACCAGGCCACCAAGTGGTACGGCGACTTCGCCAAGCTCGTCGCACGTCTGAAGAAGGGCGAGGCGGGCAACACCCTCAAGGGCATCGAGGAGACCGGCGACTACGAGGTCGACGAGAAGAAGCGCACCGTTGCCATCCACGAGCCCGGCGTCGCCAAGGTCGAGGACTGGCTGGGTATCGACAACCTCTACGAGTCGGTGAACACGCCTCTGGTGGGCTACCTGAACAACGCCATCAAGGCGAAGGAGCTCTTCAAGAAGGACAAGGACTACGTCGTCATCGACGGCGAAGTCATGATTGTCGACGAGCACACCGGCCGTATCCTCGCCGGCCGCCGCTACAACGAGGGCATGCACCAGGCGATCGAGGCGAAGGAAGAGGTGGACATCAAGGACGAGAACCAGACCCTCGCCACGATCACCCTGCAGAACTTCTTCCGCCTCTACGGCAAGCTCTCCGGCATGACCGGTACGGCGATGACCGAGGCCGCCGAGTTCCACCAGATCTACAAGCTCGGCGTCGTCCCGATCCCGACCAACCGGCCCATGGTCCGCGCCGACCAGTCGGACCTGATCTACCGCACCGAGGTCGCGAAGTTCGACGCGGTCGTCGACGACATCGCCGAGAAGCACGAGAAGGGCCAGCCGATCCTCGTCGGCACCACCTCGGTCGAGAAGTCCGAGTACCTCTCGCAGCAGCTCAGCAAGCGCGGCATCCAGCACGAGGTGCTGAACGCGAAGCAGCACGACCGTGAGGCCCCGATCATCGCCCAGGCCGGCCGCAAGGGCGCCGTCACCGTCGCCACGAACATGGCCGGCCGTGGTACGGACATCAAGCTCGGCGGAAACCCCGACGACCTCGCCGAGGCGGAGCTGCGCCAGCGCGGCCTCGACCCCGATGAGCACATCGAGGAGTGGGCCGGGGCGCTGCCGGCCGCCATGGAGCGGGCCGAGAAGGCCGTGCAGGCCGAGTTCGAGGAGGTCAAAGACCTCGGCGGGCTCTACGTGCTGGGCACCGAGCGGCATGAGTCCCGCCGGATCGACAACCAGCTGCGCGGTCGCTCCGGCCGCCAGGGCGACCCCGGTGAGTCCCGCTTCTACCTCTCCCTCGGCGACGACCTGATGCGGCTCTTCAAGGCCCAGATGGTCGAGCGCGTCATGTCGATGGCGAACGTCCCGGACGACGTGCCGATCGAGAACAAGATGGTCACCCGCGCCATCGCCTCCGCCCAGTCGCAGGTCGAGACGCAGAACTTCGAGACCCGGAAGAACGTCCTCAAGTACGACGAGGTCCTCAACCGGCAGCGCGAGGTCATCTACGGCGAGCGTCGCCGCGTCCTGGAGGGCGAGGACCTGCAGGAGCAGATCCAGCACTTCATGAACGACACGATCGACGCGTACATCGACGCGGAGACCGCGGAGGGCTTCGCCGAGGAGTGGGACGTCGACCGGCTGTGGGGCGCCTTCAAGCAGCTCTACCCGGTGAAGGTCACCGTCGAGGAGCTGGAGGAGGCAGCAGGCGACCGTGCCGGTCTGACCCCCGAGTTCATCTCCGAGTCCATCAAGGACGACATCTACGAGCAGTACGCGGCCCGCGAGGAGCAGCTCGGCTCCGAGATCATGCGTGAGCTGGAGCGCCGGGTCGTGCTGTCGGTCCTGGACCGCAAGTGGCGCGAGCACCTCTACGAGATGGACTACCTCCAGGAGGGCATCGGCCTGCGCGCGATGGCCCAGAAGGACCCGCTGGTCGAGTACCAGCGCGAGGGCTTCGACATGTTCACCGCCATGATGGACGGCATCAAGGAGGAGTCCGTCGGCTACCTGTTCAACCTGGAGGTCCAGGTCGAGCAGCAGGTCGAGGAGGTCCCGGTCGAGGACGCGAAGCCGTCGCTCGCCAAGCAGGACGCCGTCGCCGCGGGTGCCTCCGGTGGAGCCCGGCCGGAGATCCGGGCCAAGGGCCTCGACGCCCCGCAGCGTCCGGACCGGCTGCACTTCTCCGCGCCCACCGTGGACGGCGAGGGCGGTGTCGTCGAGGGCGACTTCGCCACCGACGACGAGCCGGTGCGCTCCGAGTCCGACGGTCTCACGCGCGCGGAGCGCCGCAAGCAGCAGAAGGGCAGCCGTCGCCGCAAGAAGTGACGGTTCGCTCCACGGGGCGAGTCATCGACGCTTGAAGGGCCGGGCACTTCGGTGCCCGGCCCTTCGGGTTGCCCCGGCCCCCGGCCCCCGGGCCACGGGGCGCCCCGGGTGGGGCGCAGGGCTCTGGGCCGGGCGCGGGGCCCCGGACTCGTTCGGTTCAGTCCTCGGCCGTACGGGGCATGCGGGCGCCGCCCAGTTCCACCGCTGTGCAGCGCCAGCGGAGGTCCGGGCCCTGCTCCAGGCGGAACGCCATGGCACGGAGCTGATCGCCTGCGCCGATGCGGGCGAAGGCCTCGACGGCACCCGAACGGGGCACGTAGTAGCCGATGTCCCGGACGACCGGGCGGGTGCCGTGTGTGCGGAGCAGGCCGCGTTCGGCGAGCCAGGCCAGCTCGTCGTAGGCGCGGCCCGCGGTGTGCCGGAGCATGCAGTGGACCGGGCGCCGGCCGCTCAGCACCTCGACGAGGCGGTCGGCGAAGAGGTCGGTGGGGCGGGGGCGCGGGGGCGGCGGCGTCCTGAGGGGGCTGCTTGGGAGGGCCGTGGAGGCGGCGGCCGAGACGGAGACCTCCATGCCCCCCTCCGCGGCGTCCGGGGTCGCGGAGGGGGCCGTCCCGCCCCGTGTAGCGCCCGAGGCGCCTCCACCCGGCATCGTGCCCGAGGTGCCACCGCCCGGCGTCGTACGCGGGGTGGCTCCGCCCGGGCGGCGGGTGTCGTGGCGACCGGGCGGGCGGCTGCCCGGGGTGCGCCTCGTCCTGGTCATCACCTTGTTCACGACGGAGCCCCATTCGCTCGGACCGGCTCATACCGGCCAGTAACTTTCCGTTGGGGATCTTGTACGAGGCCGGGGCAGGCAGGCGCAAGCGAGCCGGGCGGGCGCCGGAGCCGCCGAAATATTCACCTATCAGGGTGACCGGGAAGGGCAGGAGGCTTGGCAGGGCCGGGGCCCGCCGGGTGACGGGCGGGCCGGAGGTGGACGCCTCCTGCGGGTGGGCGCGGACTCGAAAGGGGACGCCCGCACGTATCCTGAAGGCCTCCCGGGAACGCCTCCCGGGAACGCCTCCCGGGAGGTGCGGAACCAGCTCCTCCGGCCTCCGGTTTCCTTCGCCCATGAGATTCCACGGCCATGAGATTTCCATCCGTGACGGAACCGACCACGCGATCCCCCTACGAAAGCGGCCAGCCATGCGCGTCTACGTCCCTCTGACCCTCTCCGGTCTCGCCGAGGCGTACAAGACGGGTGAGCTCGGCTCGGAACCCTTCGCCGCGTACGCCGTCACGCCCGCGCTGCGCGAGTGGTACCTCTCCGACGACATCGAGGAGCTGGAGTACGCGGCGCTGAACCGGGCCGCGCTCGCCTCCCTGCGGCTGGTCGCGCTCGATCCCGGTGTCCCGCGCCGACGGGTCGTCGTCGCCGTCGACGTGCCGGACGGTGCCGCGGTCGCCGATCCCGGCCAGGGGGCCGAGCCCGCCTCCCTCGGGGAGGTGCGGGTCGGCGGCACCGTGGCGCTGGCCAAGGCCGCGGCCGTGCACGTCGACGCGGACGAGGCCGGGGCGGACGTGACGGCCGCCGCGGACGCGCTGGGCGCGGCGGACCGGGGCGACGACGACGCGCAGTTCGTCGTGGACGGGGCCGAGGACCACGAGCTGCTGTGGTTCGCCACGCAGGAGATCCCGAACCTGGTGGGGCTAGGCGGCTGACGCACCCGAGGGGCGCGCGGGGGTGCGTTTCGTGAGGCAGGCGCTCCGGCAGCGCACTCCGAAGCCCGTCCGGGGCGTTGTCGGTGGAGCCGGGTACTTTTTGAATATGGGGATGCGCGGAGCGACACATATCGTCTGGGACTGGAACGGGACGCTGTTCCACGACAATGCGGCCATCATCGGTGCGACGAACGCGGCGTTCACCGAGCTGGGCATACCGCCGATCACGCTGGAGCGGTACCGGGAGCTGTACTGCGTGCCCGTACCGAAGTTCTACGAGCGGCTGATCGGACGGCTGCCGACGGACGAGGAGTGGGAGGTCATGGACGCGGTCTTCCACCGGTACTACGCGCAGCACCGGGTGGGATGCGGGCTCACCGACGGGGTGCCGGGGCTGCTCGCCCAGTGGGTGTCGGCCGGGCGGAGCCAGTCGATCCTGAGCATGTACGGGCACGAGGAGCTCGTCCCGCTGGTGCGCGGGTTCGGTATCGAGCCGCATTTCCTGCGGGTCGACGGGCGGACCGGGCCGTCCGGCGGCAGCAAGGCCGAGCACATGGTGCGTCACCTGAGAGCCCTCACGGGGGTGGACCCCGCTCGCACGGTGGTGATCGGGGACGCGGCGGACGACGCGACAGCGGCCCGGCATGTCGGCGCGAAGGCCGTGCTCTACACCGGAGGGTCGCACAGCCGGGTCAGCCTCGAAGGGGTCGGGGTGCCGGTGGTGGACACCCTGGCGGAAGCGGTGACGGTGGCCGAGTGGCTGGCGGCGTGAGCGAGGCCCCCGCCGGGCTCGGCGCGGTGCCGGGACGGCGGAGCCGGCACACCGGAGCCGACTCACATGAGCGGGCGGAGCCGACGCAGCGGAGTTAGCGGAGTCGGCACAGGGGAGTTAACGGAGTCGGCACAGGGGAGCTAGTTGTGCAGAGTGGCAAAAAAGTGGCTCCTCTTTTGTACATATGCGGCTCATGACGGGGCCCCCCGCGGGAGCGATAGCCTTGTCCCGTGATCAGCGCGATATGTCGCGGGGGCATCGCTGTCCCTGCCCTGCGCCCGGACCGCACGGACGACATCCGTGACCGGGCGATCGCTGGTCCCCGCGAGCGGGCAGCCGCGGAACAGGCACCGAGAGCAGCGTCACAGCCTCCGGAGCCGCCAAATGTGGCCGATAACGCCCCGCTCATCTCTCATCGCGGCATAGCGTCGGATCAGACCGGACACCCCGCGTCGCGGCGCTACGTCACTTCATGTTCAACGACGTCACGCAACGGCGCGCGACAGGAGCCAGAGGACAATGCAGACCAAGCTGGACGAAGCCAAGGCCGAGCTGCTCGAACGGGCTGCCCGGGTTGCTGAGAACAGCCCGGTCGGGGGGCACCTACCGACCGGGAAGACGAACGAGAGCACCCCTGACCGGGAGACATTGCTCGCGTTCCTCCAGCGGTACTACCTGCACACCGCCCCGGAGGACCTCGCCGGCCGCGACCCGGTCGACGTCTTCGGAGCCGCCTTCTCGCACTACCGGCTGGCCGAGAACCGCCCTCAGGGCACGGCCAACGTGAGGGTCCACACCCCGACCGTCGAGGAGCACGGCTGGATGTGCAGCCACTCCGTCGTCGAGGTCGTGACCGACGACATGCCCTTCCTCGTCGACTCCGTGACCAATGAGCTGTCCCGGCAGGGGCGCGGCATCCATGTCGTCATCCACCCGCAGTTCGTCGTACGGCGCGACCTCACCGGCAAGCTCATCGAGGTCCTTAAGGCCCGGCCCACCGGCGAACTCCCGCACGACGCCTCCATCGAGTCCTGGATCCACGTCGAGATCGACCGCGAGACCGACCGCGCCGATCTGAAGCAGATCACCACCGACCTGCTGCGTGTCCTGTCCGACGCCCGTGAGGCAGTCGAGGACTGGGAGAAGATGCGCGACTCGGCGCTGCGGATCGCCGAGGAGCTGCCCAAGGAGCCCACCGCCGACGACCTGCGCGACCAGGACGTGGAGGAGGCCCGCGAACTGCTGCGCTGGCTCGCGGACGACCACTTCACCTTCCTGGGATACCGGGAGTACGAGCTGCGCGACGACGATTCGCTGACCGCCGTCCCCGGCACCGGCCTCGGCATCCTGCGTTCCGATCCGCAGCACGGGGACCAGGAGAGCCACCCGGTCAGCCCGTCCTTCGAACGGCTGCCCGCCGACGCCCGAGCGAAGGCCCGTGAGCACAAGCTCCTCGTCCTGACCAAGGCGAACAGCCGCGCCACCGTGCACCGGCCGTCCTACCTCGACTACGTCGGCGTGAAGAAGTTCGACGCCGAAGGCAACGTCGTCGGGGAGCGGCGCTTCCTCGGCCTGTTCTCCTCCGCCGCCTACACCGAGTCCGTCCGCCGCGTGCCCGTCATCCGCCGCAAGGTCGCCGAGGTCCTGCGGGGCGCCGGGTTCTCGCCCAACAGCCACGACGGCCGTGACCTCCTCCAGATCCTGGAGACGTACCCCCGCGACGAGCTGTTCCAGACCCCGCCCGACGAGCTGCGGGCGATCGTCACGTCCGTCCTCTACCTCCAGGAGCGGCGGCGGCTCCGCCTCTACCTGCGCCAGGACGAGTACGGGCGCTACTACTCGGCGCTCGTCTACCTCCCGCGGGACCGCTACACCACCGGCGTGCGCCTGCGGATCATCGACATCCTCAAGGAGGAACTGGGCGGCACCAACGTCGACTTCACCGCCTGGAACACCGAGTCGATCCTGTCCCGGCTGCACTTCGTGGTCCGGGTCCCGCAGGGCACCGAGCTGCCGCAGCTCAGCGACGCCGACAAGGACCGCATCGAGGCGCGGCTCGTCGAGGCCGCCCGCTCCTGGGCCGACGGTTTCGCCGAGGCACTGAACGCGGAGTGCGGCGAGGAGCGCGCGGCCGAGCTGCTGCGCCGGTACGGGAACGTCATCCCCGAGGGCTACAAGGCCGACCACAACCCGCGCACCGCGGTCGCGGACCTGGTCCGGCTGGAGGAGCTCGGCGACGGCAAGGACTTCGACCTCAGCCTGTACGAGCCGGTGGGCGCCGCTCCCGAAGAGCGCCGCTTCAAGATCTACCGCATCGGGGAGTCGGTCTCCCTCTCCGCCGTCCTGCCGGTCCTCACCCGCCTCGGCGTCGAGGTCACCGACGAGCGGCCGTACGAGCTGCGCTGCCCCAACCGCGCGTCCGCGTGGATCTACGACTTCGGTCTGCGGCTGCCCCAGTCGGCCGGCGGCAACGGCGACCACCTCGGCGACGACGGCCGCGAGCGGTTCCAGGAGGCCTTCGCGGCGACCTGGACCGGGCGCGCCGAGAACGACGGCTTCAACTCCCTCGTCCTGAGCGCCGGGCTGAACTGGCGGCAGGCGATGGTGCTGCGCGCCTACGCCAAATACCTGCGCCAGGCCGGTTCGACGTTCAGCCAGGACTACATGGAGGACACCCTCCGCAGCAACGTCCACACCACCCGGCTGCTCGTCTCGCTCTTCGAGGCGCGCATGTCGCCGGACCGGCAGCGGGCGGGTACGGAACTGACCGACGCCCTCCGCGAGGAGCTGGACGCCGCACTCGACCAGGTGGCCAGCCTCGACGAGGACCGGATCCTGCGTTCCTTCCTCACCGTCATCAAGGCGACCCTGCGCACGAACTTCTTCCAGGAGGCGGGCGGCGGCGTGCCGCACGAGTACGTCTCCATGAAGTTCGACCCGCAGGCCATCCCCGACCTGCCCGCGCCGCGTCCGGCGTACGAGATCTGGGTGTACTCGCCGCGGGTCGAGGGCGTGCACCTGCGGTTCGGCAAGGTCGCGCGCGGCGGTCTGCGCTGGTCCGACCGGCGTGAGGACTTCCGCACGGAGATCCTCGGGCTCGTCAAGGCGCAGATGGTCAAGAACACCGTCATCGTGCCCGTCGGCGCCAAGGGCGGGTTCGTCGCCAAGCAGCTGCCGGACCCGGCGGTGGACCGCGACGCCTGGATGGCGGAGGGCGTCCGCAGCTACAAGACCTTCATCTCGGCGCTGCTCGACATCACCGACAACATGGTGGCCGGGGAGGTCGTGCCGCCCGCCGACGTCGTACGGCACGACGGGGACGATACCTACCTCGTGGTCGCCGCCGACAAGGGCACGGCGACGTTCTCGGACATCGCCAACGGAGTGGCCGAGTCGTACAACTTCTGGCTCGGGGACGCCTTCGCCTCGGGCGGCTCGGCCGGCTACGACCACAAGAAGATGGGCATCACGGCCCGCGGCGCCTGGGAGTCCGTGGAGCGGCACTTCCGGGAGCTGGGGGTCAACACCCAGACCGAGGAATTCACGGTCGTCGGGGTGGGCGACATGAGCGGTGACGTGTTCGGCAACGGAATGCTGCTCTCCGAGCACATCCGCCTGGTCGCCGCCTTCGACCACCGGCACATCGTCATCGACCCGCGCCCGAACGCCGAGACGTCGTACGCCGAGCGCCGCCGGCTCTTCGAGCTGCCGCGCTCGTCCTGGGCCGACTACAACAAGGAGCTGCTGTCGCAGGGCGGCGGCATCTTCCCCCGTACGGCCAAGGCCATCCAGCTCAACAGCCACATCCGGGAGGCCCTCGGCATCGAGGGCAACATCGGCAAGATGACCCCCGCCGACCTGATGCGGGCCATCCTCGCGGCGCCGGTGGACCTGCTGTGGAACGGCGGCATCGGTACGTATGTGAAGGCGTCCACCGAGACGCACGCGGACGTCGGCGACAAGGCCAACGACGCGATCCGCGTGGACGGCGCCGACCTGCGGGTCAAGGTCGTCGGTGAGGGCGGCAACCTCGGTCTCACCCAGCTCGGGCGCATCGAGTTCGCGCAGGCCGGCGGCAAGGTCAACACCGACGCCATCGACAACAGCGCGGGCGTGGACACCTCCGACCACGAGGTGAACATCAAGATCCTGCTCAACGCGGTCGTCGCGGACGGCGACATGACCGTCAAGCAGCGCAACAAGCTGCTCGCCGCGATGACCGACGAGGTCGGCACGCTGGTCCTGCGCAACAACTACGCGCAGAACACGGCGCTCGCCAACGCGCTCGCCCAGTCGCCGAGCATGCTCCACGCCCAGCACCGCTATCTGCGGCACCTGGTCCGTGCGGGGCACCTCAACCGCGCGCTGGAGTTCATGCCCACCGAGCGGCAGATCCGGGAGCGGCTCAACGCCGGGCACGGGCTGACCCAGCCGGAGACGGCCGTCCTCCTCGCGTACACGAAGATCACGGTCGCCGACGAGCTGCTGCACACCTCGCTGCCGGACGACGAGTATCTGCGGAGTCTGCTGCACGCGTACTTCCCGACCGCGCTCGGCCGGCAGTTCGGCGAGCAGATCGACAACCACCCGCTGCGCCGCGAGATCGTCACGACCGTGCTGGTCAACGACACGGTCAACGCCGGTGGTACGAGCTTCCTGCACCGGCTGCGGGAGGAGACCGGGGCGTCGCTGGAGGAGATCGTCAGGGCACAGACCGCGGCCCGCGCGATCTTCAACTCCAGTGCCGTGTGGGACGCCGTCGAGGCGCTCGACAACACGGTCGACGCGGGAGTCCAGACCCGGATCCGGCTGCACTCGCGCCGGCTCGTCGAGCGCGGTACGCGGTGGCTGCTCAACAACCGGCCGCAGCCGATCCAGCTCGCCGAGACGATCGACTTCTTCCGCGAGCGGGTCACGCAGGTCTGGGGCGAGCTGCCCAACCTGCTGCGGGGCGCCGACCTGGAGTGGTACCAGCAGATCTACGACGAGCTGTCCGGGGCCGGGGTGCCGGACGAGCTGGCGCAGCGGGTGGCCGGGTTCTCGTCCGCCTTCCCGACGCTCGACATCGTCGCGGTGGGCGACCGGATGGCGAAGGATCCGATGGATGTCGCGCAGGTCTACTACGACCTCGGCGACCGGCTGCGGATCACCCAGCTCATGGACCGGATCATCGAGCTGCCGCGGGCGGACCGCTGGCAGTCCATGGCCCGGGCGTCCATCCGTGAGGACCTCTACGCGGCGCACTCGGCGCTCACCGCCGATGTGCTCGCCGTGGGCAACGGGACGTCCACGCCGGAGCAGCGGTTCAAGGCGTGGGAGGGGAAGAACACGGCGATCCTCGCGCGGGCCCGTACGACGCTGGAGGAGATCCAGGGGTCCGAGGCCTTCGATCTGGCGAACCTGTCGGTGGCGATGAGGACGATGCGGACGATGTTGCGGACGCACTCCTAGCGGCTGCGGCGGCTGCGGCGGCCGCGCGTCTGCGGCGTCCGCCGCGCCTGCGGTAGGAGGGGCACCCCGGGAGGTTGGGGGTGCCCCTCTTTTCTTTCGCCCCCGCCGCCCCTTCCCGTCCCGAACCTGGGGGCTGCCGCCCCCAGACCCCCGCCATCGCGCTGAACGCGCTCGTCCTCAAACGCCGGACGGGCTAAAGACACAGCCATCACCGGCCTGTCTCCCAGGAGGTCCATAGGGAGCATTTAGGATAAATGGGATGAGCGATGATCTGCTTCAGGTCCCGGACGTATCCGTTGTCGTGATCGTCTACAACGATGAGGCGCGGCTCCCCGCCGCCGTGCGCTCCGTGCTGGCGCAGACACTGCGAAACGTCGAGGTCGTGATCGTGGACGACCGGAGCACGGACGGTTCGTACGAGGTGGCGCGGGGGCTGGCCGCGCTGCACCCCGGACGGGTGCGGGCCCTCCGGCTGGACGAGAACAGCGGAGGGTGCGGTGCGCCCCGCAACCACGGGATCGACCGGGCGCGCGGGACGTACGTCCTCTTCCTCGACAGCGACGACGTACTGGAGCGCAACGCCTGCCGGAACATGCTGGAGGCGGCCGAGACGACCGGCGCCGACCTCGTCTCCGGCCTGTGCGTGCGGGTCCACGTCGACTCGCGGGGCGGCAAGGAGGCCAAGTGGTACCCCTGGCTGTACACGCGCACCCGCACCCTGGAGTCGGTCTCCGAGCTGCCTGATCTGCTGGTCTTCGACACCTTGTCGACCAACAAGTGCTACCGCCGCGAGTTCCTCGTCGAGCAGGGGCTCCGGTTCCCCGTCGGCATCCACTACGAGGACCTGTTCTTCTCCGCACAGGCGTACGTGGCGGCCCGCCGGATCACCCTGATCCCGAACCGTGTCTACGACTGGCACGTCGTCGACAAGGCCGCGGTGAAGTCGATCAGCAACCGGCGCGCCGAGATCGCCAACTTCGCGCACCGTATGGAGATCCACCGACGGGTCGACCGGCTCCTCGCCGACCGGGGGCTGCCGGAGCTCAAGTTCCACAAGGACGTCAAGTTCCTCAAGCACGACCTGGTGCTGCATCTGCGCGACCTGCCGTTCCGTGACGCCTCCTACCGGGAGGAGTTCGCCGCGATCGCCCGCGAATATCTGGAGTCCATGGATCCGGCCGCCTTCGACGAGGTGGATCCCATCCACGCCATCTGCGCCTATCTGCTGCGGGAGTGCGACTGGGACAACCTCCTGCCGGCCGTGGACACGCTCACCAACCGCGACAAGATCTCCTCGCCGCTCGTCGAACGCGACGGCCGCGTCTACTGGTGCGCCCAGCACCTCGACGACGCCGGTGGCGCCTTCGCTCGGCGCGTCCTCGATGTCACCGAACTCGGCTACCACGCCAAGCCCCTCGAAAAGATGTTCCTGCGCAATGTCCTGACCGGATACGAGGAGGCCGCGGGTGCGGTCCGGCTGGCCGGGCGCATCACCAACCCCCTCGGCGTCATCGCGCCCGGCGCGCGGCTCACCGGCGAGCTGGAGTTCGGCGCCCGCCGCAAGGGTGTGCGCTTCCAGACCTTCCGGTTTCCCGTCGGCGCGCTGCGGCACGAGGGCGAGTCCATCGCCTGGGAGGCGTCGGCCGACCTCACGCGCGGGCTGCGGCCCCTGGGCATCGTGGACGCCGTGTGGGACGTACGGCTGCGGCTCGATGTCGACGGAGTGCGCACCACCACCCGGCTCACCGCCTCCGCACCCGGTCTGGCCGTCGGCCGGTCACCCGTCAGGCCCCGGCTCACCCGGCTGGTCGCCGACCACATCGCGCCCGAGATCTCCGCACGAGGCCACCTCGCCTTCCGGGTCCTCACCCGCGAGAAGGTGGACGCGCTCGTCGGACGGGGGGTGCGGGGAACGCCAGGCCGGCTGGCCAAGTCCGGATACCGGAAGGCGAAGTCGGCCCGCAGGAGGCTCACCTCGGGCGGTACCAAGATCCGGATCTACCACGAGGTGTTCAGCCGGCTGCCCGTGAAGAAGGGCCTGGTCGTCTTCGAGAGCCACCTGGGCCGGCAGTACAGCGACAGCCCGAAGGCGGTCTACGAGGAGATGCGGCGCCAGGGCCTCGACTTCGAGGCCGTGTGGTCCTACGCGGGCAACGGCAAGGCCGGCTTCCCGCCCGACGCCACGCTCGTACGCCGCTGGTCGCTGCCCTATCTGAAGGCGCTGGCCCGGGCCGAGTTCTGGGTCGACAACCAGAGCTATCCGCTGAAGCTCACCAAGCGGCCACAGACCACGTACATCCAGACCTGGCACGGCTCGGCGCTCAAGCGGATGGGCTTCGACGAACCGGAGTGGAAGCTACGGGCCCGGCCCGCGCGGGCGGAGCAACAGCGTGTCCTCGACCGCTTCGACAGGTTCCTGATCCGCTCCGAGCACGACGTACGCACCCTCGCCCGGGCGTTCCGCCTGAAGGAGAGGACGCTGCTGCGCGTGGGCTATCCGCGCAACGACGCACTCGTGCGGGCCAGGAGGCGGGAAGAGGAGGCGGGCCGCCGGGAACGGGGCTCGCTCGCGGCCGAGTTGGGGATCGCCGACGACAGGGCCGTACTGCTGTACGCGCCCACCTTCCGCCAGTACGGGGGCAGACAGCGGCGGTTCGAGCTGCCCTTCGACGTGGAGCGGTTCGCCGACGAGTTCGGCGACCGGTACGTCCTGCTGGTGCGCTCGCACTACCTCAACCACGTCGTACTCCCGCCGTCCGTGCGCGGGCGCGTCATCGACGTGTCGGCACACCACGACGTGACCCCGCTGCTCGCGCTCGCCGACGGGCTGATCACCGACTACTCGTCCGTGATGTTCGACTACGCGCTCCTCGGCAGGCCGATGTTCTTCTTCGCGTACGACTACGACGAGTACGTGCACGAGGGCCGCGGCACCTACTTCGACCTGCTCGAACGGGCGCCGGGACCGGTCCTGCGCACCGAGGAGGAGCTGTACGTCGCCCTCGCCTCCCTCGACGAGCAGACGGTGAAGTACGCGGAGGCGCGGGAGGGCTTCGTGGCGGAGTTCGGCGAGTACGACAAGGGGACCGCCGCCCAGAACATCGTCGACCAGTTCTTCTCCCAGTGGAGGCGCGCATGATCCCCGTAGACGTCCCGCCGGCGATCGCCGTGGACGCGGATCCGCGGCGGGACGTCTTCTTCGTCTCCAACAGCGTCGACGAGCTGGGCGGGGTGACCAGCTGGTCGCACCAGATGGCCCGGCTCCTCACCGGGCGCGGGCATCGCGTCCATGTCGTCGGCATCACCCCGTCCGAGGTGGCCCAGGAACTCGGCGACCTCCCGTATCCGACGACGACCTTGTACGCCGGACAGCCGCCGCGACCCGGCCGGGCACGTGAGGCGAGCATGCGCGAGGAGGCCGTGAAGCTCACCGCGCTGTTCCGGGCGGCGCGGCCCGGGGCGGTCGTGATCGTCACGCAGGTGTGGGCCATGGAGTGGGTCGCCCGGGCCGACACACGCGGACCGACCGTGATCGGGATGAGCCACGAGTCCTTCGCGTGCTCCAGGGCGTCCTCGCGTTTCCAGCGGGTGCGCCGGCACTACCGGGACGTGGACCGCATGCTGGCGCTGACCCGGGAGGACGCCGACCTGTGGATCGGGCAGGGCATGAACAACGCGTCGTACATGCCGAACCCGCTGCCGTTCATGCCCGAGGTGCCGTCGCCGCGCACCGGGAAGGTGGTCGTCAGCGTCGGCCGTCTGCACGACCAGAAGGGCGTCGACATGCTCCTCGACACCTGGGCGGAGGTCGCGCCGCGCCATCCCGACTGGCGGCTGCGGATCTACGGCTCCGGCGAGAACGAGGAGGAGGAGATCCTGAAGGAGCAGTGCACGGCTCTGGGCCTGGACGGCTCCGTCGACTGGATGGGCCGTACCAGCGATGTCCAGGGCGCCCTGCGCGGCGGCTCCGTCTTCGTCCAGTCGTCCCGGGGTGAGGGCTTCCCGCTCGTCCTCATGGAGGCGATGGCGACCGCCGTGCCCTGCGCGGCCTTCGACTGCGCGCCCGGCGTCCACGAGATCGTCCGCGACGGGGAGGACGGCCTCCTCGCCACCCTCGGCAACACCCGCGAACTGGCCCGCCGCCTCGACACGCTGATGTCCGACAAGGCCCTGCGGGACAGGATGGGCGAGCAGGCCCGCACCAATATCCAGCGCTACTCGACGACTGAGATCGTGAAGAGATGGGAGGACTTGTTCACTCTCTTGATGCGCTGACAGCGCTATCAGCGCTGATAGCGCTGACACAGAACACGGCCTGCCCCTGCTCCTGCCCCTGTGTTCCCTGTCCCTGCTCCTGCCCTCAGCCCTTTCCCCCGCCCCCGCTCCCGGTGAACTTTTCGTACTCCTTCAGCACATCCTCCGTAGCCCCGTCCATCCGCAACTCCCCACGCTCCAGCCACAACACCCGATCACACGTGTCCCGGATCGACTTGTTGTTGTGGCTCACGAGGAAGACCGTGCCGGCGTGCTTCCGCAACTCCCGAATCCGGGATTCCGACCGCTTCTGGAAGGAGCGGTCCCCCGTGGCGAGGGCCTCATCGATCATCAGCACGTCATGGTCCTTGGCGGCGGCGATGGAGAACCGCAGCCGGGCTGCCATGCCGGACGAATACGTCCGCATGGGCAGGGTGATGAAGTCGCCCTTCTCGTTGATGCCGGAGAAGTCGACGATCTCCTGGTACCGCTCCCGCACCTGCTCCCGGGACATCCCCATCGCGAGCCCGCCGAGATGGACGTTGCGCTCGCCGGTGAGGTCGTTCATCAGCGCGGCGTTGACGCCGAGCAGCGAGGGCTGCCCGTCCGTGTAGATCCGCCCGTGCTCCACCGGCAGCAGACCGGCCACAGCCTTGAGCAGGGTGGACTTGCCCGACCCGTTCGTGCCGATCAGACCGATCGCCTCGCCCCGGTAGGCGGTGAAGGAGACGGACTTCACGGCGTGCACCTTGCGCACCCCCGCCGCCCGCTCGGCCTTCTTGCCGCGCAGGATGCGGTTGAGCGCGGCGGTGGCGCTGCCACGCCCCACCCCCGTGCCGTTGACGCGGTAGACGATGTCGACGCGGTCGGCGACGACGGTGGGGATCAGCCCGGTCCCCGCCGGGCTCCCGGCGCCTTCAGTGATGGTGATTGCGCTTGCGCTCTGCTCAGCCACGCCCGTACGTCTCCTCGGCCTTCCAGAAGTAGATGAAACCGCCGACGCCGGCGAGCAGTGCCCAGCCGACCGCGAGGGCCCACACATGGTGGGGCAGCTGGCTCGCCCGGAACGAGTCGATCAGCGCGAACCGCATCAGGTCGATGTAGACGGCCGCCGGGTTGCACTCCAGGGCGAGCAGCACGACACGCGGCATCTCCTCGTGGCCGCTGAGCACCCGGTCGATGCTCCACATGACACCCGAAACGTACATCCAGGTCCGCAGCAGGAACGGCATCAGCTGGGCGATGTCCGGTGTCTTCGAGCCCAGCCGGGCCACGACCATCGCCACGCCCGCGTTGAACACGAACTGAAGTGCCAGCGTCGGCACGGCCAGCAGCCAGGACATGCTCACGGGCACACCGAAGCAGAACAGGATCACGACCAGCGCGGCCATCGAGAACAGCAGCTGCTGCAGCTGTTGCAGCGCGTACGACACCGGCAGTGCGGCCCGCGGGAAGTGCAGGGCGCGGACGAGGCCGAGGCTGCCGGAGATCGCCCGGGTGCCCGCCATGATCGAGCTCTGCGTGAACGTCCACACGAAGACGCCCGTGACCAGGAACGGGACGTAGTCCGGCACGCCGCGGCTCGTGCCCATGAGCACGCCGAAGATGAAGTAGTAGACCGCCGCGTTCAGCAGGGGCGTGGCCACCTGCCAGACCTGGCCGAGCTTCGCCTGGCTGTACTGGGCGGTGAGCTTGGCTGTCGCGAACGCGGTGATGAAGTGCCGCCGCGCCCACAGCTGGCGGATGTACGTGGGCAGGGAGGGCCGCGCGCCGCTGACCGTGAGGCCGTAACGGGCGGCGAGTGCCGCGGGGTCGTCGTCGGGCGGGGCCGGCGCCGAGGGTGGTGTGTCGAGGACCTGACTCACATCCGCTGCTTTCGCTCGGGGGAAGGGCGCGAGGGGCGAAGAAGAGGGCGAAGAGGGCGATGAAAGGAGGGTGAAGAAGGGGGAGAGGGTGCTTTTACCTGCGGTTGGGCTTCGATTGGGCTCGACTTTACGTCGGGACGGGCCCGTATCGTCGTGACGCGATCGTAGGCCGATCTCACGTCGGAACGCAACCGTTTCGTCGTTACGCCCCTATGCTGGTCCGCATGACGACGAACGCCGACGGAGCAGCCCAGAGTCCGCAGCCGCCCCCGCAGCAGCCGCGCCGCAGGGTTCCCGCCGGGGCGGCGGTGCTCCGGGAGGACGTGACGGAGGCGATCCGGGCGGCCGTCTTCGAGGAGCTCGCGGCTGTCGGGTACGCGCGGATGTCCATCGAGGGGATCGCGCGCCGCGCGGGCGTCGGCAAGACCGCCGTCTACCGCCGGTGGCGCTCCAAGCTGCACCTGGTGCTCGACCTGGTCTCCGCGATCGCCGTGCAGGGACTGCCCGCGCCCGACACGGGCACGCTGGACGGCGACCTGCGACTGCTGTACGAGGTCACCTCACGTGCCCTGCGTCATCCTGTCGCCTCGCAGGTCATCCCCGATCTCCAGGCCGAGGCGGCCCGCAACCCGGAGATCGCGGAGGCCATGCAGAAGGCTCTGCGCGAGGGGCAGGCCGGCGTCGCCAGCGGCATCGTCGCGGCGGCTCAGGCGCGCGGTGAGATCCGTACGGGAATCGACGGCGAACTGGCCCTCGACATAGTTTCAGGACCGTTGTACTGGCGTGCGGTGGTGATCCGTGGACCCAAGCCGCCGAAGGGATATCTGGAGAGTCTGACCCGGGCCACGGCGGCGGCGCTCAAGGCGCTGTAGGCAGGCGGAGACAGGCGGAGACCGGCGCTCCACCTGCGGTTCCGCGGAACCTGCCGCCCAGCTCCGGGCACCTCTCAGCGGGCATTCGACCTTCGTAGCGGCCGGATCGTTGTCATCCACGCCTCACTCCCAAGCCCTTCGGGGGCGCATACTGGAATCACGATGACGAAGCCATCCGCGCCCCGGCGCCACCTGTCCACCAGTCCCTTCAAAGCTCCGGTTGTCCCGGTCGCCAAGCACTTCGCCCTCGGTGACCGTGTGACTCACGACCAGTTCGGCCTGGGCAGGATCGTCGGCGTCGAGGAGGGCATCGCGATGCTCGTCGACTTCGGCTCCCGCCAGGCCCGTATCGTCAGCCCCTACACCCGTATGGACAAACTCTGACGGGTCTCTTCGGAACACTCTCGCCGCGGCCCAGGGTTACGTCGGGCCCGCGGCGAGTGCGTTTCGGGCGGGCTTCAGCCCCGTCGTGCTTGCGGATGAAGTCGTAGCCAGCCCTCCCAGGCCGACGTGATCATGTCGTCGAGGCCGTACTTCGCCTTCCAGCCGAGCTCCGCGGCGATGCGGTCGGCGGCGGCGACGACCCTCGCCGGGTCGCCGGGCCGGCGGGGTGTGACCACCGGCGGAAGCGTGTAGCCGGTGATCTCGTTGATCCGGTCGATCATCCGTCGGACCGGGACTCCCTCCCCGCGGCCGATGTTGAGGGTCAGGCCGGTGCCGGGGGCCGCCGCGAGACGCCTGGCGGCCGCCACGTGGGCCTCCGCCAGGTCGACGACGTGGATGTAGTCACGCACGCAGGTGCCGTCCGGGGTCGCGTAGTCGTCGCCGAAGATCCGCGGAGGCTCGCCCTGTGTGAGCTTCTCGAAGACCATCGGGACGATGTTGAAGACGCCCACGTCGGCCAGTTCCGGTGTCGCCGCCCCCGCCACGTTGAAGTAGCGCAGGGAGGCCGTCGACAGGCCGTGCGCGCGGCCCGTGGCACGCACCAGCCACTCGCCGGCCAGCTTGGTCTCGCCGTACGGGTTGATCGGCACGCAGGGTGTCTCCTCGGTCACGAGGTCGGCATCGGGCATGCCGTACACCGCCGCGGAGGACGAGAACACGAAGGACGGCACCGCCGCGGCCGTGACCGACTGCAGCAGGGCCCGCAGTCCTTCGACGTTCTCGCGGTAGTAGTGCAGCGGCAGCTCCACCGACTCGCCCACCTGTTTCTTCGCCGCCAGGTGCACGACACCGGTGACGGCGTGGTCCTGCAGCGCCCGCGCGACCCGCTCCCCGTCCAGGGTCGAGCCGACGACGAGCGGCACCCCGTCCGGGACACGTTCGGCGATCCCGGTGGACAGGTCGTCGTACACCACGGCCCGTTCGCCCGCCTCGGTCATCGCGCGGACGACGTGCGCCCCGATGTAGCCGGCGCCGCCGGTGATCAGCCAGGTCATGTACGGCCGTCCCCTCGTATGCCCCGCATGGTGCGGATGTGTGGTGTGGATGTGCGGTGTGGATGCGTGGTGGTGTGCGTATGTGGGTCAGTGGTCGCGTGCCGGTGGTTGAGACCGGTGGTGGCGAACCGGTGGTGGCGTATCAGTGAAGCAAACGCCTCACCCTGCGGCTCAGTACGGCCGCCGTCCCGCGCCAGCCGGGCGCGACGCGCAGTGCGAGCGAGCCCGCATGGGTCGCGTACGGCTGGACGAGCAGCACACCGTGCCGGCCGCTCGGCACGACCGACCGGCGCAGCAGGCCCGGACCCGTGCTCGCGTGCGCGGTGGTCTCGCGGCTCGTGCCGTCGTGGAAGCGCAGCCGCAGCCGCAGGTCCCAGGTGCCGGAGCCGAGCGCCGACAGGTCGACCGGAGCCTCGGCCGTCCAGGAGCCGACGTCGGAGTCGAGGTCGGAGCCGATGTCGGAACCGTCGGTGGTGAGGTCGGTAGGACCGGTGGGGGCGATGGGACCGGTGGGGTCGATGGGACCGGTGTCGTCCGGCAGGAACCGTGCGGTGAGCGTGAGCCCGGCCGCCCCGTCCTGGCGGTTCACGAACTCGGCGTCCACGGATGCGGGCGCCGCGTCCGCCATCCGCCCGTACAGCTCGTGCAGGCGCAGGCGCAGGCGCAGCCGCAGCCGGGTGCCGCGCACGCGTGGCCGCAGTTCCGCGTCGACGGCCACGGGAAGGAGGCGCACGGGCCGGTGCAGGAGGTGTTCCAGGGTGACCCGGGGCAGGTCGGCGGACCAGACCGGCGTGCCGTCCGCGGCCCGTGCGTACGGCGGCCGCAGCCGGGAAGGGCGGGCCGCGAGCTCCTTGACGCGGGCCAGGTCGCACGGCTCCTCGGAGGCCAGCACCACCTGCGCGATCACCCTGCCCGGCGCCGGGGCGAGCGCGAAGTCGCCCGCGTCGAACGTCGCGAGGTACGCGCGCGTGAGGGCCCACCACTCCCGCCGGTACCGGTGGCCGCGCAGATCGAGCTCGCGCGCGTACATCCGCAGCGCGTGGTCGAGGAACCTCGCGCGTGACGCCCGGGCCAGCCGCTTCTCACCGGCGGAGAGAAGGACGTCGTACGCCTGGGCGTGCGCGGTGATCCTGGCCCGCCAGTTGTCGACGCCCGACCTGTCCAGCGAGATCGACAGCCGCCCGGCGTTCCGGCGCACGTGCCAGACGTACACCGGGTCCGGGATCAGCGCGATGCGCGGACGGGCGGCGAGCACACGCGCGGTGAAGACGAAGTCCTCGTAGGGGAAGCGCCCTTCGGGGAAGCGGATGCCGTGCTCGCGCAGGAAGTCGCTGCGGTACAGCTTGTTGACGCACAGCGTGTCGTGGACCAGCCGGGTGCGCCGCGACGGGAGAGCCACCCTGGCGGCCCCGGCATACAGCTCGGGCTGCCAGGGCACCTCGCGGCCGGACGGCAGCTCGCGGCGCACGCACAGGCCGGCCGCCACCTCGGTGCCGCGCCCGGCGGCGGCGTCCAGCAGGGCGTCCACGGCGCCGGGCGGCAGTACGTCGTCGCTGTCCAGGAACATCACGTACGGGGCCGTGGCGGCGTCGATCCCGTCGTTGCGCGGGCTGCCGCAGCCGCCGCTGTTGACCTCGCGGCGGATGACCTTCAGGCGTGGCTCGTCGAGCGCGAGGCGGTCCAGGAGGTCCACGCTGCCGTCCGTCGAGGAGTCGTCCACGGCGATCACTTCGTGGACGGCGGGTCCCTGTGCCAGGGCCGAGCGCACCGCGTCCCTCACATGGGCGGCGTCGTCGTACCCGATGACGACGACGGACACCTGTGCCGGACGGGGAGGGCTGGTTTGCATGGCGTGTGTGGTTTGCGGAGCTTGTAGGGCTTGTGCGGCTTGTGAGGCTGGAACTGTTTGCGCGTTTTGCGTCGTTTGCATGAGAGTAATTTCCCGTTATGAGGCATTTACTGTCTCATGGCGAGGATGATGAGGATGGTGGGGATTGTGTGCGGGTTGCGTCTCCTCGGGCCGTGACCCCGCGGGCCGGATCCCGGCCGTCCACAGGCGGTGGAAGGAGAGCCCGGCGGCTGTCGCCAGCAGGCCGTTGCGGACGAGCATCAGCAGGGTGCCCGTCCAGGTGCAGGCCACGACGTCGTCGTACAGGACGGGGTACGCGAGGGAGCTGACCGCCGCGGCCACCGTGATCAGTACCGCCACCGGGCGCTGCGTGGTGTGCCGGGAGGTCAGGCACACGGCGGCCAGGCCGAGCAGCCACACCAGGTACTGGGGGCTGATGACCCGGCTCGTCACGGTGAACAGGAGCACGGCGCTGAGCGCGGCGTCGTACGGGGTCGCCGGCGTCCAGCGGCTCGCGCGCAGCCGCCACAGCAGCAGGGCGCCGAACGCGGCGACGGTGAGCCCGAGCGACATCGCGGCGATCGAGGTGACGTACGGTCCGGTGAACTCCATCGCGCCGTACCGGTAGCCCACGTGTCCCGGCCAGCCCGCGTGGCGCGCGAAGGACAGCACCGTCCCGCCGAGCGACTCGATCTGCACACCCCGGCCGCCCTGCTGGCGCAGGAAGCCGAAGGGGTCGCGGAAGAGGGCGGCGAGGACCAGCAGCAACACGCCCGCGGTGAGCGCGGCCGACGTCCACGCCTCCTTCGTCGTACGCCCCCGGGAGATGCCGATCAGTGCCAGCGCGGGCCACACCTTCACGAGGGCGCCCAGTGCGGCGAACACACCGCACGCGCGCGTGGAGCGAGACAACGTCAACAGAGAGATGACCGCGAGGGCGGTGACCTGCATGTCGTAGCGCGCGAGCGGGATGTGCAGCAGGAGCGGCAGCCCCGCCGTCCAGAGCGCCGTGCCGCGCAGGCTGCGGCCCGGACGGGCGCCCGCGCGCGTGAGGGTGACGGTGACCAGGAGGTCGGTGGCGAGCGTGAGGGCCACGAATGCCTGGAAGTACGTCAGTCCCGGCAGCAGCCCGGGGGACAGCAGGACGGGGCCCGCGCCCGGCGGGTACTGCCACAGCCGGTCGCCCACGGGGAACGTGCCGTCGCCGAGCACGCCGTACCAGCGGGCGTACAGCTCGTGCACCTCGCGCGCGACGCCGCCGACGCCGAGCGGGGCACGGCCGTCCCGGAAGAGCAGCCAGAGCATCAGGACGCGGGTGACCGACCAGGTGGCGGCGAGGGGGAGGAGGCGGGGCGTCGGCGTCGTCCAGGGCTTCATCCAGGGGATCGTAAGCCGCAATACTGCCTATATCGCCTATCTGTCGCCGGTCGCCGGTCGTCTGATGGCCGCCGCCTCGCGCGCCTTCGGCGGTCAGTCGCTGCCCGGGGTCATGTCCTGGGTCTCCTCCAGGGTCGCCGCGTCCAGTGCGCCCGTGAGTCTGTCGAGCCGGGTCCGCAGGTCGAGGATCTCGGCCAGGTCGAACCCCGTCGCGGCGGCGATCCGGCGCGGTACGCGCAGTGCCCGCTCGCGCAGGGCGGCGCCCTCGTCCGTGAGCCCGACGACCACGGACCGCTCGTCCCGGGCGCTGCGCTCACGCCGTACGAGACCTGCCGTCTCCAGCCGCTTCAGCAGGGGTGACAGCGTCCCGGAGTCGAGCCGCAGGTGTTCGCCGACCTTCTTCACCGGCAGCTCGCCGTGCTCCCACAGCACGAGCATGACGAGATATTGGGGGTAAGTGAGCCCCAGGTCCTTCAGGACGACGCGGTACAGACCGCCGAAGGCGCGCGAGGCGGCGTTCAGGGAGAAGCAGATCTGCTGGTCGAGGCGGAGGAAGTCCCCGTCGTGCGCGGAGCCGCCTATGGCGGAATCGGGCGCGGGCATCGTGGTCATGCCTCCAGGATACCTCGGGCGCGTCATTTAGTTGTGCACAATCTAATTGTGTGCTCTACTTGCGTGGTGCGGCGGCCCGGACCAACGCCCGCCGACACGACCTGGACCTTCACGACGTGAGCTTCACGACTTGGACCTTTGAGAGGGATGGTTTCCATGGACGCGATCTACACAGCCGTAGCCACCGCCACCCACGGCCGCGACGGCCGGGCCTACAGCTCCGACGGGCAGCTCGACCTGCAGCTCGGTATTCCGACGGCGATGGGCGGCAACGGCCAGGGCACGAACCCGGAGCAGCTGTTCGCCGCCGGTTACTCCGCCTGTTTCGCCAGCGCGCTCGCTCTGGTGGGGCGTGCGGCGAAGGTCGACGTCAGTGACGCCGCGGTGACCGCGGAGGTCGGTATAGGCAAGCAGGGGGAGGGCTTCGCGCTCGCCGTCACGCTGCGGGTGGAGCTGCCGGAGTCCGTCGACGCCGAGACGGGGCGGAAGCTGGTGGAGCAGGCGCACCAGGTGTGCCCCTACTCCAACGCGACCCGCGGGAACATCCCGGTCGAGCTCGTCGTCGAGTAGTTTTCTCGCCCCCGCCGCCCCTACCCTCCCCCATCGTCACTTCTGGGGGCTGCGCCCCCAAGTCCCCGCATCGGCCTGGACGGCCTCGTCCTCAAACGCCGGACGGGCTGGGTGCCTCAGCCTCTCCGGCGTTTGAGGAGCGGGGGTTCGAAGGCTGGCCCCCGAGCAGTGACGGGAAGGGGCGGCGGGGGCGAAGCTCCTCGTCCGTCACCAACAACGGCAACCCCACCACCGGCACCAGCCACACCATCACCATCAGCCGGTCGATGGCGATGTCGGGATGCGCGGCCATGCTCAGTACCCCGGTCCCCCCGGCCGCGACGAGAAGCACGCCGAAAGTGGGGCGCCGCCGAAGGGCGCCCCACGCGCCGGCCCCGATCAGCACCAGGAACAGCGGCTGGGCCAGCTGCCGCCGCAGCCACTCCACCCAGAAGTTGCCCTCCAGCTGGAAGAACTCCTCCCAGGGGCTCTCCCGGTCGGGCTGGAAGAAGTGGTCGGTGAGCAGGTCCTGGAGGCTGTCCGACTCCGACGGATAGCGGAGCAGCCCGGCGAGCAGGACCGTACCCACGGCCGCCCCCGTCGTCACCTTGAGCAGCGTCCGCACGGCGTTCCCCACCGGCCGCCCCGCCCTTCGGCGGTGGACGCCGATCAGACAGCACGCCCCGGCGAGACACACCGCGAGGAACAGCGCCTGCGCGTGCTTGACGGCGAAGAGCAGCGCCAGCGACACCGCCACCGGACCACCACCGCCCCGTCGCCCGCCCAGCACCAGCGCACAGCCCCACAGCGCCGCCAGGGTGAGCGCCGTCATGGTGCCCTCGGTCATGGGCCGCATCGCGGTCGCACCCGTCGGCAGCACGTAGTACAGCACCTGCCCGGTCAGTGCGGGACCCACCGGGACGCCCACCGTCCGCAGGACGAGGAACACCAGTACGCCCCCGGCCGCCGCGACACACACCCCCGCCGCCCACAGTCCCCACGTCACCCCGAGCAGGGTCACGAACGGCAGGAGCAGCAGCGGATACCCGGGCCGCACCTCGAAGATCCGCATGAACCGCTCGCTCATGAACGGCGCGGTCCAGCCGGACGTCTGCCCCGCGTCGAGCCGCCGCCCGACGCTCCACTCGTAGTAGCGGCGGCACTTCTCCCGTACCGCCGGCCCCGGGTCGGGGGTACGGAAGCGCCGGACGTCCACATCGTGGTTGCGGGAGGCCGTCTCGCCCCGGCTCGCGCACAGATACTCGATGGTTCGCCCCGCCGCCTCCGACTTGTCCGCGCCGCCCAGACCGAGCGCGTACGACAGGTAGTTGCGGCTGTCGGGTGTGTCCCGGCCGGTGACGTTGGCCAGCTGGACGCAGCCGAACACGGCGGCGAGGAACAGCACCCACGCGGCGGGGCGAGCCTTCATGAGCGGGTCAGGGCGTCGCTCGGGGCGCCGGGCGCGGGAACCATGGGTACCGCCATGCCGTCGCCCAGCATCAGCAGCCGTACGACCCGCTCCGCGGCGCGCCCGTCGTCGTACCCGCGAAACCGTGACCGGAAGGCGGCCCGCAGCCGCGTCGACTCCTCGTCCTGCCACGCGCCCGACGCGAACAGCCGCGCCAGCTCGTCCTCGTCACGGGTGACATGGCCCGGCGGCCGCTCGGTGACGTCGAAGTACGTGCCGCGCGCGGCGAGATAGGTGTCCAGGTCGTAGGTGTGCAGGACGATCGGCCGGTCGAGGTGCGCGTAGTCGAACATCAGCGACGAGTAGTCGGTGATCAGCGCGTCGGAGGCGAGCATCAGGTCCGCGACCTCCGGCTCGTCGGTGACATCCAGGACGAGACCCCGCCCGGCCAGGTCCCGGAGGCCGAGGCCTCGTTCGTGGTGCTGGGCCAGCGACGGATGCAGCCGGACGGCCAGGACGTGGTCGCCGGGCAGCCCGGCGACCAGGCGTTCCAGGTCGCAGGTCGGCGCGTAACCGCCCTGGAGGTGGTCGCGGTTGGTGGGCGCGTACAGGATCAGGGTGCTGTGGTCCGGGATGTCGAGACGCTGCCGTACGGACTCCCGCCGGCCCGGCTCCGGCCGGACCAGGCAGTCGTTGCGCGGGCTGCCCGAACGCAGGGACGTGAAGCCGCAGGGGTAGGCGCGGTCCCACACCAGCTCGGAGTGCGCGTTCGCGGCCAGGCTGTAGTCCCAGCGGTCGGCCCGCCGCAGCATCTTCGGGACACTGAAACCACGCCTCGCGCCGGGGTACTTCAGCAGATCCGCGCCCATCGACTTCACCGGGGTGCCCTGGTGCGTGTGGATGTGGACGGCACCCTCGCGCTTCACCAGGTCGTTCGCCCAGTTGACGTTGTTGATCAGATACGTGGCTCGTGCCGTCACCCTGCGATAGGCCCGGCTGCCGGGCAGCACGTGCTCGACACCCGGCGGCAGCGCGTCCAGATGCTCCTGGCCCACCACCCACACCCCCCGGATGTGCGGGGCGATCTCCCGGGCCTTGCGGTGGATCGCCGCCGGGTCGCCGAGGACACCACGGTGCGAGAAGGCCGAGTACACCGCCAGGTTCGGGTCCAGCCCGCGCCACAGGACCAGACGCCGGTGCAGCGCGAGCAGCACCCGGCGCAGCCGTCGCCGCCACACCCGGTAGCGCCTGCGCAGCCCGGCCCGCTTCACGGCGGCGACGCGGTGCAGCCGGTAGAGGGCGTACGGTGCCCGGGCGACCAGGGCGAAGGAGGTCCGCGCGATGTGTGCCCCGAGCCGGTGACCGCTCGGCCGGTGGACGCGCAGGTCCCGCGCCGCACGCCGGTGGAACTCGGGACGCGACGACGGCGGTACGCGGTCCGCCTGGCGGAGGATGAAGAGGTAGTGGTCCGCCATGTGGTCGTAGAGGAAACCGCGCCACCGCGTCAGCCCGGGGCGCTCGTTGACGAACCGGAACAGCCGCTCGTACTGCGCGAACACCTCGAAGTGCTCCCGGCTCGGCGTGCGCATCGCGTTGCCCTGGCGGCGCTGCCGGTAGTACACGCAGATCCGGTCGAGGAGAGTGATCGTGCGGGCCGTCCACAGCGTCTGGTAGACGATCACCGCGTCCTCGTAGAAGCCGGTGGGGAAGGTGAAACCGCCCTCGCGGAAGAAGTCGAGGCGGTACGCCTTGTTCCACACGACCGTGAACAGGTCCAGCAGCTCGGGGCGTTCGGCGACCGTGAACACCGCCGGGCCCGGCGCACCGAACACCTTCGCGTCCCGGTTGCGCTTCACCGCGCCGTACCAGTGCGTGCGCGCGTAGTCGAACAGGACGATGTCCGGCCGTGAGGTCGCGTCGACGCGCTCGGCGATCGCCCGCAGCGTGCCCGGTGTGTAGCTGTCGTCGCTGTCCAGGAAGAGCAGGTACTCGCCCCGCGCCAGCTTCGCACCGTGGTTGCGGGCCGGACCGATGCCGCCGTTGACGGGCAGATGCACCGCCACGACCCGCTCGTCACGGGCCGCGAACTCGTCGATGATCGCCGGGCTGCCGTCCGGGGAGCGGTCGTCAACGACGATCAGCTCGAAGTCGCCGTACGACTGGTCGAGGACCGACTCCAGACAGGTGCGCAGATAGCCCTGCACATTGTGGACGGGCACGACGATGCTGAAGCGGGGCATGGCACTTCCAGATCCGGGATCTCGCTGGGTCGGCAAAGGCGCGGTCGGAGGGGCTGGCGGCGGGACGGTCGGAGGGGATGTCGGAGGGGTGGCCGGCGGGGCGGAGGGAGGGCCGGCGGGCGGGGCGGCATCAGTGCGCCGGCGCGCGGGGGCCCGGCACGGCCGCGACCGCGGCCGGCACCGGCAGGCGGTCCCGCAGCGGGATCACCGGCGGCAGCTCCTCCTCCGGCTGCCCGAGCAGCACCCGCCGTACGACCCGTTCGGCGGCCTGTCCGTCGTCGAACCCGCAGAACCGCGCACGGAACCGGGACCGCAGCTCGGCGGACCGCTCGTCGGACCACTCGCCCGACGTGAGGACCCGGATCAGCTCGTCCTGCGTACGGGCGACATGGCCCGGCGGTTCGGCGAGCAGGTCGAAGTAGACGCCCCGGGTGTCCCGGTAGACGTCCCAGTCGTCGGCGTACGTGACGATGGGCCGGTCGAGGTTGGCGTAGTCGAACATGATCGACGAGTAGTCCGTGATCAGCGCGTCCGAGGCCAGACAGACGTCCTCGGTGTCCCGCAGCGACGTCACGTCGATCAACCGGCCGTCCGCCACGGCCTGCTGGAGACCGGGGTTCCCGTCGAGGAAGTAGTGCGCCCGCAACAGCACCACGAACCGGGGCCCGAGTTCCGCGCAGAACCGCGCCAGGTCGAACTGCGCCGCCACGTCACGCGGATAGTCCCGGTAGGTCGGCGCGTACAGCAGCGCCACCCGGCCCTCGGGGATGCCGAGCCGCTTCCGGATCGCGGCGACCTCACCGGGGGCCGCCGTGTAGAAGCGGTCGTTGCGCGGATAGCCGTACTCCAGGTGGGTGAAGGCGCTGGGGTAGGCACCCGACCAGACCTCCGTGGAGTGCGCGTTGGAGGACAGGGAGCAGTCCCAGCGGTCCACCCGCCGCATCAGCCGGCCGAAGCTCCCGGTGGCGGCCGCGACGGCCCGGTACTCGATCTGGTCGACGCCCATCCGCTTCAGCGGGGTCCCGTGGTGCGTCTGGACGTGCACGGTGCCGGGGCGCTTGCGCACGGCGGACTCGAAGTTGACGTTGTTGAAGGTGTACTTCGCCCGCCCCATCACCTCCCAGTACCGCCTGCTCCCGATCACCACGCTCTCCACGTCCTCGGGCATGTGCGGCAGTTCCTTCTCCTTCACCAGGAACACCGACCGGATGTGCGGGGCGAGTTCGCGTGCCTTGCGGTGGACGGCCGCCGGGTTGCAGGCGTAGCCGCGGCCCCAGTAGGCGGCGAAGACGGCGAGGTTCCTGTCCAGCGGCCGGCGGCGGTACCACGCGTACAGGAGGGCGTGGCGCCTGCGCAGCGTCGAGCGGGCCGCGTACGCCCGCGCCCTCGCCGTCTGCCGGCCGAGGGCCCGCAGCGCGCGGAACGCCGTGTACGCGCCCCGCCGGAGCAGCAGGTCCCGCCCTCCTCCGGTGCGGTGGCCCGCCGGGCGGTGGCGCCGGTAGAGCCTGCCCGCGCGGCGGAAGGAGGCCCTGCCGCAGGGGGCGCCGGCCGCCCTGTCCGCGGTGTCGAGGAATTCCGCGAAGAGCTGGCGGAAGAGGGTGCGGCGGCGGTCCTCCGGGAGATCCGCCCCGGCCGCCCTGCTCAGGACCAGTTCGATCTGGTCGAGGAGGTCGTCGTGGTCCCCGGGCGCGGGGCGGCTCCGTCGGGGTTCGACGTGCCGTACGCACACAGTGGGCAGTACGGCGGTCTTCCCGGCGGCCAGGGCCGCCAGCCCCGGCCGGCTGATGTCCGTGCGGCGGGCCTGGAGCAGGGCGGCCTCGGGGACGTGGTCGGTGAGAAACGTACGGCGGTAGGCGGCGGCCCAGACGGGTGGCAGCCGGACGCAGGACCCGGGGCCGTCCTCGAACCGCTCCGTCACCGGGGCGCCCTCCCACCACGGGACGCGCTCGTGTCCGAGGTAGAGGACGTCCACGTCGCCGGTCTCGCGCAGCCGTGCGTGCACCGTCGCGAGAGCCCCCGGCGACAGGGCGGTGTCCGTGTCGAGGAACAGCAGATACGTGCCGGTGGCCGCCTGCGGGGAGCCCGCCGGGGTGACCCTGGGATCCCGGGCGGCGTACTCGGCGACGACGACTCCCGCCGGGGAGCCGGGGGCGGCGCAGACCGGGATCAGTTCGAAGTCGGGGAAGGACTGGGTGAGGACTGAGTCGAGTGCGGACGGGAGTCGCCCCGCGCCGCCTTGGATGGGGACGATGATGCTGAAGCGGGGCAAGGGGGCATCCATGGGTCGGCTCGGGTGTACTGCTCGGAAACGGCCAAAGGGGTGACCCGGTTACGCCGGATGCGGCATCCGGGGGATGCCGGGAGAACGCGTGACGGGACGGGCCGGCGACCGCCCCGCCCCACCACGAGTGCGCTCCGAGTCCGGGAAATCAGGGCATGTCGACGACCGGGACACCGGCTCCGGGCGTGGGTGCGGGGACCATGGCAAGCGCGGCGGCGGGGGTCCGGCTCGCCGCGGACGGCACCGGACGGCGCTCGTCGGGCGGCACCACCGCCGGCAGACCGGCCGTCTCACCGAGCACGACCCGGCGCACCACACGCTCGGCGGCCCGCCCGTCGTCGTAGGGGCAGAAACGCTCCCGGAAGGCGGCCCTCAGCTGCGTGGAGCGCGAACCGCGCCAGTGCCCGCTCGCGAAGATGTCGATCAGCTCGTCCTCGCTGCGTGCGATCGCGCCGGGCGGAAACGCGCACAGGTCGAAGTAGGTCCCGCGGGCCGCCTCGTACGCCTCCTGGTCGTCCGCGTGGATCACGATCGGCCGGTCGAGGCCCGCGTAGTCGAACATCAGCGACGAGTAGTCCGTGACCAGCGCGTCCGAGGCGAGGCAGAGCGACTCGACACTCGGATGGTCCGACACGTCGATCAGCCGGCTGCTGCGGCGGCTGCCGCTGCTGCTGTCGCTTCCGCTGCCGGTCAGCGGGGCCCGGTAGGCGTGGTGCGCGCGGGTCAGCAGGACGAACCGCGGGCCGAGCCGGCGCAGCACCCGCTCCAGGTCGAGCGCGGTGCGCTGGGCGCGGCGGTAGTCGCGGTGCGTCGGCGCGTACAGGACCGCGACCGCGCCCTCGGGGATGCCGAGGGTCTCGCGCAGCCGGGCCACGTCCGTCGGCGTCGCCTTGTGGAACACGTCGTTGCGCGGCTGGCCGTACTCCAGCATCGTGTAGCCGGCCGGGAAGACGCGCTCCCAGACGAGCGTGGAGTGGCGGTTGCCGGACAGGCAGTAGTCCCACTGGTCGGCGTCGCGCAGCAGCTCGGCGAAGTCCGTGCCGCGTGCCGCCGCCGGACGGTCCTGGAGGTCCAGGCCCATGTGCTTGAGCGGGGTGCCGCGCTGCGTCTGGATCATGATCTGGCCGGGCCGTTTGACCAGCCGGCGGTCGAAGCCGACGTTGTCGACGAGGTACTTGGACCGGGCCAGGGCCGTCCAGTACGCGGCGGAACCGGGCGTCAGCTTGCGCGTCGCCGTCGGGATCGTGTGGTGGAACTCGCGCTCCGCGATCCACGCGGTACGCATCCCCGGCGCATGCGCGCGGAAGGCGGCCTCCAGCGCCCCCGGGTTGCAGCCGTGACCGCGTCCCCCGTAGCCGGCGAACACGGCGTGGTCGGTCCGCACGGGCAGCCGGCGCTGGACGCCGTAGTGCAGCCGGAGCGCGGCGGCCAGGACACCGCGGGCCAGCGTCCCGGTGAGCCGCGCGACGCGTCTCTTCAGTTGCGTCGCCGTCCACAGGGCGCGGTACGTGCGATGGCTGCCGAGGCGTACGAGGGCGTGCCGCAGCCGGTTGTGGGACGGGACACCGGCCTCGCGCACCCGGTAACGGGCGTGGTGGGCGCGGGCCTTGCGCAGGAACGCGGCGCGGGAGCCGGGCGGCAGCCGGTCGCGCTTGAGGAACACGGCCGACAGATGGTCGACCATGCGCTGGAACAGGACCGGGCGCCAGTGCGCCAGTTCGGGGTGCGCGTCGAGGTGGGCGAAGACCCGGTCGTACTGGTCGAAGATGTCGAAGTGCTTGCCGCTGGTCGTGCCGAGGATGTTCCCCAGCCGCCGCTGCCGGTAGTGGACGCAGACACGGTCGAGCGTCGCGATGGTCTCGGCGGCCATCAGGACCGGGTACGTCCAGGGAGTGTCCTCGTAGTAGCCGGGCGGGAACGTGAACTGCTCCCGCTCGATGAACTCCCGGCGGTACGCCTTGTTCCACACGACCATGAGGACGTTCAGCAGCCCCGGCCGGTCGTCGAGGCGGAACGGCGCCGGACCCTCCTCGTTGAGCTGTCCCGCCTGGACGTTGCGGACCGTCTCGCCCGACCAGAAGGTGCGCGCGTAGTCGTAGACCAGGACGTCCGGATCACCGGTTTCCTTGACGCGGTCGGCGATCTCCCGCAGCGCGTGCGGGGTGAGGGTGTCGTCGCCGTCCAGGAAGACCAGGTAGTCGCCGGTCGCGTACCGCATACCCGTGTTGCGGGCCCGGCCGAGGCCCACGTTCTCCTTGAGGTGGACGGCCCGGACCCGAGGTTCGCGGGCCGCGAACTCGTCGACGATCGCACCGCAGGCATCCGGCGAGCAGTCGTCGACAACGATCAACTCGAAGTCGGTGAAGGACTGTTCCAGGACCGATGCCAGGCACTCGTGCAGATACGCCTGCACCTGGTAAGCGGGGACAACGACACTGAACCGGGGCAAGGGACATCCATACGTCGGCGCGGCCATATTTCCCGGCAACGGCCGAAGGGGTTACGTGGTTACGCCGAATGCGGCATGTGGGGGACCCCGGGCGCACGCGAAGGGGCGGACCGGAGACGGCCCGCCCCTCAGAACGCGTACGGGAACGCGTACGTAAACACGCGCGAGAACGCGCACGGTGGGAGCTACTTCACCGCCCCCGCCATCACGCCGGACACGAACTGCCGCTGGAACGCGAAGAACACGGCCAGCGGGATCACCATCGAGATGAACGCGCCGGGCGCGAGCGTCTCGATGTTGCCGGAGAACTGCCGGGTCTGCTCGGTCAGCGCGACCGTCAGCGGTCGGGAGCCGGAGTCCGAGAAGATCAGCGCCACCAGCATGTCGTTCCACACCCACAGGAACTGGAAGATGCCGAGCGAGGCGATCGCGGGCCCGCCGAGCGGCAGGATCACCGTCGTGAACACCCGGGTCTCGCCCGCGCCGTCGAGCCGTGCCGCCTCCAGGAGTTCACGGGGGATCTCCGCGAAGAAGTTGCGCAGCAGGAAGATCGCGAACGGCAGGCCGAAACCCACGTGGAAGAGGACCACGCCGAGGACGCTGCCGAAGATCCCGAGGTCGCCGAAGAGGTCGGCCAGCGGGATCAGGGCGATCTGGATGGGCACCACCAGCAGCGCCACCACGGCCACGAACCACCAGTCGCGGCCCTTGAAGTCCATCCAGGCGAAGGCGTACCCGGCCATGGCGCCGATGACGACGACCAGGGCGGTGGCCGGCACCGTGATCAGCACCGTGTTGAGCAGGGCGTCGGTGATCTCCTCCTTGCCGAGCAGCGTCGAGTAGCTCTCGGTGGTGAGCTGGGAGGGCCTGCTGAAGACGTCCCACCAGCCGGAGTCGGCGATGTCGGTCGGGTCGCGGAACGACGAGGCGAGCAGCCCGACGGCCGGCGTCACCCAGAGCAGCGCGACCAGGATGAGGAAGACCCGCACCATGCCGCCGGCCGCGCCGCTCGCGAGCCTGGAGGCCAGCGAGCGCCGCGGCGGACCTGACGCGTCCACGGCCGGATTCCCGGCGTCCCCGGGGCCCTTCAGAGGTACGGAGGGTGCGGTCACCGTCGGCGCTCCCTTCGCAGTCGGCGGATGTTGACGATCATCACCGGCATCACGAGCAGCAGCAGGACGATGCCGATCGCGCTGCCGAGGCCCTGGTTGTTGCCGCCGCCGAAGGACGCGTTGACCAGTTGCAGGGCCAGCACGTTGGCCTCGTCCTGGCTGGGCTGCGGAGCGATGATGAAGACCAGGTCGAAGATCTTCATCACGTTGATCACCAAGGTGATCAGGACGACGACGAGGACCGGCGCGAGCAGGGGGACCGTGACCCTGCGGAACACCTGCCACTCGTTGGCACCGTCGACCCGGGCCGCCTCCAGGAGGTTGCGGTCCACCCCCGCGAGGCCCGCCGCGATGAGGACCATCGCGAAGCCCGCCCACATCCAGGCGTACGAACCGATGATGGCCGGGGTGACCAGGCTCGGGCCGAGCCAGTCGACGCCGTTGTAGGCCGCCGCGAAGTTCGAGTCGGGCAACCGCAGCCGGGCACCGTCGGCCGACGCCGGCAACGTGAACGTACCGTCGTCGCCCGCCTTCGCGGTGGCCACGACCTTGCCGTCCTTGACCGCCTCCACCTTGATGCCGGGCAGCGCCTTCTCACCCGTGTCGATGGCGCCCTTCGCGCCGCCGCCGCCCAGCTTGAAGTCGAGCCAGACCGTGCCCGACACCCCGTCATCGGAAGGCTCGGCGGCCTTCGCGTCCCCGGGATCGCCCGGCACCTTGTTCGGGGCGATGCCGACCAGCGGGATCAGGGCAGGCGAGCCCGCGCTCACCGTGCCCGTGGAGGTGAAGGAACCCCCGCCGGACGCCTTGAGACCGCTCTCGGTCGACGGGCGGGCCTTGGGGTAGGCGGACGACTCGGCGAACGTGTCGTGCACGCCCACCACCAGGGCGTTGGCCACGCCCTGGTCGGGGTCCGCCTCGTACACCAGCCGGAAGATGATGCCCGCGGCGAGCATGGAGATCGCCATCGGCATGAAGATGACGAGCTTGAACGCCGTCGACCAGCGCACCCGTTCGGTCAGCACGGCGAAGATCAGACCGAGCGCGGTCACCAGCGCCGGAGCGACCGCGACCCAGATCGCCGTGTTCTTGACGGCGGTGAACGTGGCGTCGTCGCTGAACAGATCGCCGTAGTTCCCGAGGCCCACGAAGCCCGAACCGTCGGCGTCGTACAGACTGCGCCAGACCGAGTACCCGATGGGGTAGACCACGAGCGCGCCGAGCAGCACGATCGCGGGCAGCAGGAACAGCCCCGCCACCCACCACCGCGTACCCATCACGCTCTTACGTTTACCGGCGGGCGGCACCGGATTCGCCGGGCCCCCCGCCGTCGCCAGCTGTGACGCCATGGGCGGCCGTCAGCCCTTGTACGCCTTGGCGGCGGACGTCTCGAGCTGTTGCTGCGTGCCCGCGACGTCCTTGGGGGTCTTCAGGAAGTCCTGCAGCGCCTTCCACTCGCCCGTGCCCTGGGTACCGCCGAAGGCGGCCGGGGCCTGGTCGGACATGTCGAAGCGGAAGTCGTCACCCGCCTTGAGCAGCGCTCCGGAGATGTCCCGGGTCACGTCGTCCTTGTACTTCTTCTGGTCCACTTCCTTGTTGGGGGAGATGAAGCCGCCCTGCGCCGCCCACACCTCGGCCGCGTCGGTCGACGCCAGGAAGGTCAGCAGAGCCTGTGAGCCCTTGTCGTCCTTCAGCGCCACCGCCACGTCACCGCCGCTGACCACCGGCGACTTGTCGCCGACCGCGGGGAACGGGAAGACCTTGGCGTCCGTGCCGATCTTGGCCTTCGTGTCGGCGTTGATGTTCGCCGCGACGAAGTCGCCCTCGAAGACCATCGCCGCCGGGGTGTCACCCGAGAAGGTGTTCGTCACCGACTTGGGGAACTCGGTGCGCAGCGCGCCGGCCTTGCCGCCCGCGATCAGGTCGTCCTTGCCCCACAGCTGGGCCAGCGTGGTCAGGGCCTCCTTCACGGAGGGGTCCGTCCACTTGATCTCGTGCTTGGCCAACTGGTCGTACTTCTCCGGTCCCGCCTGCGAGAGGTAGATGTTCTCGAACCAGTCGGTGAGGGTCCAGCCGTCCTGCCCGCCGATGGAGACCGCCGGCGAACCCGCGTCCGACAGGGTCTGCGCGGTCTGGACGAACTCGTCCCAGGTCTTCGGCTCGGCCGTGATGCCCGCCGCCTCGAACGCCGCCGTGTTGTACCAGACCAGCGACTTGTTGGCGGCCTTCGCGTAGACGCCGTACTGCTTGCCCTCGTACGCGCCCAGGTCCTTCCAGCCCGCCGTGAAGTTCTTGTCGAGCTGAGCCTGCGCCTCGGTGCCCAGAGGCTTGATCCAGCCCTTCTGCGCGAACTGGTGGAGCACACCGACCTGCGGAAGGAACGCCACGTTCGGCGGCTTGCCGCCCTGGATCTTCGTGCCCAGGAAGGTGGAGGTGTTGTTGCCGGTCGGTACGTAACTGACCTCCGCGCCCGTCCGCTTCTCGAACTCGTCCAGGACCGCGGTGAAGTTGTCCTGCTCGGGCCCGGTCCACACGGCCGCCACCTCAAGCTTCTGGCCGTCGAGTTTGGGGAGCTGAACGCTGGCCGCGGCGCCGCTCTCGCCGTCACCCCCCTCATCGTCCTTCTTGTCGTCACCGCCGCATGCCGTGAGCGTGAGCGCCATCGCCCCCGCGACGACGGCAGCCGCGGCCCTCGCGGCCCTGCTCCTCCTGTGCGACCTGCTGATACGAAGAGTGCTGCTGCGCATGGTGTGTGCCCCGTTCTCCGTTGAACGTCCGAGAGCCGTCCCGTGCGCTCTTGGTCTACGCCCGTCCGCTTGGCGGCGGCAAGAGCGCCTGCGCTGTCAAGGGGGTGATCGTAACCGCGTCGTGACGTGGAGAGACGCTCTCAGCCCGTCCGGCGTTTGAGGACGAGCGCGTTCAGCGCGATGCGGGGGTCCGGGGGCGGCAGCCCCCAGGTACGGGACGGGAAAGGGCGGCGGGGGCGGAGGAAACCGGCGCTCACAGGAGCGAGGGGACCTCCGCGGCCGAGACGGAGCGGGCGGCCCGCTCCAGGGCACTGGCCAGCAGGGCCAGATCCGTGGGCCCGTTGCCCAGCTCACGGACGGGCCGGCGCGCGGGCGGATCCCCCATGCGAGCCCACTCCAGCGGCACCACCGTGGGCCGCAGCGTCGCGGTACGCGGGATACGGCCGGTGACCCGGCCGCCCTGGAAGGGCGTCGGCCGCCCACCCGGTCCGCTGAGCCTGCCCCGACCCGGTGACGGCTCCTCAGGGCCGGACGCGGGAGTGTCGAGGACGACCCGGAGCCCGGCCCGCCGGGCCAGCTCCGTTCCTTCCGTACGGGCCCCGCCGCCGGTCGCCGCCACCAGATGCACCCCGAGCCGCTCTCCGTCCCGGGCGACCCCTTCCAGGGCCCGTACGACGGAACCGGCGGCCGGGCGCCCGGGGGAGCCCAGCGCGGGGGAGAGCAGCGCGTCCAGATCGTCGACGATCACGACGAGCCGGGGCAGCGGGGGCCCCGTGTCCGCACGGGGCCGGGCCGCGATGGGACGCAGCCGCAGGGTGGCGCTGGAGGACGTGTCGAGATCTGCGGCGCCGGAAGAGGAGCTGGAAGCGGAACCGGAATTGGAGCCGGAAGCGGAGCCGGCGGCGGATCCGGCCTTGGCTCCGGCGGCCGAGCCGGTGGCCTGCCTGGCCGGGGAACCGGCAGAGCGCTGGGCGACGACCCGGTCCGACGCCTCGGGCCGGGAGTGCCACTCGGCGAAGTCGAGCCGCCCGAGCAGCTCGGCCCGCCGCTTCAGCTCGGCGGACAGGGACTGCGCGAACTCCCGCATCCGTACGGGATCGTGGGCGCCCAGATGCGTCGTGACGTGGGGCAGGTCCGTACAGACCTGGAGCCCGTCCCCGCGTGACGCGGCGCCGCCGGTGCCCGTGCCGTCCCGGCCGTCGACCAGCACGATGCCGAGCCGGTCGGGCCGCTCCGCGGCGGCGAGCGACGCTGCCACGGAACGCAGCAGCTCCGTACGCCCGCTGCCCGGCGGGCCCTCGATCAGCAGGTGCGGTCCCTCGTGGGAGAGGTCCACACCGACGGGCCCGCGCGGCCCGGCGCCGAGCACGGCCGTGGCCCGGCCGCCGAGCGCCTCCGGGTCGTCGGCCGCGTCCGCCCAGCGCGCCATCAGGGACGCGGGGGTCGCCCTCGCCAGGCCCAGCTCGTCCAGCAGCCGCGCGCCCTGCGGCAGCGGCGCGGACACGCGCGTGTGCTGCTCGCCGGCGGTGCCCTCCGCACGCAACGGCGCGAGCGCCCGCGCGAAGCGCTCGGCCCACGCCATGGAGACGGCGTCCACCGCGGCGACCGTGCCATGGCCGACGGGACCGCCCGATGCGCCTGACACCCCTGGTGCCCCTGACATCCCCGACGCGCCGTGCGGCTGTGTGCCGGAGGCCACGCGCAGCAGACGCAGAGCCGTCGCCACGTCGCCGCTGAGCAGTGCGACGGCCCCGCACTCGCGGAACGCGGGGGACACCGCGCAGGCCGCCTCGTACGTGTCGGCCACCGGCGAGGCGGGCGACGCGGCCGGTGTCTCGGCGAGACAGATGACGTGGATCCCGACCTGGGGCCCCTCGGCCGCGAGCCGTGACACGGCTTCCCGGACAGAGGCCGACCCGGGGTCCCCGTCCACCACGACGACGGTGTGGGGGCCGGCCCACTCGGCCGCCTCCGCGAGGTCGTCGGACCGCGCGGAGGAAGGCCGCCGGCCGCCTCCTCGCGCCTCATCGGCCTGTGTGCCGCTGCGGGGGAGTCCCAGGTGAGTGGCGTGGTTGTCGCGTACGAGGGGATGGCTCCCAGGAGCGAGCGCTGAGGCACCGAGGTCGTGCGCACCGGAGGCTTCCCGGCCGCCCCGGCCAGGCGCGTACGTCCCGGAGGGGGCGTCCGGGCCCGTGTCCGCCGGGTTCCCCGGGTGGCGCGCGAAGGCCCCGCTGTCATCCGGCGAGCCTCCGGCGAGGCGGGATCCGTGACCCCTCTCGACGGCGCGCCCCGTCTCCGTCAGATGGTCCTCCAGGCGCCGGACCAGCTCCTCCGTACGCGCTGTCGCCTGTTCACGGTCGTAGGCGAGGAGGAGGCGGCAGTCCTGGCCGTGGGTGGGGCGCAGGTGGGGCAGCCAGCCGAGCCACGACCACTCGGCGGTGCGCTCCTCCAGGGAGCGCGAGCGGTCAGTGCTGAGGAGCGTGATCTCCAGCGAGTCGGGGGAGTGCAGTGCGGCGAGCTGGGCCACCACCGCGCGCGCGAGCCCCGAGAGGCGCTCGCGCGGTCCGGCCAGACCCAGCGCCCCGACCTCCCGCAGTCCGGCGGTCACCGGGACGGCGGGCAGCAGACCGGAGCCGTCGGGCGCGCTCCGGTCCGCCGTGCCCAGCCGGACCGTGAGTGTCTCCTGGTGCCCCGGCCCGCGCTCCCACAGCCGCGGCCCCGGTCCGAGCGCCGTCAGCAGCAGCGCGGCGGGATCGGGCCACCGCTCCGGCTCGGGCACGCCCAGGGGGACGGGCTCGGCGAACGGCGCCTCGTACGACTCGTACGTGTCGTACTCGGCCTCGTCGGCCTCGGCACCCTCGTCGTCGTACGGGTCGTCACTCCGGGTGCCCGCCAGCCGGCGGGCCCATGCGGAGAGCCCGCGCTTGCGCGCACCGCGCGGCACGGGCGTCCCCCGGAGGGGAGTGCCCTGGCGTTTGCCCTCACCGGGTCCCTGGACATCCGGGCCCTCCTCGGCCGGCCCGCCGAAGGCCGTGCGCTCCGACCGGGGTGCTCCGCCCTGCCGGGGCACCATATGCGGCCCCGCGGGTACGTGCCCCTGGGCCGCCGAGGTCCCGCCTTCGGCGGCGCCCCACCCGGCCGTCCCGTAGCCGTGATGGGTCTCGGCGGTCGGCGGCGCGGTCCGGGAGCCGGAATCCCGGGGGGCCGGGGGATCCTCGGGGGAGCCCCCGTCCCGCGCGCGGGGCACATTCGCGCCTCCGGTCTCCGCCCCGCCGGATACGGCTGGATTCCGACCCCGGCCGTGGCTCTGTCCCTGGCCCTGTCCTTGTCCTTGTCCCTGGTTCTGTGCGTGGCTCTGCTGCCGCGAACGGCCGGGAGCCTCCGGTGCCTCCGGTGCCGTGACCACCCGTACATGCCCCTCGCCGTCCGGCGCGGTCTCCCGGATGTCGGCCGGTTCGCCCGCCGGGGCCAGCCGCAGGGCCGACTCGCCCACCCGAAGCAGCGCCCCGGGCGCGAAGCGCACCGGGCGCTCGCTCACGCGCCTGCCGTCCAGCACCGTGCCGTTCGTGGAGCCCAGGTCCGCGACCGAGACGTGGCCGTCCGCCGCGACGGTCACCGCGCAGTGCAGACGGGATACGTCCGGGTCGTCCAGAGGTACGTCGGCGTCGGCGGAGCGGCCGATGTCGATCCGTCCGCCGTGCAGCAGATGGACGCCCCCGGCGTCGGGCCCGGCGACCACACGCAGCTGGGCGGCGGCGGGATCGACATCGGGACCTGGCTGTGCCGGGGAGCCCAGGGACAGCACGGCGCCGTCCATCAGCGGTGGCTCACCCAGCGTGCAGCGCTGTGCGTCGAGCCGCTCCGCCTCCGCGTACAGCACCCCTGGGCCCTCACCCCCGACCGCCGAGGCGAGGCCGGAGGCCACCACCGCGAGCGCGGTCCCGGCGGGTGCTGTGACCAGCACGTCGCAGGACGAGGGGCGTCCGTCGGGGCGCGTGCCCAGCGGGTCTACGACGGTCAGCCGGATCTGCATCGCCGTCAGCGGTCCCTTCTGTCGCGGGCGCCCGCGACGGGGCTGTCCCGCGGTCCCCCACCGCAGTTTCCCCCACCGCGCACGGACACGTCGGCCAGTACGGAAAGCATCCTCGCACCTGAGACTGACAACACGCCCGCGTTCCCCGGCCAAGTGATCTTGATTGGTCGGCTCTGCCCGCAAAAGTGCCTGACCAATGCCCGGTTGAGATCGCTCACGTCGGGATCGGGCAACCAAACCACCCGAAGTGAGCGTCTTTTCATCGAACGCATACGGGAAAGTCCCACGTAATGCATAGGTGGGCCGGGCTGAGGAAACCGCAGCACGACGACAGCCCGATGCCGTGTTCGGCGGCATTACAGTGGGTCGGAACCACCGGTACCACGGTGGACGGACCAGGCAAGCAAGCAGCAGGGAGCGCATGACGTGCGGCCGGTAGGCAGCAAGTACCTGCTCGAGGAGCCGCTCGGGCGCGGCGCCACGGGCACCGTCTGGCGGGCCAGCCAGCGCGAGACCGCGGGCGCCGAGGCGGCCGTGGCCGGTCAGCCCGGCGAGACCGTGGCGATCAAGGTCCTCAAGGAGGAGCTCGCATGCGACGCGGACATCGTGATGCGGTTCCTGCGGGAGCGCTCCGTGCTGCTCCGCCTGACCCATCCGAACATCGTGCGCGTACGGGACCTCGTGGTCGAGGGCGATCTGCTGGCGCTGGTCATGGACCTGATCGACGGTCCTGACCTGCACCGCTACCTGCGGGAGAACGGCCCGTTCTCTCCGATGGCGGCCGCCCTCCTCACCGCCCAGGTGGCTGACGCGCTCGCCGCCAGCCATGCCGACGGCGTCGTGCACCGCGACCTGAAGCCGGCGAACGTCCTGCTCCAGCAGGTCAACGGCCAGATGCACCCAATGCTGACGGACTTCGGCATCGCCCGCCTCGCCGACTCCCCGGGCCTGACCCGCACCCACGAGTTCGTCGGCACGCCCGCGTACGTCGCGCCCGAGTCCGCCGAGGGCCGCCCGCAGACCTCCGCCGTCGACATCTACGGCGCCGGAATCATGCTGTACGAGCTGGTCACCGGCCGTCCGCCGTTCGGCGGCGGGTCGGCCCTGGAAGTACTCCACCAGCACCTGAGCGCCGAACCGCGCCGGCCCTCCACGGTTCCCGATCCGCTGTGGACCGTCATAGAGCGCTGTCTGCGAAAGAACCCCGACGAACGGCCCAGCGCCGAGAACCTCGCCCGTGGCCTGCGTACGGTCGCCGCGGGCATCGGGGTGCACGCGAACTCTGCGCAGATCGGCGCCGCCGAGGCCGTGGGTGTGCTCCTCGTCCCGGACCCGGCGCCCGCCGCCGTGCCGGGCGAATCCGGCGCCGCCGACCCCACCCAGGTGCTCCCGCAGAACGCGGCCGCGTACGACCCGAACGGCGCGACCAGCGTCCTGCCGCAGACCGGCGCGGCCGCGGGCGCCGCCGACCCCACCGCCGTACTGCCCCACCACGGTGCGGCCGACCCGACCGCCGTGATGCCGCCGGTGCCGCCGAACCAGGCCGGGGCGGGCCCCCAGGACCCGCACCCCTGGCAGAACCAGCTCCGCGCGGCCCGCGACCGCAACGAAGCGACGCAGGTGCAGTCGCACGTCGACCCGAACGAGGACCCGCTGCGGCGCCGCCCGCAGCGACAGGTCGCCCGGCCGCCCCAGCAGCAGCCGCAGCCGCCGCCTTCGCAACAGCCACAGCCGCGCGGGCGATCCCGGCAGCAGCAGCAGCAGCCGCCGCAGAACCAGCCCGGATACGGGTATCCGCAGCAGGGACAGCAGCCGCAGGGGTACGCCCCTCAGCAGCAGCCCCAGCAGCGGTACGCCCCCGCGCCGCAGCAGCCCCAGCAGCCCGCGCCGCGTCCGCCCCGCGAGCCCCGGGAACCCCGGCAGCGCAGCGCCAACCGGATGAAGATCCCCGGGCTCGGCTGCCTCAAGGGATGCCTGTTCACGATCGTCATCCTCTTCGCGGCCGGGTGGGCGATCTGGGAGTTCAGCCCGCTCCAGGGCTGGATCGGGACGTCCCAGAGCTACTGGGAGCAGCTCGGGGACGGGTACGACAAAGTCTCCGGATGGGTCGACAGGCTCGGGAAGTAGATCTTCACGGGCGGCGTTCTCAGGAACTTGCTCCCTCGAACCCCTCAAAATCCCCAGAACCGCACCGCGGTTCTGGGGATTTGTCGACACCTGGGGGGTGATTTCCGTCGCCGAAGTGAAGGTTGGCGCTCCGGGCGCGTAGTTTTGTCGCCAACACGCGCCCGTAGGAGCAGTCTTGGTACGGAAGATCGGCAGCCGGTACACCGCGCACCAGATCCTGGGGCGGGGGAGCGCCGGCACGGTGTGGCTGGGCGAGGGGCCCGAGGGCCCCGTCGCCATCAAGCTGCTGCGCGAGGACCTGGCGTCCGACCAGGAACTGGTGGGGCGTTTCGTGCAGGAGCGGACGGCCCTGCTCGGCCTCGACCATCCGCATGTCGTCTCCGTGCGGGACCTCGTGGTCGACGGCAACGATCTCGCCCTGGTCATGGACCTCGTACGCGGCACGGACCTGCGCACCCGGCTCGACCGGGAGCGGCGGCTCGCGCCCGAGTCGGCCGTCGCGATCGTGGCCGACGTCGCGGACGGTCTCGCCGCGGCGCACGCGGCGGGCGTCGTGCACCGGGACGTGAAGCCCGAGAACGTGCTGCTCGACATGCAGGGACCACTCGGACCCGGCGGTTCGCACCCCGCGCTGCTCACGGACTTCGGGGTCGCCAAGCTCATCGACTCGCCGCGGCGCACCCGGGCAACGAAGATCATCGGTACGCCGGACTACCTGGCGCCCGAGATCATCGAGGGGCTCCCGCCGCGGGCGGCCGTCGACATCTACGCGCTGGCGACCGTGCTGTACGAGCTCCTGGCGGGGTTCACGCCGTTCGGCGGCGGGCATCCGGGAGCGGTCCTTCGCCGGCACGTCACCGAGACCGTGGTCCCGCTGCCCGGGATCCCGGACGAGCTGTGGCAACTGCTCGTGCAGTGTCTGGCCAAGGCGCCGGCGTCCCGGCTGCGGGCGTCCGAGCTGGGAGAGCGGCTGCGGGAGCAGCTGCCCCTGCTCGACGGGATGCCGCCGCTGGACGTGGACGAGCCGGACGGGGAGTCGGACGGCACCTACGACGAGGACGCCGCGCCGGCCGAGCCGGAGGCTCCGCGGGAGCGGGTGCGGCGCGGGGCCGTTCCGCTGGTACCGGGACCCAAGCCCGACTCCAACCGGGACACGCACACATCGATGAGGGTGCCCGGGCCGGACGAGCTGGCGGGGGGCGCTCTCGGCACGGCCCGCGCTCCCCGTGCGGCGGGAGCGCCGCGGCCGGGGTCCGCGCGGCACCGGGCCTCCGCACGGCGGCGCCGGATCACGCTCGGGGTGGCCGGGGTCGCCCTGGTCGCCGCGATCGGGGGTGGCGCGTGGCTCGCCACCTCGGGGGACGACGCGGACACGCCCTCCGACACGGAGAACTCCGCTCCGGCCGCACCGTGACCGACCGGGCCTTTTTCGCCCCCGCCGCCCCTTCCCTCCCCCACTCTCGGCTTCGCTCGAGCGGGGGGACCCCCATCGTCCTCGGGGGGCTCCGCCCCCGAACCCCCGTTGCGCAGTTCCCCGCGCCCCTGAAGGGCTGCGCCCTCTCAGGGGCGCGGCGGTCCAGGGGCGGCAGCCCTCAGGAACGGGCACCCCGCACACCGGCCGACCCAACTTGGCGGAGCCGTTACGCTGGGGGAGTGGCAGTCGTCGATGTATCCGAAGAACTCAAGTCCCTCTCCTCGACCATGGAGTCGATCGAGGCCGTCCTGGACCTCGACAAGCTGAGGGCGGACATCGCCGTGCTCGAGGAGCAGGCGGCGGCACCGTCCCTGTGGGACGACCCCGACGCGGCGCAGAAGATCACCAGCAAGCTGAGCCACCTCCAGGCGGAGGTGCGCAAGGCCGAGACGCTCCGCGGGCGCATCGACGATCTCAGTGTGCTCTTCGAGATGGCCGAGGAGGAGGACGACTCGGACACCCGTGCCGAGGCCGAGTCCGAGCTGGTCGTCGTCAGGAAGGCACTGGCCGAGATGGAGGTCCGGACATTGCTCTCAGGCGAGTACGACGTCCGGCAGGCGCTCGTCAACATTCGCGCCGAGGCCGGTGGCGTGGACGCCGCGGACTTCGCCGAGAAGCTGCAGCGCATGTACCTGCGGTGGGCCGAGCAGCACGGATACAAGACGGAGATCTACGAGACCTCGTACGCGGAGGAGGCCGGCATCAAGTCGACCACCTTCGCCGTCCAGGTGCCGTACGCGTACGGGACGCTCTCGGTCGAGCAGGGCACGCACCGGCTCGTCCGGATCTCGCCCTTCGACAACCAGGGACGCCGGCAGACGTCGTTCGCCGGTGTGGAGGTGCTGCCCGTCGTCGAGCAGACCGACCACATCGAGATCGACGAGTCCGAGCTGCGGGTGGACGTCTACCGCTCGTCAGGCCCCGGCGGTCAGGGCGTCAACACGACCGACTCCGCGGTGCGGCTGACCCACCTCCCCACCGGCATCGTCGTGTCCTGTCAGAACGAGCGGTCGCAGATCCAGAACAAGGCGTCCGCGATGAACGTCCTCCAGGCCAAGCTGCTGGAGCGGCGCCGTCAGGAGGAGCAGGCCGCGATGAACGCGCTCAAGGGCGACGGCGGCAACTCCTGGGGCAATCAGATGCGTTCGTACGTCCTGCACCCGTACCAGATGGTCAAGGATCTCCGCACGGATTGCGAAGTCGGTAACCCCGAGGCCGTTTTCAACGGCGAGATCGACGGTTTCCTTGAGGCTGGAATTCGCTGGCGCAAGCAGCAGGAGAAGTAAGCGACATTCGCGTACGTCGTTTTGTCGACAGGGCAACTGTCGCCCACCGGGCGGCGGTTGCCCATTCTGTTGGGCGATGCGTGGGTTTTACATCACACTCACATGACGCTGTGCCGGTCAAAAGAGCTTGATCTGGACATCGCGGTCGCAACGACCTTGACGTTGCTTTGAAAAGTGGGAAGGGTAACGCGCGGCATGCGTATTTCTGGGGCGCGTGTGAACCGGGAGCTTCACCGAGGCCCCCCGATGTCGTGGCCCCGGGCGCTGCACCATTGACGATGAGCTACTGGGGGTAGCAGCCAGATGACCAAGAAGACGCGGATCCGGGTCGCGCGGATAGCCGCCGGCGCGGTGATCGCCGCCGGAGCTTCACTGACCGCCGCCGGTGCCGCTTCGGCACTCGACGTGGGTGTCGACGTAGCCGGCCTGAGTGTCGGCGCCAGTGTCGACGAGAGCGGTGTCGGTGTCGGCATCGGTGTCGAGGACCCGACGACCCCGCCTCCGACCGACCCGACGGAGATCCCGACCGACCCGCCCACGGAGGAGCCCCCCACCGAGGAGCCCCCCACCGAGGAGCCGACCGAGGAGCCCACTGAGCCCACCGAGGAGCCGACCGACGAGCCCACCGCGGACGACCCGTCCTCCCCGGGCAACGAGAACGGCGGCGGTGGCGGTGGCGGCAACGACAACGACGCCGACGGCGGCGGCTCCAACCCCGTCGAGCAGGGTGCGGGCAAGGAGAGCCTGACCGACACGGGCTCGGACACCTCCGCCCAGGGCACCGGCGGTGAGCTGGCCGAGACCGGCGCCGCCGAGAACATCACGTACCTGCTGATCGGCGCCGCCACGATGATCGCCGGCGGCATCGGCTTCCGTATGCTGCCGCGCCTCATGAACGGCCGGGGCGTCGCTGCCTGACGCATGTCACAGGCGTCCGGACGTGGCGACACGTGAGGACGCGAGAAGGGCCCGGAGCGAGCAGCTCCGGGCCCTTCCCGTATGTCGTCTGTTCTCGTCTGTCGTCCGTGACGCGTGTCCCCTACGCGGTCTGGTGGGCCAGCAGGGCCACCGCCGCGATCAGGATGGCCAGCAGGGCGATCAGCGCCATGGGGGTGAGCCCGCCAAGGGGCCCCTCCTGCTGCAGTCGCTCACGGTTCGCGCGGCAGAGCGAGCAGCGGCCTTCGCTCACGGGCCCGGCGCAGTTCGCGCACACCAACCGGTCGTACGTCATGCGCTTGCCCTCCTTGCACCGGTTCCACGTGGACAACGCTCCCGGGAACGCGAACGTTCCCCTTACCACTGTGCCAGGTTCCTCCGGAGGGCGCGCGGGTTCCCTTGCAGGGGGCCGGACGGGCGCCTCGTGAGGGGGCTCGGGGCGTGTTCCGCGGCTGCGGACGGGTGGGGGCCGGTCGCGCCCCGCGATGGAACCGCCGAGTGTCACAGCCCGGCGCTCCTGCGGGGTGCGGCCCCCTCCATCAGATGCTGCCCCGGTACAAATGCGCACAACCCTCGAGCAACCCGCCTCGGCGCCTGCGCCGGTGTACCCAGGTCGCGTAAGGTCACGCTCATCTACCCCCGATATCCCCGACGGCCTGTGGTGCATCCGTGATCCGATTCGACAACGTCTCCAAGGTCTACGCCAAGCAGACCCACCCCGCTCTCCGGGATGTCTCCCTGGAGGTCGAGCGCGGAGAGTTCGTGTTCCTGGTGGGGTCCTCCGGCTCCGGAAAGTCCACCTTCCTGCGGCTGATCCTCCGTGAGGAGCGGGCCAGCCACGGCCAGGTGCACGTGCTGGGCAAGGACCTCGCGCGCATCTCCAACTGGAAGGTGCCGCAGATGCGCCGCCAGCTGGGGACCGTGTTCCAGGACTTCCGCCTCCTGCCCAACAAGACGGTCGCCGAGAACGTCGCCTTCGCCCAGGAAGTGATCGGCAAGTCGAAGGGCGAGATCCGCAAGTCCGTGCCGCAGGTGCTCGACCTCGTCGGCCTCGGCGGCAAGGAGGACCGAATGCCCGGCGAGCTGTCCGGCGGCGAACAGCAGCGGGTGGCGATCGCGAGAGCGTTCGTGAACCGGCCCAAGCTGCTGATCGCGGACGAACCCACCGGAAACCTGGACCCACAGACCTCCGTCGGCATCATGAAGCTGCTCGACCGGATCAACCGGACCGGCACCACCGTCGTGATGGCGACGCACGACCAGAACATCGTGGACCAGATGCGCAAGCGCGTCATAGAGCTGGAGAAGGGTCGCCTCGTCCGCGACCAGGCGCGTGGCGTCTACGGCTATCAGCACTGACCGCGACCCCCACGCGTCCGTCCACGGAAAGGCCTGAGAAGACGCCATGCGCGCCCAGTTCGTACTGTCGGAGATCGGTGTCGGTCTCCGCCGCAACCTGACCATGACCTTCGCGGTCATCGTCTCCGTCGCCCTGTCCCTCGCCCTGTTCGGTGGCTCGCTCCTGATGAGCGACCAGGTGAACACGATGAAGGGCTACTGGTACGACAAGGTCAACGTCTCGATCTACCTCTGCAACAAGAGCGACGCGGAGTCCGACCCCAACTGTGCCAAGGGGGCGGTCACCAGCGAGCAGAGGAAGCAGATCCAGACCGACCTGGGCAAGATGCCGGTCGTCGACAACGTCATACACGAGTCCAGCGACGAGGCGTACAAGCACTACAAGGAGCAGTTCGGCGACTCCCCGCTGGCGGCCTCGCTGACCCCGGACCAGATGCAGGAGTCCTTCCGCGTCAAGCTGACGAACCCGGAGAAGTACAAGGTCATCGCGACCGCCTTCGACGGCCGGGACGGCGTGCAGTCCGTGCAGGACCAGAAGAGCATCCTCGACAACCTCTTCGAGCTGCTCAACGGCATGAACTGGGCGGCCATCGCGCTGATGGTGCTGATGCTTGTCGTCGCGCTGATGCTGATCGTCAACACGGTGCGCGTCTCCGCGTTCAGCCGTCGGCGTGAGACCGGGATCATGCGCCTGGTGGGCGCCTCCGGCTTCTACATCCAGGCGCCGTTCATCATGGAGGCCGCGGTCGCCGGACTCATCGGCGGTGGTGTCGCCTGCGCCTTCCTGGTGCTCGCGCGGTACTTCATCATCGACCACGGCCTGGCCCTGTCCGAGAAGCTGAACCTGATCGACTTCATCGGCTGGGACGCCGTTCTCGCGAAAATGCCGCTCATCCTCGCCACGAGCCTTCTGATGCCCGCGCTGGCCGCGTTCTTCGCGTTGCGCAAGTACTTGAAGGTGTGACGCATGCCAAGAGGGCCGTACCGGCAACCGCCGGTACGGCCCTTCTCGTTGTCCTAGACTCACCGGCATGTCAGGCCGCGACCTGTTCTGTCAGCCCCGCCGCATCCGCCGCGGGGCGGCCCTGACGTTGGTCTTCGCGAGCGTTCTCGCGGCAGGCGCCGCGACCGGCTCGTTCGACACCCCCGGCCGGAAATCCGGCTCCCCGTCGGCCCGTACCACCCAGGCCGGCCACCAGGAGGACGTCGCCGACGCCGCAGCCGAGGCGATGGCCGACGGCAAGTCACCCGTGGAGGCCGCCGAGCGGGCCGTCAGCCGCAGCGGCGACCGCTGGGGCGCCGTCTACTCCGAGGGCGAGTACAAGGAGTTCGAAGAAGCCCTCGACGGCCAGTACACCGGCGTCGGCCTCTGGGCCCGGCGCGAGAGCGGCGGACGGATCGAGGTGGCCCGGGTCCAGTCCGGCTCGCCCGCCGCGAGCGCCGGCATCCGCAAGGGCGACCGGCTGCGCAGTGTCGACGGCCACCGCGTCGACGGCAGGCCCGTCACCGAGGTCGTCTCCTTGCTGAGGGGCGACGCCACCGGTGCCGACGCCGGCACCACCGTCGCCCTCGGACTGCAGCGCGGCACGCGCGCGTGGAGCGAGACCCTGCACCGGGCTCGGCTGTCCACCGACTCCGTGAGCGTGCGCGAACTCCCCGGCGATGTCACCGTGATCAAGGCCGCCGCCTTCACCAAGGGCTCCGGAGACTTCGTACGGACAGCTGTGGCCGGCGCACCCGTGGACGGCGGGATCGTCCTCGACCTGCGGGGCAACTCCGGCGGCCTGGTCACCGAGGCCGTCACCGCCGCCTCCGCCTTCCTCGACGGCGGCCTCGTGGCCACGTACGACGTGAACGGCGACCAGCGGGCCCTGCACGCCGATCCCGGCGGCGACACCACCAGACCCCTGGTCGCGCTCGTCGACGGCGGCACGATGAGCGCGGCCGAACTCCTCACGGGCGGCCTGCAGGACCGCGGACGCGCGGTCGTCGTCGGCTCCAGGACCTTCGGAAAGGGCTCGGTCCAGATGCCGAGCCGGCTGCCCGACGGCTCCGTCGCCGAACTGACGGTCGGGCACTACCGCACCCCCTCCGGGCGCACCGTGGACGCCCGTGGCATCACCCCCGACCTGGAGGTCGAGGACGGCGCGCTGGAGCGCGCCGAGACCGTACTGAGCGGGCTCGGGGACCCCTCGTAGCACCGCGGATCTCCCCGCCGACTAATCGGCTTTCCCTCTGGCCCCCCTCTAGTGCGAAAATGGCCAGCACTATGAGCAAGGGCATGTACGTACCGAAGGAATCCCAGCCGAAGCAGGGCGGTGGAACCCAGGGCAAGACCAAGGACGGCCAGCGCAAGATCGTCGCGCAGAACAAGAAGGCCCGGCACGACTACGCGATCATCGACGTCTACGAGGCCGGGATCGTGCTCACCGGCACCGAGGTGAAGTCGCTGCGCCAGGGGCGTGCCTCGCTGGCCGACGGCTTCGTCCAGATCGACGGGAACGAGGCGTGGCTGCACAACGCCCACATCCCCGAGTACACCCAGGGCAGCTGGACCAACCACTCCGCGCGCCGCAAGCGCAAGCTGCTCCTGCACCGCGAGGAGATCGACAAGCTGGCGTCGAAGTCCGAGGAGACGGGTCACACGATCGTGCCCCTCGTCCTGTACTTCAAGGACGGCCGCGCGAAGGCCGAGATCGCGCTCGCCCGGGGCAAGAAGGAGTACGACAAGCGCCAGACCCTGCGCGAGAAGCAGGACCGGCGCGAGTCGGACCGTGTGATCGCGGCGGTCAAGCGCCAGGAGCGCGGCCAGGTGCGCGGCCAGTAGCGCTGAGGGTGGCGCTGCCGGTGGCGCGCGGGAATACAGTGGCATCCACGTGCGTTGGTCACGTACGATGGCACTGCACCTCACAGCAGGTGCACGCGCCCTCCTCGGAGGGTTTGAAAAAACAACATGGGGATGATCGGTTTCGACAGCGGCTGTCGAAGCAGGGGAAGCGAGCCGAGGAAGCGGCAATGATCTCGTTAACCATATGTCGCAACCAATAATCGCCAATTCCAAGAGCGATTCCCAGTCCTTCGCCCTCGCTGCTTAATAACCAGTGAGTGAAGGACCCTAATGGGTGTCAGCCCGGGAGTGTTCCCGACCCGGACCCTGGCATAATCTAGGGAACTAAACCATCGAGCCCGGTCACGGGGTTCGATGGGAAATCAAACAGTGACTGAGCCCGTCGGAGACTTGTTCGCGTGATCTCCGGGGCTGAGAAAATCTCAGCGAACTGCGCTCGGAGAAGCCCTGATTCTGCACCGTTGGACGCGGGTTCGATTCCCGCCATCTCCACTTTCCCATGTTCAGAGCAAAAAAAGTTCAGAGTGAAAACGAAGGCCCCGCTGCTCAGGCAGCGGGGCCTTCGTCATGCTCGCCGGGGCCGGGCGAGGTCAGTCCGCGTCGTGCACTGTTGCCGGGGCCGGTCGTCCTGGATGCTGCGTCGCATGACACGACTCGGAGAGACCATCGGAGATACCAGGAGATCTCACAACCCGCGCGGGCGCGGGTGGACTTGGGCCGTGGTGCTGGGGATGCTGGCGGCCGGGCTCGGCTGGAGCGCGCCGGCCGGGGCGGACCCGGGGACCAGCGGGCTGCCGGAGGCCATCGACACCATCCTCGGGGACAGCCGGATGGAGGGCGGTGCGGCGGGCGTCGTGATCGCCGAAGCCGCCGGCGGGGACGTGCTGTACCAGCGGGCGCCCACCTCGAGGCTGATGCCGGCCTCCAACACCAAGCTGCCTACCTCGGCAGCCGCCATGGAGATCCTCGGACCGGACTACACGTTCACGACGGACGTCCTCACGACCGGCCGCCGGCACGGCTCGGTGCTGGGCGGCGACCTGTACCTGCGCGGCACCGGTGACCCGACCGCGCTGGCCGAGGACTACGACGCCCTGGCGGCACGCGTCGCCGAGTCGGGCGTCACCCGCGTCGACGGGCGGCTCCTCGCCGATGACACCCGCTTCGACAGCAGCCGGCTCGGCCGTTCCTGGGCCGCCGACGACGAGTCCGCGTACTACTCGGCGCAGATCAGCGCGCTGAGTGTCGCGCCGGACACCGACTACGACACCGGATCGGTGATCGTGCAGGTCGCACCGGGTGCGGCGGCCGGTGACAAGCCCCGGATCACCGTCACCCCGAAGACGAAGTACGTGGACATCGACGTACGGGCCACCACCGTCGCCGCGGGCGGGGCGAACGACCTCACCGTGGAGCGGGAGCACGGCGGCAACACGATCGTCGTCAGCGGTACGACGCCGGTGGGCGGCTCCGGTGCCCAGGAGTGGGTGAGCGTATGGGAGCCCACGGGGTACGCGGCCGCCGTGTTCCGCGACGCGCTCGCCGCGCACGGGGTGAAGGTGACCGGGCAGACGCGGCTCGGGCGCGCCACACCCGCGGGGGCGCGGCAGCTCGCCTCGCACGCCTCCATGCCGCTGAAGGAACTGCTGATCCCGTTCATGAAGCTGTCGAACAACATGCACGCGGAGATCCTCACCAAGGCCATGGGCCGCAAGGCCTCAGGTGAGGGGAGCTGGAGCGCCGGACTCGACGCGGTGAGCGGCTACCTGAAGGGCGTCGGCGTCGACACGGGCAAGCTGCGGCAGGTCGACGGGTCGGGGCTCTCCCGGATGAACAACATCTCCGCCGGCCAGTTCGCCAAGCTGCTGCTCGCGGTGCGGTCCGAGCCCTGGTACGCCGACTGGTACAAGTCCCTGCCGGTCGCCTGCGCCCCCGACCGGTTCGTGGGCGGCACACTGCGGACCAGGATGTGCGGGACGCCCGCGGCGCTCAACGCCCGTGGCAAGACGGGCTCGTTGACGGGGGCGTCCGCGCTCTCCGGGTACGTGAAGGACGCGGACGGACGTGAACTCGTCTACAGCATCGTGCTCAACAACTATCTGGTCTCGTCCGTGAAGCCGCTGGAGGACGCGATCGTGGTGACGCTGGCAGGGTCCACGGCGGACGACACCGTGACGGTGAAGGCCCCGGGCCCGAGCGCGCGGGCGAGCGAGCGGAACGGCGACCTGGAGTGCGCGTGGCTCAAGCCGGGGAAGTGCTGAGCGGGTGAACCGCGGTCCAGGGCGCCCGCAAGCGCCCTGGACCGTCACGGCACCGACGTCGCTCAGCGGATCGTGAACGTAGACACCCGCATGCCGTCCCCCAGCACCAGATACACGTCCTGGCGCCCCTTCGCGGCAGCCGACAGGCGCGCGCCCACGTCGGCGTACGTGTACACCGACCCCGTCCCGGACACCGGCGCCGTACCGACGAGCGTCCCGGAGGGCGAGCCGAGCCGTATCTCCACCTTTCCGGCCGCCCCGGCCACCCGCGCGCTGAACTTCGCGCCACCGGAGCCCGGTCGGGAGCCGATCGGCCGGGGGCCGGTCAGCCGGGAGTCGGTGAACTTCAACCAGGCACCGTCACGCGAGGCCCCCACAGCGGTGCCCCGCACCTTGGACTCGTCCACCAGGCGCACCCCCTCGTAGTCGTCGAAGTTCTCCGCCCGGGCCGGCCGGGAGAGATCCCGCGCCGGAATCGTCTCGCCCCGCACCTTCAGCGCGGCACGGGAGCGGATGTCCTCGGAGGACGCGCCCACCAGGACGTCGTACGTCCCGCTCTCCACCACCCACCGGGACCGGGTGACATCCCAGTGCGCGAGGTCCTTCTCCCGCAGCGCCAGCTTCACCGTCCTCGTCTCGCCCGGCTTCAGCGAGACCCGCCGGAAGGACTCCAACTGCTTCAGCGGCTGCTTGTCGCGCGACTCCCGCTGGTGGGCGTAGAGCTGCACGACCTCGTCGCCGGCGCGGCGGCCCGTGTTCGTCACCGCGACCTCGTAACCGCCGTCGACGCGCCGCAGCGGCCCGTAGCGGAAGGACGAGTACGAGAGCCCGTAGCCGAACTCGTACAGCGGATCGCCCCTGAAGTACTGGTAGGTGCGGTCGTACTTGATGTTGTCGTACTCCAGGATGGAGGGCAGGTCGGCCTCCGACCGGTACCAGGTCTGGGTGAGCCGCCCGGCCGGGTTGACGTCGCCGAAGAGGACGTCGGCGAGGGCGTTGCCGGTCTCCTGGCCCGCGTGCGTGGTCCACAGGAGCGCCGGGACCTCGTCCCGGAGGGCGCCGAGGGTCGTCGGATAGCTGTTCTCGACGACCACGACGGTGTTCGGGTTGGCCTTGCGCACCGCCTTGACCAGGGATTCCTGGGACGGGGCCAGACCCATGTCCTCGCGGTCGTCGTTCTCGCGCCCGTTGATCGCGGGCATGGACCCGACCACCACGACCGCCGCGTCCTTGCCCTTCACCGCCGCCACGGCCTCCGCGGAGCCGCTGCGGACGACGTCCTTGCCGTAGTGCGCGGCCTCCGCCTTTCCGACCAGGCCGAGTGTGCCGTCGGGTCCTGCCGGGCCGAGGTAGACCGGGTTCGACCACCAGGACTCCCGGGTCTCGTAGCCCGCGTACCGCAGCAGGTACGTACCGTCGTCCTGCTCCTCCAGCGCGAACTGCTGCTGGACGTACCAGCCGTTCGGCTGGACCTGGTCGTTGACGAAGTCCGACCAGTTGTAGCCCACGTATTTTCCGTTGGCGGCCGAGCGCAGTGTCACGATGCCGGCACCCCAGTCGAACACGTCGAACTGGGCAGCCGCCCCTCCGCCGGCGCTCTCCTTCAGCGCCGCGCCGCCGGCGTCCGTCCCCGCCGTGACGTACGCCCCGCTCTCCGTGTTCCGCAGCGAGATCCGGTCGACGCCCTCACTGCCGGCCACGGAGGTGCCGAGCCTCGCGGAGATGCCCTCCTTCGGGGTGACCGCGTACGGGAGGGTGCCCGAGTACCAGTCGGTGTAGAGGGTGTCGGCGAGGGGGCCGACGACAGCCACGTCCTTCTCGGAAGCCTTCAGCGGCAGCGCGCCGTCCGAGTTCTTCAGCAGGACCGCCGCGTCGGCCGCCGCCTTCCGCGCGAGCTTCTGGTGCGCCGGGCTGTTCACGACCGACTTGTCGATGGCCCCGTACTTCCCGCCGCCCGGGTCGAACTCACCGAGCCGGACCCGGACGTCGAGGATGTGCCCGGCCGCCGTGTCGACGTCCGACTCCTTCAGCCGCCCCTCGGCCAGCGCCGACCTGACGGCCGTGGTCGTCGGCACGGAGTTCGTGTCGTCCGTCGTGAAGCTGTCGATGCCCGCCTTCAGCGCGGCCGCGTTCCCCTCGGCGAGGGTGTCGTAGTACTTCTGACTGCCGGTGCCGGTCAGGTTGTTGGGCGCGTAGGCGTCGGTGACGTTCAGCAGGCCCCGCGAGGACCAGGTGCGCACCTCCTCGCCGAGCGCAGGATTCACCGTGGCCGGGCGGCCGTTGACGAGGTTGTACGAGGACATCACGCCCGTCGCCGCGTCCGCCTCGATCGCCGGCCTGAACGCCTGCTCCTCGTACTCCTTCAGCACCCGCGGGCGCAGGTCGGAGGACGTGGTCGTGCGGTCGGCCTCGTTGTTGTTGCCGAGGAAGTGCTTGAGCGTGGGCGCCGTCTTCAGCTGCCCGGGATCGCCGCCGGTCAGGCCGGTGCCGTACGCGGTCGCCATCGAACTCGTGAGATACGGGTCCTCGGAGTAGCCCTCCTCGTTGCGGCCCCAGCGCGGGTCGCGGAGCGGGTTGACCACGGGCGCCCACAGGTTGAGGCCCCAGCCGGCCGGGCGCTCCTGCTGGAAGCCGCGCGCCTCGTCGCCGACCGCCGAGCCGACCTGCCGGATCAGGGCGGGGTCCCAGGTCGACGCGAGCCCCACGGCCTGCGGGAAGACGGTCGCCTCGCCCAGCCAGGCGACCCCGTGCAGTGCCTCGGTGCCGGTCCTGAACGACTGGACGCCCAGGCGCGGGATCGCGGGCTGCGCCTGGTGGAGCAGGGAGATCTTCTCGTCGAGGGTGAGACGGGAGAGGAGGTCGTCGACGCGGCGCTCCACGGAGAGGCGGGGGTCGCGGAAGGGGTACGCGGGGTCGCCGGCCGCGGCCGGTACGGTGGCGCCGAGGCCGGCGATCAGGGTCAGGCCCATGGCCAGGGCGGGGAGGCCCCGGCTCACGGCGGTTCTCTGTCTTTTCTTGCCTTTCATGGCATGGCTCCCTCAACTAGGGCCTTGCACGGGGCCGGGACACTCTTACGTGGGGGTGTGCTCAGGCTTCAGGGGCGCGGCAGTGTGCTCGCCCGTACGGTCAGCCGTGGCGGGAGCAGGGTGGCCTCCGGTACGGGCGTGCCGCCCAGCTTCTTCATCAGCAGTTCCACCGATCCGGCGCCCACCTCGTCGGCCGGGATGGCGATCGAGGTGACGGGCACCCGGACTCGTCCGGCCAGCTCGTCCGGGCAGATCGCGGTGACCGACAGATCCCCCGGGACCCGTAACCCGAGCGATTCGAAGGCGTCGATCAGCGGCTCCAGGACCGGCTCGTTGTGCACCACGACCCCCGTGAGGGCAGGCCGTTCCCGCAGGAGTTGTTCGGCGACCTGCCGGGCCGCCGCGGGTGCCGCCTCGCACGGGTGCACCGAGGAGGCGATGCCGTTGCGGTCAGCCGCCGCGGTGAAGCCCTGGACCACCCGCTGGGCGAACCCCGTCTCCCGTACGTACACCTCGGGCGGTGAGCCCACCAGCCCGATCACCCGGTGCCCGAGCCCCGCCAGATGCTCGACACACAGCTCGCCCGCCGCCGTGAAGTCCAGGTCGATGCAGGTCAGTCCGGCGGGCTCGGCCGGGAACCCGATGAGTACGGAGGGCAGGTCCAGGCCGCGCAGCAACGGGAGCCGGGCGTCGTGGAGCTGGACGTCCATCACGATCAGCGCGTCCACGAGGGCGGTGTCCGCGACCCGCCGCAGCCCGTCCTCCCCCTCCTCCTGGGTGAGCAGCAGCACGTCGTGGTCGTGGCGGCGCGCGGCCGTCACCACGGACACCGCGAACTGCATCACCACCGGCACGTGGATGCCGGCCCGCAGCGGAACCACCAGCGCCAGCACGTTCGACCGGCTGCTGGCCAGGGCCCTGGCGCCCGCGTGCGGCCGGTAGCCCAGCTCGCGGATGCTGTCCTCGACGCGCTGCCGGGTCTCCTCGGAGATCGGACGCTTGCCGCTCAGCGCGTACGAGACGGTGCTGGGGGACACTCCCGCGTGCCGGGCCACATCGGTGATCTTCACCATGCTCAGCCCCGCTCCCGGCCCAGAACCTCTGCCGGCTCCGGCTCCGGCTCCAGTTCCAAGGACAGGAACCCGGTTCCGGCGGCTGCCCGCACGGTCCCGCCGCCCGCCGCCAGTGCCCAGGGCGCCGCCGGATCGCTCGACGACGCCCGCAGCGTGTCCCCTTCCCGTACGACGGTGAAGGTCACCCCGTCCACGGGCACCGTGACCTGCGCGCCGCGGGCCAGACCGTACGCGTGCAGGGTGACCCCGTCCGCGTACGGATAGTCGGGACGGTCCTCGACGGCGCCCACCGGGATCACCGCACCCGGCCTGACGAGGAGCGGCACGCTGGAGAAGCCGTGCTCCTCGCGCACCCAGCGGGGGCCGGTCACCGGCCGCCCGGTCAGGAAGTGCGTCCAGGTGCCCTCGGGCACGTAGTACGACACGTCCCCGTCGTCGGAGAACACCGGCGCGACCAGCAGATCCGGGCCGAGCATGTACTGCCGCTCCAGATGCGCGCACCCGGGATCGTCCGGGAACTCCAGGACCATCGCGCGCATCATCGGCACCCCCTGCGCGTGAGCGGTGCGGGCGGCCTCGTACAGATACGGCATGAGGCGCAGCTTCAGGCGGGTGAACAGGCGCAGGACGTCCACGGCCTCCTCGTCGAAGAGCCACGGCACGCGGTACGAGGAGCTGCCGTGCAGCCTGCTGTGCGAGGAGAGGAGTCCGAAGGCGAGCCAGCGCTTGAAGAGGGCGGGTGTCGGGGTGCCCTCGAAGCCGCCGATGTCGTGGCTCCAGTAGCCGAACCCGGACAGACCGAGGGAGAGTCCGCCGCGCAGCGACTCGGCCATCGACTCGTACGTCGCCTCGCAGTCGCCGCCCCAGTGCACGGGGAACTTCTGGCTGCCCGCGGTCGCCGACCGCGCGAAGACGACCGCCTCGCCCTCCCCGCGGTGCTTGCGCAGCACGTCGAACACGGTCCGGTTGTAGAGGTAGGTGTAGTAGTTGTGCATCCGCTCGGGGTCGCCGCCGTCCGCGTACACCACGTCGAGCGGGACCCGCTCCCCGAAGTCGGTCTTGAAGCAGTCGACGCCTTGGGCGAGCAGCGCCTCCAGCTTCGACGCGTACCAGTCGCGGGCGGCCTCACTGGTGAAGTCGACCAGGGCCATGCCCGGCTGCCACAGGTCCCACTGCCAGACACTGCCGTCCGGCCGCTTCAGCAGATGCCCGAGGGCCTTGCCCTCCGCGAACAGCGCCGAACGCTGCGCGATGTACGGGTTGATCCAGACGCTGATGTGCAGCCCGCGTTCCTTGAGGCGGGCCAGCATCCCCTCCGGGTCGGGGAAGACCCGTGGATCCCACTCGAAGTCGCACCAGTTGAACTCGCGCATCCAGAAGCAGTCGAAGTGGAACACGGACAGGGGGAGTTCGCGCTCCTTCATGCCGTCGATGAAGGAGGTGACGGTGGCCTCGTCGTACGACGTGGTGAAGGACGTCGACAGCCACAGCCCGAACGACCAGGCGGGCGGCAGTGCCGGCCGGCCGGTGAGGGCCGTGTACTTGCGGATGATGTCCTTCGGGGTCGGCCCGTAGATCACGTAGTACGTCAGCTGCTGGGTCTCGGCGCTGAACTGGACCCGGGACACCGCCTCCGAGCCCACCTCGAACGACACCCGGCCCGGATGGTCGACGAAGACGCCGTACCCCGCGTCGGTCAGATAGAACGGCACGTTCTTGTACGCCTGTTCGGTGGCCGTGCCCCCGTCGGCGTTCCACATGTCGACGACCTGACCGTTCTTGACCAGCGGCCCGAAGCGCTCACCGAGCCCGAAGACATGCGTGCCCACGCCGAGGTTCAGCTGCTCCCGCAGATAGTGGCCGCCGCTGCCGGCGTCGCGCATGATGCCCATGCCCTTGGGGCCGCTGCTCGTGAGGGTGCGGCCGTCGGCGAGGAAGTCCACGTGCCAGGGACCGGTGCGGCTCACCCGCACGGAAAGGGCGCCCGCGGTGAGGGTCGCGGACTCGTCGTCGTACTCGGTGTGCGCCCGGAAGTCGTCCTCCCTGCCCAGCTCGAACTGTGGCCCCCGGGACTCCTCGCCCTCGAAGTGTGTGAACGTGACGCCGATGACGTCGGGCATCGGGGCGTGCGCGCCGATCGTCACGACCGGTCCTTTCAGCAGATCGCCGCGGTGGCGGATGGGCTGGGTCGGCGCGTGGATCTCCAGGGCCCCGGGCCCGGCGGTCACGTCGAGGACCTCGACCGGGTGGGCGGCTGTCACGCCCTCGCGCAGCAGCCAGTAGCCGTCGGTGAACTTCACGCGCACACCCCTTGTTTGACGGTTGTTCGACGGATACCTGGCCCGGTTCCTTGCGGGTTCCTCGCCGAGTCCATGCCGATTCCATGCCGGTTACTTGACGGCACCCACGGCGATACCGCGGGTGAGCGTCCGCTGGAAGACGAGGAAGAAGACGATGGCCGGCAGGACGCCCAGGAGCGCGGCCGCGTTCGTCATCGTGGCGTCCATCAGGCGCTGGCCCTGGAGGACGCCGAGCGCCACCGACACGGTCTGGTTGTCGTTGGAGATCAGCATCACCAGCGGGAGCAGGAACTCGTTCCAGGTCCAGATGAAGAAGAAGACAAGCAGCACGCCGATGGTGGGCCGGCTGACGGGTACCACGATCCGCCACAGCACCTGCCACTTGTTCGCCCCGTCGATCCGGGCGGCCTCGATGATCTCGCGCGGGAACTGGGTGAGGACGGCGGAGAGCAGATACGTGCCGAAGGCGGCCTGGACCACGATGAAGACGATGATCACGCTCAGCCGGGTGTCGTACAGACCGGCTTCCTTGCTCAGGTAGTAGACCGGGTAGACCAGCGCCTCCTGCGGCAGCATGTTCGCCAGCACGAAGAAGGCGAGCACCCAGGTGCGGCCCTTGATCCGTCCGATGCCGATCGCGTACGCGTTGAGGACGGACAGGACGACCGCGCCCAGCGCGACCGAGCCGCTGATCAGCACCGAGTTGATGAGCTTCTGCCCGAAGTCGACGCGCTCCCAGAAGTCCTTCAGCCCGTCGAGGTAGACGCCCTCGGGAAGGCTCAGGGGGCCGTTCGCCGCGTACTCGGCGGGCGACTTCACCGCGTTGACCGTGACGATCAGGAAGGGCAGGACCATGAACAGGGCCCCGATGACCAGGGCGACCAGCACGGGGTAACGGCGAAGGGCGGTCATCGCACAACTCCCATCTCGGCGTCCTCGGCACGGGTCTGGAGCTTCAGGCCGACCACGGTGAGCACCAGGACGATCACGGTCAGGACGGTCGAGATCGCGGCCCCGTACCCGACCTGTGTCTTCTCGAAGAACGTGGTGAACGAGAAGTACGACGGCACGTCGGTCGCTCCGCCAGGACCGCCCTTGGTGAGCACGTACACCGCGCCGAACACCTTGAGCGCGGCGATCGTGCACCAGAGCAGCACGACATAGATCTCGGGCCTGATCTGCGGCAGCGTGACATGCCAGAACCGGCGCCACCAGCCGGCCCCGTCCAGCTCGGCGGCCTCGTACAGCTGCGGGTCGACGCGCTGCAGCCCCGCCATGAAGATGACGAGCGGGAAGCCGAGCTGCACCCAGACCATCACGCCCATGACGCTGTAGAGCGCGAGGTCGGGGTCGCCGAGCCAGTCCTGCTGGAGGCTCCCGAGCCCGACCGCCTTCAGGAGTTCGTTCAGCGAGCCGTTCTCCGGCGCGAGGATCCAGCTCCACACGATGCCCGCGACCGCGATGGGCAGCACCTGCGGCAGATAGAAGCAGGCCCGCAGTACGGCCGCCGTCCTGCTGCCGAAGTGTTTGCCGACGAAGTCGAAGAGCGCGGCGGCGAGCACCAGCCCGAGGACGGTCGGCACGACCGCCATCGCGACGACCATGAAGAGGCTGTGCCGGAAGGACGCCCAGAACTCCGCGTCGTCCATCAGCTCCCGGTAGTTGGCGAGCCCGGTCCACTTCGGGGTGCCGACGCCCTGCCACTCGGTGAAGCTCACGCCCGTGTTCATCAGGAACGGCACGATGATGATCACGAGGAAGGCGAGGGCCCCGGGGAGCAGGAACAGGGCGTACGAGTCACGGGGGCGGCGCGGGCCCTTCGACTGGTGACGCGCTTCGACGACCAGGCTGTCCCTGCCGCCTCGGCCACCCCGGCTGTCCCTGCCGCCCCGTTCGACGGTGACCGTCACTGGTCCTCTACGCCCTTGCCGTACGCCGCCTCAACCGCGTCCAGGTAGGCGTCCGGTTTCGCGCTCCCCGTGATCAGCTTCTGCGTCTCGGAGACGAGGACGTCGTAGAAACCGGCGGCCGGCCAGTCGGGATAGAACGCCAGACCGTCCCGCTCGGAAAGGGTGTTGAAGTCGGCGATGAGCTCCTTGGACTTCGGGTTCTTGATGGCTGCGGTATCGGCGGCCACCGGAATACCACCGCTGTTGCCGAGCAGGTTCTGGATCTTCTTCGACATGGTGATGTCGATGAAGTCGTACGCCAGTTCCTTGTTCTTGGCGCCCTTGGGGACCACCCACAGGTTGCCGCCCGAGCCGAGGCTCATGTTCGACTCCGGCCACAGGAACGTGCCCCAGTCGAACTTGTTCTCCGCGGCGAACCGGCCGTACCACCAGCTGCCGGAGAACAGGATCGGGCTCTTGCCCTGCATGAACGAGACCCCGGCGTCCTCAGCCTTCGTACTCGTGGACTTCTTGCTGATGTAGCCCTTCTTCACCCAGTCCGCGAAGGTCTCGGCGCCGTACGTCCAGGCGGCGTCGTGGAAGTCCGGCTTGCCCTTGTAGAGCTCGTACGAGTCCACCCAGGCGCGGTCGGCCTTCGACAGCGCCAGCTGGTACAGGTACTGCTGGGCCACGTACTCGGAGCCCCCGTTGGCGAGCGGCGTGATGCCCTTGCCCACGAACGTGTCCATGGCGGCGGTCAGCTCGTCGAACGTCTTCGGCTCGGCGATCTTGTACTTGTCGAAGAGGTCCTTGTTGTAGAACACCATCGTGTACTCGGCGTAGTTGGGGATTCCGTACCACTTCCCGGAACCCATCACGCCCTTGGCGTCGTACTGGCTGGTGGTCCGCACGCCCGCGCTGAGCTTCTTGTCCCAGCCGCGTTCGGTCACCTGCGCGGACAGATCGGTGAGCAGCCCCTGCTGGGAGAGGTGCCCGGCTGTCGCGTTGCCCTTGTTGTACTCCATGAGGTCGGGCGCGTCATTGGAGTTGAGGACCATCGGGGCCGTCTTCTGGATCTGCTCGAAACCCTTCTCCTCGAACTTCACCTTGACGCCCGGGTGGGTCTTCTCGAACTCCTTGATGGCCGCGTTCCAGGCCACGGCCATCGCGCTGTCGGGGCTTTCGTAGTGCCACAGTTTCAGCGTCTTCCCGTCGGAGGACCCACTGTCCGAGTCACCGCAGGAGGCCAGCAGCAGGGTGGTGCTCACCACCGCCGCTGCCGCCGCCATCACACGCCTTCGTGTCGTCAACATCCAGTGCCTCCAGGGGAGTCGGATGGGTATCGGAGCATCACGCATCACTCGCGCAGCACGCATGCAACACCCATCGAATCGATTCGATGAGTGTCGTCGAAGCGCTTCGACGGGGGAACGTATGTGGGGGGCCCGGGCGAGTCAATGGGGTGCGCGGGAATTGGGTCCCGCGTTCGGCGGGCCGGACGAGTGCCCTGCGGGCGGGCCGTGGCCCTGCGGGCGGGCTGTGGGCGGGTGCGGGTCGGCTGTGGCTGGTCGCGCAGTTCCCCGCGCCCCTCAAGAGCAGGTGCTGCGCCCCTGCTCCGAGGCCGCGAGGAACGGACCGATCATGCCTCCAGCAGCCCGGGAACGGCGTAGCCGTTTCAGGGGCGCGGGGAACTGCGCGACCAGCCACAGCGAACCCGCGGATCCTCGGGGCGGCGCTGCAGGAGGGCGAGCCAGGGCGGAGGCGACGGGCCGCCGCCGCGTAGGCGGTCGCCGACGGCACCGCGCTGCTGTCACGCGGGCGGTCGGCGAGGCGGCCGGCGGGGGCCGCGCACCGCGGTCGCGCCGGCGATCAGCAGAGCCGTCGCGGCCGCGGCGACCGGGACGACGTAGCCGGCGGCAGCCGACCCGTGCTCCACCACCCACCCGCCGAGCGCGGACCCGCAGGCGATCCCGCCCAGCAGACCGGTCACCGCCAGCGTCATGCCCTCGTTCAGCCGGCCCTCCGGCGTGCGGCGCTGGAGCAGCGTCATGGCCGTGACCATCGTCGGGGCCGTCGCCATCCCGGCGAGCAGCAGTGCGAGGCCGAGAGGGGCGAGCCGACCACCGCCGAGCGTGGCGGCGAGGAGGGGCAGGCACATCAGAGGTGCCATCGCGGCGACGCTCAGAAGGTACCTCCGTTCGACAGGCATGCGCGGCTTCAACGCCCCGTAGAGGAGCCCCGCCGCACACGAGCCGGCCGCCTGGAGGGCGAGGATCACCCCGGCCGCCGAGCGGTGTCCCTGTGCGTCCGCGAACGCGATCGTCACCACCTCCATCGAGCCGAACACCGCGCCCGTGGCGAGGAAACCGATCAGCAGCGGGGGTATCCCGGGTGCCCGGAGTGGGGGCGGCGCACCGGCGTCCGTACGGCCCCGGGCGGGCGGTTCCGTCGAGCGCTGGGCGGTGAACACCAGGGCACCGGTCATCAGCAGGACGACCGCGACGAGGGTGCCCGCCTCCGGGAAGAGCGCCCCGCACAGGAGCGCGGCCAGCACCGGCCCGAGCATGAAACACAGCTCGTCCGCGGCCTGTTCGAAGGAGTTCGCCGTGTGCAGTCGTGCCGGGTCGCCCTTGAGGAGATGGGCCCAGCGCGCCCGGGACATGCCCCCGGTGTTGGGTGTCGTCGCCGTGGCCGCGTACGTGGCGAACAACGTCCAGTCGGGCGCCCCGTGACGGACGCAGAGCAGCAGCGCGAGTGAGCCGAGCGCCGCGACCGCGGTCGCGGGGACGGCGATCCGGGCCTGGCCGTGCCGATCGACGAGACGTGCGGTCCAGGGCGCGACGACCGCCGTCGCCGCCAGTCCGGTGGCGGTCACGGCTCCCGCGAGCGCGTACGAGCCCCGTGTCCCCGCGATCATGATCACGGCGCTCACGCTGAACATGCCCATCGGGAGGCGGGCGATCAGATTCCCGATCGTGAACGCTCGCGTGCCGGGTATGTCGAAGAGCTGACGGTAGGGATTGCGCGACGGCCGCCGAGGGCGCGGCTGAGGGGGTTCAGGGAGTGGCCCCGAGGGCCGCCGAGGGATTGACCGAAGGCGTAACTGAAGGCGTGGTCGAGGGCGTGGTGGAGGAAACGGTCTTGAGGGCGGCCGGGAGGGCTGTAGCGGCATGGATCAACGTTCGCCCCGCCCGCCGTCGGGGGTCCAACACCATCTCCGTGCCGATTCACGCACTCATGTTGTAAGTCGTTTTGTGAGTCGTTGTAGGTTCGCCCGATGCCCGCCCACCTCGAACCCCGGCTGCTGCGCGCCTTCCTGGCCGTCGCCGAGGACCTGCACTTCACTCGCGCGGCCGGCCGGCTGTACGTCGCCCAGCAGGCCCTCAGCCGGGACATCCGGCGTCTGGAACGGGAACTGGGCGCAGACCTGTTCGTACGCACCACCCGGCAGGTGACGCTCACCCCCGACGGTGAGCGGCTGCTGCCGCACGCGCGCCGGGCCCTGGAGGCGCAGGACGAGTTGCTCGTCGCCTTCGGGCGGGCGGACGCCGCGCGCCCCCTGCTCGTCGACGTGAACAGTCCCGGTCTCGCCTCCGGCCGGGTCCTGGCCCTGGCCCGTGCGCTCGCTCCCGACTGCGAACTGATGGCCCGCTTCGAGAGCGGTCTCACCGGCGCCGCGGCCGAACTGCTCGCCGGGCGGCTCGACGCGTCCTTCGGACGGTTCGCGGGCCTCGACCCGGCGCTCCGCGCCCGCCTGGAGCAGCAGCCCGTACGGTACGAGCCGATGGCCGTCGTGCTGCCCGAGGACCACCACCTGGCCGCGCTGGACGCCGTACCGCTCGACGCCCTGGCGGGGGAGCAGGTGTACGCGGGTGCCGGGAATCCCCGGACGCTCGAATGGACCGACCTGGCCCGTCAGCTCTTCGAGGGACGTGGGATCGAGGTCGCGGCACCCGCACCGCTCGCCGTCGGCACCGAGGAGTTCCGAAGGGTCATGGCCAAGACACGGACCCCGGTTCTCGCCGTGGTGGATTTTCCAGCCATGTCCGGTTCTACCCTTCGTCCCCTCGTCGACCCCGTCCCGCTGTCACCCGTGTCACTGGTGTGGCGAAAGGGGCTGGCTCATCCCGGAGTTGAAGCATTGCGGGCCGCGGCGGCGCGACTCTCGGCGGACGAGGGATGGCTGGAGCGCCCTTCAGGAGGGTGGATTCCGGCCACAGATGCACTCATTATGAGGAGCCGAATCTGATACCGAACCTTCACCCATCTCCACGTGCGATACATTCGTGGCCCGGGTGCAGTGTGATAAAAGGGGCGCTCGGGCCGGGTGGGGGTCCGGTATGGACGATGACGTGCGGGTTTCCGGGTCGCACGTGCCACCCCAGAACGAGTCCCGTGGGGGGAAGTACGTGCGCGTGAACAATTGGCCAGAAGACGCTCAACCAGGTCGGAATGATTCCGATCAGTCCGGTGCGGGCAGAGCCGATCGGTCACCCCGTGACGAGGCCGGGCGGCCGGTCCAAAAAGGGCCTGAACAGTCGATCCGCGGCAGTTACGGTGACGCCGGTGGCACAGACGTGTCCGGCGCCGCGCACTGGAGAAGCGGCGTCTGGAGAAGCGACGACCGGAGAAGCGACGACCAGGACGTGACCCGGCTGGAACCGGGCCACATAGCCTGGGGTGCCACCGGCACCGTTGGCTCCGTCGACCCCGCAGACTCCGCGGGTTCTGCCAGCTCCGTCAGGTCTGTCAGCTCCGTCAGTTCCGTCAGTTCCGCGGGCACTTCGGGCCTCCCCGGCTCCACCGGTGGCACCACGGTCCTTCCCGGCTCTTCCGACAGAATCGTCGGCCCCACGTTCGACCCCGATGCCGGACAGGACGATGCCGCACAGGACGACGCCGGACAGGACGACGCCTGGCAGGAGTCCGACCACCCCGAGCACACCCACGACCCGCACGAGGTCACGGTCCAGCTCGACGGTGTGGGACGGCAGATAGAGGACTGGCTCGTCCAGCAGGCCAAGGGCGCTCCCGGTGCCCAGGAGGCCCCGGACGGCCCGGTCTTCGTCGACGAGACGGGCCGCCGCAGCCGCAGATACCGCAGGATCGGCATGGCGGTCGGCATGGCCTGCGCGCTCTACGCGGTGGTCATCCTCGTCACGCTCGTGTCGGGCAACTCCACCGCGCCCTGGCTCCCCGAACTGGGGAAGAACGACGCTCCGCCGGCCGGCAAGGTCGACACCCCGCCCCTGACCGCCGAATCCGCGGACCCCTCCGGCCCGCTGAGCCCCTCACCGGGCAGCACCCCGTCGGCCGACGACCTGACGACCGGGTCGCCGGGGGCAGGCACGTCGCCGAACCCGTCGGTCAGCGCCACGGGCCCGGGAAAGAGCGCCGACCCCAAGCCCTCGGTCAGCAAAACCAAGCCGGCCGACGAGCCGAAGCCGAGCACTTCCAGCTCGCCGGACCCGGTCACCTCGTCACCCGCCCCGGAGCCGACCGGCACCGGCGTCTCACCGGATCCCTCGGATCCCTCGGCAGGGAGCAACACCGACACCGAGGCCGGCGCGCCGCTCACTCCTGAGCCGCTCCCCGTGTCGACGGATGCGACCACCGCTCCCTCGTCTCCCCTCTCCTCATCGTCCCCGGAGAACGTCCTCTGATGGCACCGCGCCCCCACCTCCATGGTGCAGAGCGGGGCGCCATCAGGCGCCGACGCCTCCCCATGCGATATCTGCTGCCCTCGCTCCTCCTCGTCGCCCTGATGGCGATGCTGATGCTGCGCGGCTTCGTACACAGCGAGATCCTCGCCGACCACCGCATCCAGGCCGCGGCCGCCACCGACAAGGTCCCCCCAAAGGTCCTGGACGGCGGCCCGGTCATCGACACCCGCGGTGGTAAGCAGACGAGCCTGGAAATCCCCAAACACCGGATCGTTCTCACCTTCGACGACGGCCCGGACCCCAAGTGGACCCCGAGAGTCCTCGACGTCCTCAAGAAGTACGACGCGCACGCCGTCTTCTTCGTGACCGGCACCAACGCCTCGCGCTACCCGGACCTGGTCAAGCGCATGGTCGACGAGGGCCACGAGGTCGGGCTGCACACCTTCAACCACCCCGACCTCTCCTTCCAGTCCAAGGCCCGCATCCGCTGGGAGCTGTCCCAGAACCAGCTGGCCCTCGAAGGTGCCGCGGGCATCCGCACCTCGCTGTTCCGGCCGCCGTACTCCTCGTTCGCCGACGCCATGGACAACAAGTCGTGGCCGGTGACCGAGTACATCGGCAGCCAGGGCTACCTCACCGTCGTCAACAACACGGACAGCGAGGACTGGCAGAAGCCCGGCGTCGAAGAGATCATCCGCCGTGCCACGCCCGAGCGCGGCCAGGGCGGGATCGTGCTGATGCACGACTCCGGCGGCGACCGTCAGCAAACTGTCCAGGCGCTCGACCGGTTCGTGCCGCACATGCAGGCCGAGAACTACAAGTTCAGGAATCTCACCGAGGCCCTCAAAGCACCGAGCGCGCACACCGAGGTCACCGGCCCCGGCCTGTGGAAGGGCAAGGCATGGGTCCTCGCGGTCCAGGCCTCGGAGAACACGACGTCCGTCCTGGTCGTCGGCCTCGCCGTCATCGGAGTCCTGGTCCTCACCCGCTTCGGGCTGATGCTGATCCTCTCCGTCCTGCACGCCCGCAAGGTCCGCCGCCGCGGCTTCAGCTGGGGGAGGCCGATCACCGAACCGGTGTCCGTCCTCGTGCCCGCCTACAACGAGGCCAAGTGCATCGAGCAGACGGTCCACTCACTCGTGGCGAGCGATCACCCCGTCGAGGTGATCGTCATCGACGACGGGTCGAGCGACGGCACCGCGCGCATCGTCGAGAACCTCCACCTGCCGAACGTACGCGTCGTGCGCCAGCTCAACGCGGGCAAGCCCGCCGCCCTCAACAGGGGTGTGGCGAACGCCCGTCACGACCTCATCGTGATGATGGACGGCGACACCGTCTTCGAACCGGCCACCGTGCGCGAACTGGTCCAGCCCTTCGGCGACCCGAGCGTCGGCGCGGTCGCGGGCAACGCGAAGGTGGGCAACCGCGACTCGCTGATCGGCGCCTGGCAGCACATCGAGTACGTGATGGGCTTCAACCTCGACCGCCGTATGTACGACATGCTCAACTGCATGCCGACCATCCCCGGTGCGGTCGGCGCGTTCCGGCGGTCCGCGCTCAAGCGCGTCGGCGGCATGAGCGACGACACGCTCGCCGAGGACACCGACATCACCATCGCGATGCACCGCGACGGCTGGCGGGTCGTGTACGCGGAGAACGCCCGCGCGTGGACCGAGGCCCCGGAGTCCGTCCAGCAGCTCTGGTCCCAGCGCTACCGTTGGTCGTACGGCACGATGCAGGCGATCTGGAAGCACCGCAGGGCGATCATCGAACGAGGTCCGTCGGGCCGCTTCGGGCGGGTCGGCATGCCCCTGGTGGCCCTCTTCATGATCGTGGCCCCGCTCCTCGCCCCCCTGATCGATGTGTTCCTTCTCTACGGGCTGGTGTTCGGCCCCACGGAGCAGACGATCATCGCCTGGTTCGGCGTCCTGGCGGTCCAGGCGGTGTGCGCCGCGTACGCGTTCCGGCTCGACAAGGAACGCATGACCCACCTCGTCTCCCTTCCGCTCCAGCAGATCCTGTACCGCCAGCTCATGTACGTCGTGCTGCTCCAGTCCTGGATCACCGCGCTGACCGGCGGCCGGCTGCGCTGGCAGAAACTCCGCCGCACGGGTGCGGTGGGGCTCCCCGGGGCCGCGGGCTCGCCCGCACAGCAGCCGGAGAGGGACCGGAGGCCGGTCGGATGAGCACACCGCCCCCCGGGATCCCCGGCCCCGGCCCAGGTACACCCAGAGACACAGACACAGCCAGAGGTACTGGTATCGGCGCAGGCGCCGGTTCAAGGGCCGGACAGGACAACTCGATGCACAACTCGTACGGCGGCCCGCGTGACCCACGGGAGGCGCATGACGCGTACGGCGGGAACTTCCCCGGCCAGGCACCGGCACCGGCCGCGGCACCAGCCGTGACGCCGGCCGCGGCACCTGGCTTCGGACACGGTCCGTCGGCGACGGCCGTGTGGCCGGAAGCAGGAGTGCCTCCGGAAGCGGGAGCTCCGCCGGAGTCGGCGGCCGCGTTCGCAGGGGCCCCGGCGACGAAAGCGTTCCCGGGGACGGAGGGTCCTCCGGCACCGGAGAGTGCTTCGGCGCCGGTCAAGCGCGCCCCCGTCCGCGACCGCTACTTCGACCTGCTCCGCGCGGTCGCCCTCTTCCGGGTCGTCCTGTACCACCTCACCGGCTGGGCCTGGCTGCCACTGGTGTTCCCGTCCATGGGCGTGATGTTCGCGCTGGCCGGCAATCTCATGGCGCGCTCGCTGAAGCGCCCGGCCCCCCAGGTCATCCGCAGCCGCGTCCGCCGCCTGATCCCCCCGATCTGGCTCCTGGGCGCGATCGGTGTCACCGGCATGGTCCTCCAGGGCTGGGGACCGGACGAGGACGGCCACCCGGGCTGGTGGCTGCTCCACCTCACGTTCTGGATCCTCCCCGTCAGCGATCCGCCGTTCGCGGAGGGACTGCCCGGGATCCACGGCTTCATCGGCGACGACTGGGCCTCGGAACTCGCGGGCCCGCTCTGGTACGTCCGTGCGTACCTCTGGTACGTGCTGCTGTCGCCCTTCCTGCTGCGGGCTCTGCGCGCGCTGCCGCTGGCGACGATCGCGGCGCCGATCCTCCTGTCGGCGGCGTTCCAGCTCGAATACCTCTCACTGCCCGGCGAGCGGATCCCTTCGGCGCTCACCGACTTCAGCACCTTCGGTGCCTGCTGGATCCTCGGCATGGCCCACCAGGAGGGCATCCTGCAGCGCCTCCCGCGCTATGTGATCCCCTCGGTGGCTCCGGCGATCGCACTGGCCGGCCTCTGGTACGCGACGAACCACAACTTCTCCGAGGGCCACGACCTGGACAGCATCCCGCTGGCCCAGGCGCTCTGGTCCTGTGGCACCGTGCTGCTTCTGCTGCACTTCAGCCCGTCCTGGTCGGAGTGGCCCCGCCGGCTGCGCCGCTGGGACAAGCCGATCACCCTGCTCAACTCCCGTGCCGTGACGATCTATCTCTGGCACAACACGTGCATCCTCATCGCGGCGACGCAGTGGGACCGCCTGTGGAACATCGACGTGTTGTCGGAGGACTACCCCTGGTTCCTGAACAGCCCGTGGCCCGTCCTCGTCCTCACCTGGGTCCTGATCGGGATCTGCGTCCTCGGTTTCGGCTGGGCGGAGGACCTGGCGGCGAAGCGCCGGCCACAACTGTGGCCGACGGGAACGAAGAAGCCCGCCGGCTCCGGCACGCATTCGGGGCCCGATTCCGGCCCGGGCTCCGGTTCCGGCCCGCGCTCCCGACCACGGGCTCGGGCGAAGGCACGGTAGGGATCCAACCGGGGGGTGTGTTTGCGCGGGCCAAGTCGGGGACTTGGCCCGCGACTTATGCGGCCCCTTTCGGCAATCTCATGTACCGGTATGCAGGCAAAGATGGCCATTTCATAAGCAGCTTGCCGTAATTCGCTCTGGTGTCGTCACCCGCACCCTCGGTAGCGTGGCTGCGCTCATGACCCCCTCGCCTCACCGGGAGCCGTCCGTGAACCGCCGCCCCACTCTGCTCGCAGCGATCACGCTGACCGCCGCTGCGGCCTTGTCGCTGTCCGCCTGTGGTGGCGACAGCTCCAAGGACAAGGACAACGACAAGATCGCAGGCGCCGACACCGGCACCGAGAAGTCGGCCTCGCCGAGCGCCTCCGAGGAGGCTGCCGCCGGGCGCCCGAAGATCGAGCTGCCGTCAGATCTGACGATGACCTTCGAAGGCGACAAGACGGGAGACGCCGTCAAAGACGCGGTGCTGGCTGACAGCGCCGAGCGGATGCGCTCGGTCAACGCCGCAATCGCGGGCACTGACCCGAAGGGCAAGGCCCTCGGCTTCTACAACAGTGGTCGAGCGCTGGAAGCCGCTGTGAGCTGGGTCGGAAAGTTCGAGGAAGCCGGCCTCGGCATCACCGGCAAGGTCCGGTACTACGACCGGACCGTGACGCTCGACGGAAGTAAGACCGCGTCGGTGCTCTTCTGCGCTGATGAGAGCAAGGGGTACGCGAAGGACCTCAAGACCGACAAGGCCAAGGTCACTACGCCGTCCAACGATGACTTCATTCTCTACAACACACGGCAGGAGAAGAACAGTGACGGTGTGTGGCAAACCACGCGCATCGTGTCGACTGCAGGAGCGAAGAAGTGCCTGAAATGAAGCGCAAAGTGCTCGGCGGTTTCGTCTTCACCATGTTGCTGGTTTCCATGGGGACTCCGAGCGCCTGGGCCAAGATCACGCCCGATGGAACTCGTGAAACGGATACTCGGACCTCTGCGGACGTCGATGGCAACAAGCTCTCCTCCACTGCCGGAGCGGTTGTCTACGACCGTTCCAAGAACGGCTCTGGGAAGTCGGCCGGCCCGGTCACCTCCTCGGCGTCGAACTGGACTCCGCCCGCCTGTTACTACGCCCCGAAGTACACCCCGGAGCAACTGCAGAAGGATATGGAGAAGGTCTGGGAAGCGGGGTCGACGGGGTACGAGTGGGACGCGGAACGGCGGAAGAAGTTCGAGGGCGGTGGGTCGTACAAGGACTTCAACAAGGACAAGGCCGGCGAGGGCTACTTCTGGGACTCTTACGTCACTGAAGGCAGGGAAGGCGATCCCGGAGCGCTCGACTGTACGAAGGACATCTTCTGGGTGGACACGGGCGACGACCCGCCGCCCGAGATCCCGCAGGCGATCACTCCCGAGATGCTGGCGCAACTCGCGTACGCCGAGATCCGCGTGCCCTCGACCAAGGTCGAGCTGGCCCCGGAGGGCACCACGAAGGTGAACCTGCCGACGTGGGCGTGGCTGGACGCGGCGAAGTTCAAGCCGGTCTCAGTGACGGCGTCTGTTCCCCTTCTACAGGTTGAGGCGACGACCACGGCCGAACCGCTCTCGTTGAAGATCGAGCCGGGCACGGCTGACGCGACGACGTATCCCGCGTCCGGCGTGTGCGAACTGAACGGCGACCAGATCGGCGAGGCGTACGCGAAGGGCAAGGCTGACGAGCCTCCTCCGTGCGGTGTGAAGTACCTGCGCTCGTCGGGCGACGGCTCGTACCAGCTGAAGGCCACGATCACCTGGAAGATCTCGTGGACGGGCACCGGCGTGAACGGTGCACGGGGCCTCCCTCCCGGCGAGTTCGGAGCCGGCCAGGACGTAATCGTCCAGGAGATCCAGTCCGTCAACCGATAATGCGTGGGGGAACGAATGGTTCCCCGTGTGCTTTCGCGGCGCGGCCCACTTCGTAGGGCCAGTGGGATTGCCGACTCTACGAGTTCTTCAGGCTTCGTATCAGGTCGTGCAGGCAAGGCCGGGTTGTTGTGAGGGCGGTGCCGGGGTCGTCGCTCTCGCGGAGGTGGACCGTGCCCGTAGGAGCAGCCGCCAAGAAGAGGCAGTTGGCCGCTTCCGCGCTGTACGACGACTTCTGCCAGGTGAGTTCGGGCATGAGGGCTCCTCAGAGATCGTGTGCGATGCGCTGGATGAGGTCACGGGACTTCGGCTCAGGCAGGGCCCGTGATTCCATGCGGTCCAATACCGAGCGATAGCGTTCCAACTGTGCGGTCCCGTCCAGGAATTCGCATCCGTGGTCGGTGTCCAGGACGGCAGTATCGAGACTCGGCGTCGGGCCGGCGGCGCAGGTGATGGGCTGACCGGATGCTGGGAACCCTGCTTCCCCGAAGGGGATCACCAAAATGGTGATCGTGGGCTGCTCGCTCATCTCCAGCAGGTAGCAGAGTTGCGCGCGGCTGATCTCAGGGCCGCCGAATCCCATACGTAGCGCTGCCTCGTGCACGATGGCCGTGTACGGGGTTTTGACCCCCTCGAAGAGGACGGCCTGGCGCTTTACGCGGTGGGAGACGCGGTGCTCGATCTCGTACGGCCGAAGTGGTGGAACGGCTTCCCGCATCGTCGCGCGGGCGTGTTCCGTGGTCTGCAGCAGGCCGGGCATGTGGATCGTGACAGCCACGCGGAGCGCGTTGGCGTGGTGCTCCAGCTCGGCCAGATCCAGTAGGCCGGAGGGGAGCACATCGCTGTACTCCTCCCACCATCCGCGCGTCCGTCGGCCGGTCATGGTGGCGAGAGCGTCGACGAGCTGTTCGTCCGCGCAGTTGTACGCGCGTGCCAGAGCGTGGACCCGGTCGGCGCTGAGGGAACTGCGGCCGGTCTCGATCATGCTGACGCGGCCCTGGTTGACGCCGAGCAGTGCGGCGGCGCCAGTGACGGTCAGACCGGCCCGCTCGCGGAGTTTGCGCAGTTCGGCGCCCATGCGCCGCTGGCGAAGAGTCGGGGTGCTGGTGGGAGGCAAGACGGTCCCTTCCGGCCGCGTCGCGGCGCTCAGGTACCCCATACGAGGTAATGGGTGATGAATGTAGCCGATCTGGGAGATCTATCTCCCAGGTCAAGCTAACTTGAGACCGTACCGCCAACCGTCCGCGTCCCCAAGCCGGAAGCGCACCCCACCAGGCACTGCCACCGCAGGGCGCCGACGTTGAGCGAGCCCCAGTTCTCGTCCCCTTTCTCCCTCTCCCGGAGGCGCTCATGGTCACCGTAGCCCTGCCCGACACCTGGTCGTATGCCGTTCGCGTGCCCCATGACCCCCGTGCTGCCCGAGTCGTACGTATGACCGTGCGGGCCGCGCTGAGCGGGCACGGTATGGCTGACATGCTCGACGTGGTCGAGCTGTTGACGTCCGAGTTGGTCACCAACGCGTACCGGCATACGAAAGGGCCCGCCTCGCTGAGGCTGACCGCGGTGGGGGACGGGCGGTTGCGGGTGGGGGTGTGGGACAGCAGCCCGCATATTCCGGCGCCCTTCGATGAGCCTCCCGGTGTGCGGGTCCCGCCTGTCCCGCTCGCTCCGGCCGGCGCGGAAGGAGGGCGCGGGCTGTTCCTCGTGCAGCAGTACGCGACGGCGTGGGGCGGCTGGTCCCTCGGTGAGGGTCTGTTTGGACGCGGCGCCGGAAAGCTGCTGTGGTTCGAGGTCTGAGGAGGTCTGAGAAGGTCTGAGAGAGTCCCCGAGCCAAAACCCTCACCGCACCCCCCGCCCCAGGGTGAGAGCAAAGTTCCCCCGTGGTCACTCGCAGGCACAGGGTGGAAACGCGCCGTCCCTACCTTCGGGAATACCACCCGGAGAAATTGTGGAGGCGTGAGATGACAGCCCCGAGCAGCAGCATCACACCGCGCAAGGGGGGCCGCTGGATCGAGCAGTGGGACCCGGAGGACGAGGTGTTCTGGAAGGAGACAGGGGAGAAGGTTGCCCGGCGCAACCTTTTCTTCTCGGTCCTCTCCGAGCACATCGGGTTCTCGATCTGGACCCTCTGGTCGGTCATGGTGCTCTTCATGGGGCCCGAGTACGGCCTGACCCCCGCCGACAAGTTCTTCATCATCTCGATGGCCACGCTGGTCGGCGCCATCGTGCGGGTGCCGTACACCTTCGCGGTCGCCCGGTTCGGCGGCCGGAACTGGACCATCATCGCGGCGAGCATGCTGCTCGTCCCGACGATCGCGGCGTTCGTCGTCATGGAGCCCGGGACGTCCTTCGGGACCTTCCTGGTGTGCGCCATGCTCGCCGGTGTGGGAGGCGGGAACTTCGCCTCCTCCATGACCAACATCAACTCCTTCTTCCCGCTGCGGAAGAAGGGCTGGGCGCTCGGGCTGAACGCGGGTGGCGGCAACATCGGCGTGCCCGTCGTGCAGCTCGTCGCGCTCGCCGTCATCGGTGCGAGCGGCGGCCCGCGCGTGCTGCTCGGGATCTACATCCCGCTCATCGTCATCGCGGCTGTTCTCGGCGCCATGTACATGGACAACATCACGTCCGTGAAGAACGACACCGGCGCCGCCAGGGAGGCCGTGAAGGACCCGCACACCTGGATCATGTCCTTCCTCTACATCGGGACGTTCGGGTCGTTCATCGGATACAGCTTCGCGTTCGGACTCGTCCTGCAGACACAGTTCGGGCGTACGCCGCTGGAGTCGGCGTACGTCACCTTCATCGGCCCGCTGCTCGGCTCGCTGATCCGGCCCGTGGGCGGCTGGCTCGCGGACAAGTACGGCGGGGCCCGCATCACCCTGTGGAACTTCGTCGGCATGGGCGCCGCGACCGCCGTCATCGTGGTCGCCTCCATGGAGGAGTCGCTGGCCCTGTTCACCACCGCGTTCATCGTGCTCTTCGTGCTGACGGGGCTCGGCAACGGCTCCACGTACAAGATGATCCCCGGCATCTTCCAGGCCAAGGCGACCGCCCTCGGGCTGACCGGGGAAGAGGCGGCCTCGTACGGCCGGCGGCTGTCGGGGGCCTCGATGGGGCTCATCGGGGCCGTGGGCGCGGTCGGCGGTCTCGGTATCAACCTCGCCTTCCGGCAGTCCTTCCTGAGCGTCGGCTCCGGCACCGGGGCCTTCGTCGCCTTCCTCGCCTTCTACGCGGTGTGCTTCGCGGTCACCTGGGCCGTATACCTTCGCCGCCCGGCGACCGCCGAGTCACCCGCTACTGCCGCATCGGAGGCGAAGTCGCAGCTCAGCTACGCGGAGGTGTGACGTAACACGGGCGACATCAAGCGGAACCGAGCCTGTCACGCATGATTGACAGGCTCGGTCGTCCGCCATGAGGCGGGCAAATGGGGCGTGCAGGGGACGCCCCCGGAGATCCGGACCCTCTGGGACGGGTACTCCGAGCAGTAGGACGCCCCAACCCAGCGGGTGACGCGGACGAACACCACTTGAGCGGGACGAGAGCCATGCACGAGCAACCGCAGCGACCGGAGCAGCAACCGGATCAACAAAGCCAACCGGGACAACCGGGTCAGCAGGGTCAGGCGGGCCAGCCGGGCCAGCCGGGCCAGCAAGGTCAGGCGGATCAGCCGAACCGGCCGGATCAGCCAGGTCGGCCGGATCAGCCAGGCCGATCGGAGCAGCCGGGTCGATCGGAGCAACAGGATCACGGGCCGCTCGCGGGGTTCACCGTCGGGGTGACCGCCGCCCGCCGCGCCGACGAACTCGGAACCCTGCTCCAGCGGCGCGGGGCCGCCGTCCTGCACGCCCCCGCCCTGCGCATCGTGCCGCTCGCCGACGACAGCGAACTGCTGGCGGCGACCAAGCAGCTGCTCGACCAGGCCCCGGACGTCGTGATCGCGACCACCGCGATCGGGTTCCGCGGCTGGGTCGAGGCCGCCGACGGGTGGGGTATCGGCGAGGAACTGCTCGCCGTGCTGCGCGGAGTCGAGCTGCTCGCCCGCGGACCCAAGGTCAAAGGTGCGGTACGCGCCCAGGGACTGACCGAGGAGTGGTCCCCGACCTCCGAATCCATGGCCGAGGTACTCGACCGGCTGCTGGACGAGGGAGTCGAGGGGCGCCGGATCGCGATCCAGTTGCACGGCGAACCGCTGCCCGGCTTCGTCGAGTCGCTGCGGGCGGCCGGCGCGGAGGTCGTGGGCGTTCCCGTGTATCGCTGGATGGCCCCGGAGGACATCGGGCCCCTGGACCGGCTGATCGACGCCACGGTCACCCGGGGCCTGGACGCGCTGACCTTCACCAGCGCCCCGGCCGCGGCCTCGATGCTGGGTCGCGCCGAGGACCGCGGGCTGCTCCCCGAACTGCTCGCCGCCCTCAACCATGACGTGCTGTCCGCCTGTGTCGGCCCGGTCACCGCGCTGCCGCTGCAGGCCAGGGGCATCGACACGATCCAGCCGGAACGTTTCCGGCTCGGCCCCCTCGTGCAGGTCCTGTGCAAGGAACTGCCCTCCCGGGCGCGGACGTTGCCGATCGCCGGTCACCGGGTGGAGATCCGCGGGCACGCGGTGCTGGTGGACGACGCGCTGCGGCCCGTACCGCCCGCCGGTATGTCGCTGATGCGTGCGCTGTCCCGGCGGCCCGGCTGGGTGGTGGCCCGGGCCGAGCTGCTGCGGGCCCTGCCCGGCGCGGGCAAGGACGAGCACGCCGTGGAGACCGCGATGGCCCGGCTGCGTACGGCACTGGGCACGCCCAAGCTCATCCAGACCGTCGTCAAGCGCGGCTACCGGCTGGCGCTCGACCCGGCCGCCGACTCCAAGTACGCCGACGTCTGACGCCCGGACCGCCCCGACTGCCCGGACCGCCCCGACTGCCCGGACCGGCCGTGGACCGGCGTGGGCAGGTACGGGACGGCGTGGGTCTTCCCGCCGCGCGCGGGGGAAGGCACTGTAGGGGGTACGGAGGTACGGGGGTACCGGCCTCGCACGGCTCTCACGGCCCCCTGCTTCACGATCCCTCACCGACCCCGCACGGCGGCGACTCCAAGGCGGTGACAGGCACATGGCATTGGGCACGGCCACGGCCCCGTACGAGCTGCGGTTCGACTCCGGGCGGATCTGTCTCGATCTCCTGGCGACCACGCATCCCGAGGAACGGATCGACTCGGCCGAGCCGTTGCGGGCCTGGATCACCGGATCCGGACTCGTCCCGGCGGGCACGCCCCTCGCGTCGGCCGACTCCTCCTGGATCGTGGGCTTCCGCGAACTACGGGGACATATCGGCCAGTTGGTGCGTGAGGAGCCCCGCCAGGACTCCCGGCCCTTCGGCATCGCGCTGACCCGGGTCAACGAACTCGCCCGCGCCGCACCGCCCGTGCAGTTGGCGGTATGGGACGTCGGCGGCACGCTCGTCCGCGCCCTGTGCTCCCCGCCGACCTGTGCGTCTCTGCTCGCGGCGGTCGCTCGTGACACTGTGGAACTTCTCACGGATCCGGCGGCTCGCGCGAGCATCCGCCAGTGTGAGGGAGACAACTGCCCCATCGTGTACCTGGATACGTCCAGAGGGCGTCGCCGCAGGTGGTGCTCCAGTGAAGTGTGCGGAAACCGCGAGAGAGTTGCCCGACATCGGCGCAGGGCCGCCCTCGCACGGGCTTAGAGTTCCTCCGTGAAGGAGAGCCCCCCAACTTCCCCACACTCTCCTCACATAGATATTCCGTCACTTTGAACACAGCCGCGCCTGCGCCCGTATCCCGGGATGAGCGACCGACTGGGGGATCCCCCGGACACCGGAGGTAGGCGTGCGCAAGGATTCCGCCGTGGCCGATGAACGATCGCCGAGGGCCCGACATCGCATGTCCCAGCCCTCGGAACCTGACGAGGAGTTGATGCGTGCGCTGTACCGGGAACACGCAGGCCCCTTGCTCGCCTATGTGCTGCGGCTGGTCGCCGGAGACCGGCAGCGGGCGGAGGATGTCGTCCAGGAGACGCTCATTCGCGCCTGGAAGAACGCCGGGCAACTCAACCGAGCGACTGGTTCGGTGCGCCCTTGGCTGGTGACGGTCGCCCGGCGCATCGTCATCGACGGGCACCGCAGCCGGCAGGCCCGGCCGCAGGAGGTGGACCCGTCGCCGCTGGAGGTCATTCCTGCGGAGGACGAGATCGACAAGGCGTTGTGGCTGATGACACTCTCTGACGCGCTCGACGACCTGACCCCCGCTCACCGGGAGGTACTGGTCGAGACGTACTTCAAGGGGCGTACCGTAAACGAGGCCGCCGAGACCCTGGGGATACCCAGCGGCACGGTGCGATCACGGGTGTTCTATGCCCTGCGTTCGATGAAGCTCGCACTGGAGGAGCGGGGGGTGACGGCATGAGCACATATGGGGGATACGGAACGGGTAGTCCTGGTTCCATGCAAAGTTCGCAAGGGCAGGGCGATCTGCACGAGACAGTGGGTGCCTATGCGCTGGGCATCCTCGATGACGCCGAAGCGACGGAGTTCGAGGCGCACCTCGCGACCTGCGAGTGGTGCGGGCAGCAGCTCGACGAACTCTCGGGCATGGAGCCGATGCTCGCCGCCCTGGCGGATCTGCCGGGCACCCGCGGCACACCGGCCATAGGCGAGACGCTTGCCGTCCGCCCGAGCACACAACTCTCGGACCGGCTGGTCGGCGAGGTCGTCGAGCGCCGTGTCCGTGCCAAGAAGAGCCGACGTCTCTTCTTCGGGCTCGCGGCCTCACTGATCATCGGCGGTCCGATCGCCGCGATCGCGGCCACCGGCGGCGGTGACACCACTCAGGAAGCCAAGCCCCTGGCGTCCGTCAGTCCCGCCAAGCAGGTGTTCACCGGGATGAAGGAGAAGGTCAAGGGCACGGACGCGGGCACTCAGGTCAGCGTCGCGGTCGGCATGGAGAGCAAGCCGTACGGCACCGGGGTGGCCCTGGAGCTGAAGAACGTCAAGGGCCCGCAGAAGTGCTCCCTCGTCGCCGTCAGCAAGAACGGCGAGCGGGAGACGGCGACCACCTGGACCGTCCCGAAGTGGGGCTACGGCATCAAGGGCGCCGCCACCGAGCTGGCCAGGAACCCGCTCTATCTCCAGGGCGCCATCGCGATGAACAGTGCCGATATCGACCACTTCGAGGTCGTGACCTTCGACGGCGAAAAGCTGGCCGAGGCCGACGTGTAAGCGGATCAAGAGCGCAAACGTAGCCTGCCGGGCTCCCCTTCGCGTACGGTTGACGGCTGCCATGCACGTCAGAAGGGGGCCCGGTGGCCGCTCAGGTTCAGCAGGAAATGGCGCTCGATCCGGTAGGCGACTCAGTGCGCGACCGGGAGACCGGCGTCGAGCAGGAACACCTCGACCGGGTGTACCAGCGCCTTGAGGAAAAGATCCACGAGGCGGAGTTCCTGATGAACGACGCCGCCAAGCGCGGCCAGGTCGGTACGCCCGGCGCACTCGCGGAGCGTGACGCGCAGGTGTTCCGGGCGGGGATCCATCTCAACCGCCTGAACAACGAGTTCGAGGACTTCCTCTTCGGACGGATCGACCTCCTCCTCGGCAAGGACGGCAAGAAGGGTCCGGACGGCGCGTACACGGCGGTCGAACCCGCCGAGGGAGCCGTACGGCCCGACAACACCGCCGACATCGCGGAGACCCTCCACATCGGACGTATCGGCGTCCTCGACGCCGAGTACGCGCCGCTGGTCATCGACTGGCGGGCCCCGGCGGCCGCGCCGTTCTACCGCTCCACGCCGGTCGACCCCGGCCGGGTCGTACGCCGCCGGGTCATCCGCTCCAAGGGCCGCAAGGTCCTCGGTGTCGAGGACGACCTGATGCGCCCGGAGCTGAAGGCCACGCTCGCCGGCAACGAACTGCCGGTGATCGGCGACGGCGCCCTGATGGCCGCGCTCGGCCAGGCCCGCAGCCACACCATGCGGGACATCGTCGCCTCCATCCAGGCCGAGCAGGACATGGTCATCCGGGCACCCGCCGCGTCCGTGACCTACGTGGAGGGCGGCCCCGGCACCGGCAAGACGGCGGTCGCCCTGCACCGGGCCGCCTACCTGCTCTACCAGGACCGCAGACGGTACGCGGGCGGCATCCTGATCGTCTCGCCCACGCCCCTGCTGGTCGCGTACACCGAAGGTGTCCTGCCGTCCCTCGGCGAGGAGGGCCAGGTCGCCATCCGCGCGGTCGGCTCCCTGGTCGACGGCGCCGAGGCCACGCAGTACGACTCTCCGGCGGTGGCCCGGGCCAAGGGGTCCTACCGGATGCTGAAGGTGCTGCGGAAGGCGGCACACGGGGCGCTGGAGTCGTCGGGTCCGCCCGGCGCGTCCGGCCGCCGGTCCGGTTCGGGCCGGGCCGCCCCCGCCCTGTCCGAGCAGCTCGCGTTCGGCGACGAGTTCGACGAGGCCGATGAGAGCAACGAGGCCGACGAGAGCGAGCACGGAGAACAGGGCGGCGACGGATCCGGTACGCGGAGGCCGGCGGCCACGCCCACCCGCCTCCGGGTCGTAGCCTTCGGGCGCCGGCTGGAGCTGGAGGCGCCCGAGCTGGACCGCGTCCGGCACAACGCGCTCTCCGGGACCGCGCCCGTGAACCTGCTGCGCCCGCGTGCCCGCAAGCTGCTGCTCGACGCCCTCTGGTCGCGGTCCGGCGCCGGCGGTCGGCACTCCGACCCCGAGCTGGCCGCCGAACTGCGGTCGTCGTTCGACGAGGACGTCAGCTCCGAGGACGCCTTCATCGCGTTCTTCGACGCCTGGTGGCCCGAGCTGTCACCCCGTGCCGTGCTGGCGGCGATGGCCGACGAGAGACGGCTCGGGCGCTGGGCGCGGCGGATCCTGAACCCCGGCGAGGTACGGCGGGTGGCCCGATCCCTCAAGCGGGACGGGTTCTCCGTGCACGACGTGGCCATGCTCGACGAACTGGAGGCGATCGTCGGCACCCCGGCCCGCCCCCGCAGGAAGCGCGACCTCGACCCGCTCGACCAGCTGACGGGCCTGGAGGAGCTCATGCCTCATCGTGAGGAGTCGCAGCGCGAGCGGGCCGAGCGGCTGGCGCAGGAGCGCACGGAGTACGCGCACGTCATCGTCGACGAGGCGCAGGACCTCACACCCATGCAGTGGCGCATGATCGGCCGTCGCGGCCGGCACGCCACCTGGACGGTGGTCGGCGACCCCGCCCAGTCGTCCTGGTCGGACCCGGACGAGGCCGCCGAGGCCCGTGACGAGGCCCTCGGCAGCCGCCCGCGCCGCCGTTTCACGCTCACCGTGAACTACCGCAACCCGGCCGAGATCGCCGAGCTGGCCGCCAAGGTCCTGGCCCTCGCCATGCCCGGCTCGAAGTCCCCTTCCGCGGTCCGCTCGACGGGCGTACGGCCCCGTTTCGTGACCACGGCGGGCGCACAGACGGGCGCACAGACGGGCGGACAGGCGGTCGGCCAGCCGGGCGGAAAGACAGGCGGAAAAGGCACCGTCGCACGGGACTCCAGGGATTCCAGGGACTCCAGGGATTCCAGGGACACGCGGGACTCCCTCGCGAAGACCGTGCGGGAGGAGGCCGCGCGCCTGCTCGACCAGGTCGACGGCACGGTCGGCGTCGTAGTCGCCATGAACCGCCGTGCCGAGGCCGCGCGGTGGCTCGCCGGACTCGGGGACCGAGTGGTGGCGCTCGGCAGCCTGGAGGCCAAGGGCCTGGAGTACGACGCCACGGTGGTCGTCTCTCCCGCGGAGATCGCCGACGAGTCACCGGCGGGGCTGCGTGTGCTGTACGTGGCGCTGACCCGGGCGACGCAGCAGCTCACCATCGTCTCGGCGGCCCGCGACGAGCCGGACGCGGACGGAGTACCGGATCTCCTGCGGGACTGAGCGGGCCCCTCGGTGGCGCGCCCGTGAATCGGCGGGCGCGCCACGGTGAACCCAGGAGCCCGTCCTCGTGAAGGTTCTCTGTGAACCCACGGTGCGGGAATTGCCTTACGGGGATCGTTTGTTACCTTGGATGTGACACCGGCCCGATCCAAGCCCCCGGGCCCAACCTTCGTCGCTACGAGCGACCACTTGCCGCGAGGCGAGCATGGCGGGTCGGTGTCATTGAACGTGATTGAACGTGTTGGTGCGCGAGCCGCACGAGTTGTATGAGTGCTGCCGCGCGGAAATCGTATGAAAGTCGCACGATGGAGGTCCACGTCACACAGTGACGTGGACCTCTTTCGTTCATGAACAAAAGGTTCGCAATCCGGGGCGGCTACCACGTACTCCGCGGTAGGTGCGACGATCGGACGGCAAACAAACCACGAGCCAGTAGTGCTCCACGAGTCACCAGTGCTCGCAGTACTCGTAGTACCCGGTGAAAGCAGAGGAAGTCGGCCATGGCAACGGCGCCCAGCGTCTCCTACTCGATTACGGTCCGGTTGGAGGTGCCCGCGAGCGGAACCGCGGTCTCCCAGATCACCACCGCCGTGGAGTCCAGCGGAGGCTCGGTGACGGGCCTCGACGTGACGGCCTCCGGCCACGAGAAGCTCCGGATCGACGTCACCATCGCGGCGTCTTCCACGGCGCACTCGGAAGAGATCGTCGAGCAGCTGCGCGGCATCGAGGACGTCACGCTCGGCAAGGTCTCCGACCGTACGTTCCTGATGCACCTCGGCGGCAAGATCGAGATGGCGTCCAAGCACCCCATCCGCAACCGTGACGACCTCTCGATGATCTACACGCCGGGTGTGGCCCGGGTGTGCATGGCGATCGCCGAGAACCCCGAGGACGCCCGCCGGCTCACCATCAAGCGCAACTCCGTCGCGGTCGTGACGGACGGCTCGGCCGTGCTGGGCCTCGGCAACATCGGCCCGATGGCCGCCCTGCCGGTCATGGAGGGCAAGGCCGCGCTCTTCAAGCGGTTCGCCGGCATCGACGCCTGGCCGCTGTGCCTGGACACCCAGGACACCGACGCGATCGTCGAGATCGTCAAGGCGATCGCCCCCGGCTTCGCCGGCATCAACCTCGAAGACATCTCCGCCCCGCGCTGCTTCGAGATCGAGGCCCGCCTGCGCGAGGCCCTCGACATCCCCGTCTTCCACGACGACCAGCACGGCACGGCGATCGTCGTGCTCGCGGCGCTCACGAACGCGCTGCGCGTCACCAACAAGGCGACCGGCGACATCCGCGTCGTCATGTCCGGCGCGGGAGCGGCGGGTACGGCCATCCTGAAACTGCTGCTCGCCGCCGGCGTCAAGCACGCCGTCGTGGCCGACATCCACGGTGTCGTGCACGCGGGCCGCGAGGACCTGGTGGAGGCCGCCGCCGACTCGCCGCTGCGGTGGATCGCCGACAACACCAACCCCGAGGGCGTCACGGGGACGCTGAAGCAGGCTGTGCGCGGCGCGGACGTCTTCATCGGCGTCTCGGCCCCGAACGTGCTGGACGGCGACGACGTGGCCGCCATGGCTGACGACGCGATCGTCTTCGCGCTCGCGAATCCCGACCCCGAAGTCGACCCGGCGATCGCCCGGCAGACCGCGGCGGTCGTGGCCACCGGTCGCTCGGACTTCCCGAACCAGATCAACAACGTGCTGGTCTTCCCGGGTGTCTTCCGCGGCCTCCTGGACGCGCAGTCCCGCACGGTCAACACGGAGATGATGCTTGCGGCCGCAACGGCGCTGGCGGGCGTGGTGGCGGAGGACGAGCTCAACGCGAACTACATCATCCCCAGCGTCTTCAACGACAAGGTCGCGGGCGCGGTCGCGGGCGCGGTCCGCGACGCGGCGAAGGCGGCGGGCGTGACGGTCTGAGCCCCGTCCCACGCTCTGAGCCCCGTCTCACCCTTCTGAGGGCCGCGCCCCTGAGTCACCCTGAGTCACCCTGAGTCGGTTTCGTGATGGGTGATGTGATTCGGCGACGGGATTGGGTAGAGGCGCTGGGGGCGGGAAAAACCCCGATCGGCGGGGATTGTGACGGTTGCCACCCCGGGCCCCGTACCGGCGCGTCGCCGGACATGGGGCCTCGGGCCGCCTCTAGGGTGGCGGCCATGGCAGTCCCTGCGGACCCACCAGGCCTTTACCGGCCGTGCGGTCCGCTGCCGGGAGTGGACGGAGTGTCACCAATTCGAGGCCGTGGCGCTTTTCGTGTGACTCCCAGGGGTGCCGGATTGGCTTTCCCGCCGCAGGTGGGGGCAGGATGCGTCTTCGGGCGCGAGGGTCCGGCCACGGACCCGGGTCCGGGGACCGCTGAGGACCCTGGCAGCATCGGCTTCGACGTGCCCGAGATGCGGCTCCGCCGCGTGGCACGCCTCAACGGCAAGAAGAACACGGGAGTAACAACATGAACCGCAGTGAGCTGGTGGCCGCGCTGGCCGACCGTGCCGAGGTGACTCGCAAGGACGCCGACGCCGTTCTGGCCGCCTTTGCCGAGACCGTCGGTGAGATCGTCGCCAAGGGCGACGAGAAGGTCACCATCCCCGGCTTCCTGACCTTCGAGCGCACCCACCGTGCCGCTCGCACCGCTCGTAACCCGCAGACCGGCGACCCGATCCAGATCCCGGCCGGCTACAGCGTGAAGGTCTCCGCGGGCAGCAAGCTCAAGGAAGCCGCCAAGGGCAAGTAAGCCTTCCTGTACGTCCCGGAGGGCGTACGAGGCTCTGGTAACGCCAATGGGGCGGTTCACCCGGTTCGGGTGAACCGCCCCATTGGCGTACGTACCGGTTCCCGGCGGGAGCCGTGAACGGCTAGCTGCTCGCGGGTCAGCCGAGTGCCTTGCCCGGCAGCTCGACCTTCGCGCCCAGCTCGACGAGCTTCTCCATGAAGTTCTCGTAGCCGCGGTTGATCAGGTCGATGCCGTGCACCCTGGACGTGCCCTGGGCCGCCAGCGCCGCGATGAGGTACGAGAAGCCACCCCGCAGGTCGGGGATGACCAGGTCGGCGCCCTGGAGCTTCGTCGGGCCCGACACGACCGCCGAGTGCAGGAAGTTGCGCTGGCCGAAGCGGCAGCGGGAGCCGCCCAGGCACTCGCGGTAGAGCTGGATGTGCGCGCCCATCTGGTTGAGCGCCGAGGTGAAGCCGAGGCGGGACTCGTACACCGTCTCGTGGACGATGGAGAGCCCGGTGGCCTGCGTCAGGGCGACCACGAGGGGCTGCTGCCAGTCCGTCTGGAAGCCCGGGTGGACGTCCGTCTCCAGCGCGATCGACTTGAGCTGGCCGCCGGGGTGCCAGAAGCGGATGCCCTCGTCGTCGATCTCGAAGGCGCCGCCCACCTTCCGGTACGTGTTGAGGAACGTCATCATCGAGCGCTGCTGGGCGCCGTGGACGTAGATGTTGCCTTCGGTCGCCAGCGCCGCGGAAGCCCACGAGGCGGCCTCCAGGCGGTCCGGCAGGGCCGCATGGGTGTAGCCGCCGAGACTGTCCACGCCCGTGACGCGGATGGTGCGGTCGGTGTCCATCGCGATGATCGCGCCCATTTTCTGCAGAACGCAGATCAGGTCCTCGATCTCCGGTTCCACCGCCGCGTTCGCGAGCTCCGTGACGCCCTCCGCGAGGACGGCCGTCAGGAGCACCTGCTCGGTCGCGCCGACCGACGGGTACGGCAGCTCGATCTTGGTGCCGCGCAGCCGCTGCGGAGCCTCCAGATACTGCCCGTCCGCGCGCTTCTCGATGGTCGCGCCGAACTGGCGCAGCACCTCGAAGTGGAAGTCGATCGGCCGGCCGCCGATGTCGCAGCCACCCAGGCCCGGGATGAACGCATGGCCGAGGCGGTGCAGGAGCGGACCGCAGAGCAGGATCGGGATACGCGACGAACCCGCGTGCGCGTCGATGTCCGCGACGTTGGCGCTCTCCACGTGCGACGGGTCCATGATGAGCTCGCCCGGCTCCTCGCCCGGACGGACCGTCACCCCGTGCAGCTGCAGCAGGCCGCGTACGACCCGCACGTCACGGATGTCCGGGACGTTGCGCAGCCGGCTCGGAGCGCTGCCGAGCAGTGCGGCAACCATGGCCTTCGGTACAAGGTTCTTCGCACCGCGGACACGGATCTCACCCTCCAGCGGGGTTCCGCCGTGGACAAGGAGTACGTCGTCTGAGCCGTTGACGGTCATGTATCTCGCGTTCCGGTTGGTGGGACAGGGGCGAAGAAGCAAGCGTAATGGCCCCCCACCCCCCTTCAGTAAGCCCAAGGGCCTCTCAGGAACGTCATAGCTTTGCCACAACACGAACCGTGCCTAATCGGACACGCGGGGTCACCGGTCCCGGCATGCGCTCCACCTGCACCCGTACGCCCTGAGCTGCATTCACCCGGGTACGGGTATTGCCTCCCCCGCCGAGGGGAAGATGCGGGATCATGTCTCGCATGACCGAGGTGTCCTCGCTCACAGGGCGGCTGCTCGTGGCCACTCCCGCCCTGGCGGACCCCAACTTCGACCGCGCGGTGGTGCTGCTCCTCGACCACGACGAGGAGGGCTCCCTGGGCGTCGTCCTGAACCGGCCCACGCCGGTGGACGTGGGTGACATCCTCGCGGGCTGGGCGGAACTGGCGGGGGAGCCCGGGGTCGTGTTCCAGGGCGGGCCGGTCTCGCTGGACTCCGCGCTCGGTGTCGCGGTGATCCCGGGCGGAGCCTCCGGGGAGCGCGCGCCGCTCGGTTGGCGCCGGGTGCACGGCGCGATCGGGCTCGTCGACCTGGAGGCACCGCCGGAACTGCTCGCCTCGGCCCTCGGCTCGCTCAGGATCTTCGCGGGATACGCGGGCTGGGGGCCCGGGCAGCTGGAGGACGAACTGGTCGAGGGCGCCTGGTACGTCGTCGAGTCCGAGCCCGGTGACGTCTCCTCGCCCGCTCCGGAACGGCTGTGGCGCGAGGTGCTGCGCCGTCAGCGCAACGAGCTGGCGATGGTGGCCACGTACCCGGACGACCCTTCGCTCAACTGATGCCTCCCACCTTCAGTACTCTTGCGGTTATGAGCACTCTTGAGCCTGAGACCCAGCCCCAGCGAGGCACTGGGACGGGGACCCTCGTAGAGCCGACGCCGCAGACGTCGCACGGCGACGGGGACCACGAGCGCTTCGCCCACTACGTCCAGAAGGACAAGATCATGGCGAGCGCGCTCGACGGCACACCCGTCGTCGCGCTCTGCGGCAAGGTGTGGGTCCCGGGCCGGGACCCGAAGAAGTACCCCGTGTGCCCCATGTGCAAGGAGATCTACGAGTCCATGGGCGCGGGCGGCGACGACGGCAAGGGCAAGGGCGGAGACAACAAGTAGCGCCTCCGGAGGCCCTGCCTCCGGTGGTCCTACGGGCTTCCCGTGTCCCGCGGCGCCGTTCGCGACGCCGCGGGACACGGTGGACCGCGTGGACGTGTGCGCCGCGTGGGCCGGGCGGGCGGACTACGGCCGCGGCGCCCCGGTGCGGGGAGCGGCGGCCGAGTCGCGCGCTTTCGATGTACACGCTTTCGGTGTACGCGCTCTCGGTGCATCCGGCGCACCTGATCCATCCGGCGCACGCGGCGCACCTGTCGCCCCGGGGGTATCCAGAGCCCCCGGCGTATCCGGTGTATCGGGGGCCTTTGTCCCGCCCGTCCGTTGCGTGGAGTGCTTCAGCCGGTCACAGAGTGGTTGAGACCTCTTGTGGGCATGTTCATGTACTCCATAGCCTCCGTGTGTTGTGCAGCGCAAAACCCCCATTGCACGTGTTGCAACGCGCTCCCCCGGAGGACGCCTCATGAAGCTCGCTCATCTCTCTGCCCGCATGGCCGCCCCGATCGCCGCGCTCGTTGTCGCAGGGCTCACGGCGACCGCCTGCGCCCCGGAGTCCTCCGACAACTCCGGAGGCAAGGACGAGAAGAGCGGCACCCTGCGTGTGTGGCTCTTCCAGGAGGTCGCCAACACGCCGAAGGAGAAGGTCGTCGACAAGGTCGTCACCGCCTTCGAGAAGGCCCACAAGGGCGCGAAGGTCGACGTCCAGTACATCCCTGTCGAGACCCGCGCCGAGAAGATCAAGGCCGCCTTCAACGACCCCAAGAGCGCGCCCGACCTCATCGAGTACGGCAACACGGACACGGCCGGCTACGTCAAGGACGGCGGACTCGCGGACGTCACCGACGAGTTCACGGACTGGAGCGAGTCCAAGGACACCGACCCGACCGCCAAACAGTCCGTCACGGTCGACGGCAAGATCTACGGCGCCCCCTACTTCGTCGGTGTCCGCGCCCTTTACTACCGGACCGACGTTTTCGACGAGCTGGGCCTCGACGTACCGAAGACGCTGGACGAGCTGGTCAGCACGGCCAAGGAGATCAGACAGGCGAAGCCGGAGCTGTACGGTCTCGCGGTCGGCGGCGCCTACACGTACGGCGCGATGCCCTTCATTTGGGCCAACGGCGGTGAGATAGCCCAGGGCAAGGGCGGATCGTACGCCTCGACGATCGACACGGCGGAGGCCCAGAAGGGCATCAAGACGTACACCTCGCTCTTCGGCGACGACAACTGTCCGGCCGCCAAGTGCGCGGGCATGGGCGGCAACGACACCGTCACGGCGTTCGCCTCCGGCAAGGCGGGCATGGCCATCGGCGGCGACTTCAGCCACGCGGCGATCGAGGCGGGGAAGGTCAAGGGCAAGTACGCGGTCGTACCGCTGCCCGGGGTGAAGTCGGGTGACATCGCTCCCGCCTTCGCCGGTGGCAACAACCTCGGCGTACTGAACAGCACCTCGCACCGCACACTCGCCGTCGACCTGATGGAGCAGCTCGCGGGGAAGAAGACGCAGGACGCGCTCTTCGACGCGATGGGCTTCCTGCCGACGTTCACGGACGTGCGCCAGAACGTCGCGAAGCGCGAACCGTTCGTCGAGCCCTTCGTGGAGACTCTCGGCGCCGGTGCCAAGTTCGTCCCGGCCTCGCCGGCCTGGTCCCAGATCGACGCGTCCCTGGTCCTGCCGACGATGTTCCAGGAGGTCGTCAGCGGACGTAAGGGCGTGGCGGCCGCTTCCAAGGACGCGGCCAAGAAGATGAACACCGCGTTCAGCTCAGCCGGATGAGCCGAGCGAACCGGATGACGAACCGTCCGCTTCCAGGACCCGGCCCAGGGGCCGTCCCAAAGTCGGCCTCCTCGGCCGTGGTCCCGCGGGCGGCCGAAGCCGGACCCGTGAAGAGCACGCAGGGCGGGGCCGCCCGTAAGGCGCCCCGGCCCGGCCGCGGCGTGGCGGCGGGGCGCAGGTCTCCGCTCGCCCGCGGCGGCTGGACGCCCTGGCTCTATCTCGCCCCCGCTCTCGTGGTCATCGGCGGGCTGCTCGTCTACCCCGTCTACCAGCTCGGGCTGATCTCCTTCCTGGAGTACACGCAGGCCCAGGTCAGCGGCGGGGAGCCGACGACCTTCCAGGGTTTCGGGAACTACGCGACGCTCTTCGGGGACGAACAGTTCTGGCAGGTGCTGCTGGCCACCGTGGTGTTCGCGGCGGCGTGTGTCGTGTCGACCCTGGCGGTCGGCTGCGCGCTCGCCGTCCTCCTGACACGTGTCCGTGCCGTGCCGCGGCTCGCCCTGATGCTGGCCGCGCTCGGCGCCTGGGCGACACCCGCGGTCACCGGGTCGACGGTGTGGCTGCTCCTGTTCGACCCGGACTTCGGGCCGGTCAACCGGGTCCTGGGGCTCGGCGACCACTCGTGGACGTACGACCGGTACAGCGCCTTCGCCCTCGTCCTGCTCGAAGTGGTCTGGTGCTCCTTCCCGTTCGTGATGGTCACGGTGTACGCCGGTATCCGCGCCGTGCCCTCCGAGGTGCTGGAGGCCGCGTCCCTGGACGGCGCCTCCCAGTGGCGGATCTGGCGTTCGGTGCTGGCGCCGATGCTCCGCCCGATCCTCGTGGTCGTCACCATCCAGTCGGTCATCTGGGACTTCAAGGTCTTCACGCAGATCTACGTCATGACGAACGGCGGCGGCATCGCGGGCCAGAACCTCGTCCTGAACGTGTACGCCTACCAAAAGGCCTTCGCGTCCTCCCAGTACAGCCTCGGGTCGGCGATCGGAGTGGTGATGCTGCTGATTCTGCTGGCGGTCACGCTCGTATATCTGAGGCTGCTGCGAAGGCAGGGGGAAGAGCTGTGAGTTCCGTGACGTCCGGGCATTCCGGGACAGCGACGAGTTCGCCCGGAACCCCGACTTCCGTAAGGCCCGCTCAATCCCCGGGATTTGTACGAAATCTCGTACGCCGTTCCGTGCGGCGGCCGTGGCGGCTGGCCGCGGAGGTCTCGGCACTGTTGGTCGCGGCGGTGGTCGCATTCCCCCTCTACTGGATGGTGCTCAGCGCCTTCAAGCCGGCCGGGGAGATCGAGTCGACCCGGCCGCGGCCCTGGACGCTGTCCCCGACCCTGGATTCCTTCCGGCGTGTCTTCGGGCAGCAGGAATTCGGCCGTTACTTCCTCAACAGTCTTGTCGTGGCGGTCACCGTGGTCGCCGTCTCGGCGCTCATCGCGTTTCTCGCGGCGACCGCCGTGACACGATTCCGCTTCCGCTTCCGAACCACCCTGCTGATCATGTTCCTGGTCGCGCAGATGGTGCCCATCGAGGCGCTGACGATCCCCCTCTTCTTCCAGATGCGGGACTTCGGTCAGCTCAACACCCTGGGCTCGCTGATCCTGCCGCACATAGCCTTCTCGCTGCCCTTCGCGATCTGGATGCTGCGAGGCTTCGTGAAGGCCGTTCCCGAGGCGCTGGAGGAGGCCGCCTACATCGACGGGGCGAGCCGGACGCGATTCCTGTGGCAGATCCTTTTCCCACTGGTCTTTCCGGGGCTCGTCGCCACCAGCGTGTTCTCCTTCATCTCCGCGTGGAACGACTTCCTGTTCGCCAAGTCCTTCATCATCAGCGACACCTCGCAGTCGACGCTGCCGATGGCCCTGCTCGTCTTCTACAAGCCCGACGAGCCGGACTGGGGCGGCGTGATGGCCGGGTCCACGGTGATGACGATTCCCGTGCTGATCTTCTTCGTACTCGTACAGCGGCGCCTGGTCTCCGGACTGGGCGGCGCGGTGAAGGACTGACGTGAACGACGCGACGCCCAACGACGAGACGGCGAACGGTAAGACCATGAAGAACCCGCCCTCGCCCGGTGTGATCCCGGTGCCCCGCTCCGTGCGGGAGTCCGAGCGCCCGGGCGTCCCGCTCGACGCGGGTACCGCCCTGTGGGCGGGACCCGGTACGGACACCACCGAACGCTGGCTGCGCCTCACCCTCGGAGCCGCCCTGGGACTTTCCCTGCCACCGGGCGACGCGAATGCGGAGCGCGCGGAGAACACCACGGACAGCACGGACACGACGAACACCACGGACCCCGAAAGCGCCCGGGCCGCCCAGGCAGCCAAGGCCGCTGCGAACACCGTGCGGTTGCGTATCGACGAGTCGCTGGAACCGGAGGCATACGTACTTGAGGCCGACGCCGAACGGGGCATCGAGATCCGGGGCGGGGGCCCCGCCGGAGTGTTCTGGGGCGCCCAGACACTGCGTCAGTTGATCGGCCCGCAAGCCTTCCGGCGCGCTCCCGTCCGACCCGGCGTCACCCACGTCGTCCCGCACCACGTCATCGAGGACGCCCCGCGCTTCGGCTGGCGCGGTTGCATGCTCGACGTCTCGCGGCACTTCATGCCGAAGGACGGCGTCCTGCGCCATCTCGACCTGATGGCCGCGCACAAGCTGAACGTCTTCCACTTCCACCTCACGGACGACCAGGGCTGGCGTATCGAGATCAAGCGGTATCCGAGGCTCACGGAGACCGGATCATGGCGGGCGCGCACCAAATTCGGCCACCGCGCCTCACCGCACTGGGAGGAGAAGCCGCACGGGGGCTTCTACACCCAGGACGACATCCGCGAGATCGTCGCGTACGCCGCCGAGCGGCATATCGCCGTCGTCCCCGAAATCGACATCCCGGGGCACTCGCAGGCCGCCATCGCCGCATATCCGGAACTCGGCAACACCGATGTCATCGACACGACCTCCCTCTCCGTCTGGGACACCTGGGGCGTCTCCAAAAACGTACTCGCCCCCACTGACAACGCCCTTCGCTTCTACGAGAACGTCTTCGAGGAACTCCTCGGCCTGTTCCCCTCGGAGTTCATCCACGTAGGCGGCGACGAGTGCGCCAAGGACCAGTGGAAGGCGTCCCCCGCCGCACAGGCGCGCATCGCGGAACTGGGCCTCGCCGACGAGGACGAACTGCAGTCCTGGTTCATCCGCCACTTCGACGGCTGGCTGAGCGCGCGAGGGCGCCGGCTGATCGGCTGGGACGAGATCCTGGAGGGCGGGAGTCGAGCCGAAGGGCGCGCCCCTGCCGAAAGCGACGAGGAGGAGGGAGCGAAGCGACCGCTCGACGAGGAGTGTCGACAGGGGATCAGAGCGCCTGGAGGCGAGACGACAAAAATCGGCCTCGCCCCGGGCGCCGCCGTCTCCTCGTGGCGCGGCTACCAGGGCGGCATCACGGCCGCGCGGGCGGGCCACGACGTCGTCATGTGCCCCGAGCAGCAGGTGTACTTGGACCACCGGCAGGCCGACGGCCCGGACGAGCCGGTACCCATCGGCTTCGTACGCACCCTGGAGGACGTCTACCGCTTCGAGCCCGTACCGCCGGAGTTGACCCCGGATCAGGCGCGGCACGTCCTGGGTACCCAGGCCAACCTGTGGACCGAGGTGATGGAGGACCGGGCCCGTGTGGACTACCAGGCCTTCCCGCGGCTCGTGGCCTTCGCCGAGGTCGCCTGGAGCGCCCTGCCCGCACCCGCGGAACGCGACTTCGCGGACTTCGAGCGGCGGATGACCGCCCACTACGCGCGACTTGACGCCCTGGGAGTCGCCTACCGGCCGCCCACCGGGCCGTTGCCGTGGCAGCGTCGCCCGGGAGTGCTCGGACGTCCGATCGAGGGATCGCCCCCGAACGTGTGAGGTGGCCCCCGGGGGGTGTCGTGCGACGCGGTTGCCCTGGGACGGTGGCCTCTGAGGAGAAAGGCGCTCAAGTGGCACCGAAAAGTGTCAATTCGAGCCGACGGGCGATGTAGTGCGAAAACGGACCATCCGCTGATGGCGGGTAGGAATGCCTCCTAGCGGACCCCCGCGTCGAGGAACGGGGAACATGTGCCAGAGTTGCCAAGTCCGCCCTGTCAGCACGTACCGTACGGCAACACAGGTGGGACCAGGTGGGGCAGCGGGAAGGGGTAGCCGGTTTGACCACGCAAGCACCGCAGGCGGCGCAGGCCGTGACGCTGCCCGCCTCGCTGGACGAGGCCGTGGCGGCGCTGGCAGCCATGCCCGCGGCCGTTCCCGTGGCCGGCGGCACCGATCTCATGGCCGCCGTCAACTCCGGGCAGCTGAGGCCCGCCGCACTCGTCGGCCTCGGCCGGATCAGCGAGATCCGCGGCTGGCAGTACCAGGACGGCCACGCGCTCCTCGGCGCGGGCCTCACCCACGCCCGCATGGGGCGCCCAGACTTCGCCGCGCTCATCCCCGCCCTCGCGGCCGCCGCCAGAGCCGCCGGACCGCCCCAGATCCGCAACGCGGGCACCCTGGGCGGCAACATCGCCTCGGCGTCCCCCACCGGGGACGCGCTTCCGGTGCTGGCCGCGCTGGAGGCGACCCTCATCGTCGCGGGCCCGGGCGGCGTCCGCCGGGAGATCCCCGTCTCGCACCTGCTCGCCGGCGTGGAGATGCTCCGCGGCGGCGAACTCATCGGGTACGTGCGCGTGCCGCTGCTGCACGCGCCGCAGGTCTTCCTGAAGGCGACCGGACGGACCGGCCCCGGGCGTGCCATCGCGTCCGTGTCGCTCGTCCTCGACCCCGCCCGGCGCGGGGTGCGGTGCGCCGTGGGAGCCATAGCGCCGATGCCGCTCAGGCCCCTGGACGCCGAGCAGTGGGTGGCCTCACTGATCGACTGGGACAACAACCGCGCGATCGTGCCCGAGGCGCTGGCCGCCTTCGGGGAGTACGTCGCCGCGGCCTGCATCCCCGATCCGGCCCCCGAAGAGGACGGTTCCGTACCGCAGCTGCCACCCGCCGTACTGCACCTGCGGCGCACCGTCGCCGCGCTGGCCCGACGAGCACTGGGGAGGGCACTTTCGTGACCGACGACCAGCACGGAGAGGGCACACCCCAGGCAGGCAGCCGCTGGGACCCGCTGCCCCAGGGTGACTACGACGACGGCGCCACCGCCTTCGTCAAGCTCCCCGAAGGGGGCATCGACGCCCTCCTCGCGGACTCACCGCTCGCCGCGCCCGGCCACGGCTACGTACCGCCGCCGATAACGGTCGCGCCCGGTGCGGGCGCGGGAACCGACCCGGCGTCCGCCGACTCCTGGGCCGTACCGCCCGAGCAGGCCGACTCAGGCCGGCCCGGAGCCGTGCGGTGGCCCGACCCGAACGCCCTGCCCGAGGAGCACCGGCAGCCCGCCCAGGACTCCTTCGAGTACAACCCCGGGGCCACCGGCCAGTGGCACTTGGACCAGTCCTCACAAGGCGGTCAGGGCGGCGAGTCCCCACAGGACGGCCAGGGCGAGCCCGGACACGACGTGACCGGGCAGTGGTCCATTCCGGTCGCCGACGGAGACCTGCCCGACGAGTCCGGTGAGTTCACCACGTCGTCCCTGGTCGAGCAGTGGGGCGGGAACCCGCCCGCCACGCTGCCGGGCGGGGCGGCCGCGCCCTGGGCCAGCGAGCCATGGGCCCAGCAGCCCGCCGAGGACCGGCCCTCGCCCGTCGACGGGGCCGCACCCCACGACGAGCCCGGCGCCCTCGGCCACGCTTCCGTCGGCCATGCTCCCGCCGAGCACGGCGCCGCCGAGATCATCGACGTCTCCGGAGAGCACGCCGACGAGATCGCCGTCTCCGTGGAACGCGACACCGGGCGCGACACGGGACATGACACCGGGCATGACACAGGGCGCGAGGACCCGGCGGGGGCCGCGGCCCGTCACGATCACCACCAGCAGGAGTTCGCGGACGAACGCACCGCCGAGCCGTCGGAGGCGGCCGCTCCCGAGGAGCCCCGTGAGGAGCACGCGGACGCCGGGCACACCGCGCACACCGACGCCGACGCAGCCGCCGAGGAGTCCGCGACCGACGACTCCACGGGCGTCTCCGCGCACAACGATCACCCCCTGGCCTCGTACGCCCTGAAGGTGAACGGCGTCGAGCGGCCCGTGACCGACGCCTGGATCGGCGAATCCCTGCTGTACGTCCTGCGCGAGCGGCTCGGCCTCGCCGGCGCCAAGGACGGCTGCTCGCAGGGCGAGTGCGGAGCCTGCAACGTGCAGGTGGACGGACGGCTGGTGGCTTCCTGCCTGGTGCCCGCCGTGACCGCCGCCGGGAGCGAGGTGCGCACCGTCGAGGGGCTCGCCGCCGACGGACAGCCCTCGGACGTCCAGCGGGCGCTCGCCAAGTGCGGTGCCGTCCAGTGCGGCTTCTGCGTCCCCGGCATGGCGATGACCGTGCACGACCTCCTTGAGGGCAATCCGGCGCCGACCGACCTGGAGACCCGCCAGGCGCTGTGCGGCAACCTGTGCCGCTGCTCCGGCTACCGGGGCGTCCTGGACGCCGTACGTGACGTCGTGACCGAGCGCGGGGCCCACGCCGCCGCGGAGAGCGCCGACGGCGACGAGGCGGCCCGGATCCCGCACCAGGCGGGCCCCGGCGCCGGTGGCGTCAACCCGTCCGCGTTCGAACCCCACCAGCACCACCAGCCCCACCACCAGCCCCACGAGCAGCCGTACGGCCAGGACGGAGGCCAGGCGTGAGCAACGACACCGCCATCGCGACCACCGCGGAGCCCGGTGCCGCTCCGGAGCCGCCGCCGCACGGCCTCGGCGTGTCCCTGCCGTCCGCGGAGGCCCGCGCCAAGACGGAGGGCACCTTCCCGTACGCGGCGGACCTGTGGGCCGAGGGCCTCCTCTGGGCAGCCGTCCTGAGATCGCCGCACCCGCACGCGCGCATCGTGTCCGTCGACACCACCCACGCGAGCGAGATGCCCGGCGTACGAGCCGTCATCACACACGAGGACGTGCCCGGAGTCTCCTTGCTCGGCCGCGGCAGGGCCGACCGCCCGGTGTTCGCCTCCGAGGTCGTACGCCACCACGGCGAGGCCATCGCGGCCGTCGCCGCGGACCACCCCGACACCGCGCGCATGGCCGCCGCCGCCGTCATCGTCGAGTACGAGATCCTCGACCCGGTGACCGACCCGGAGCAGGCCTTCGAGGCCGAACCCCTGCACCCCGACGGCAACCTCATCCGCCACATCCCGCTGCGCCACGGAGACCCGGACGCGGCGGGTGACATCGTCGTCGAGGGCCTGTACCGCATCGGCCGCCAGGACCCGGCCCCGATCGGCGCCGAGGCCGGTCTCGCCGTGCCCCGCCCCGACGGCGGGGTCGAGCTCTACGTGGCGTCCACCGACCCGCACACCGACCGGGACACGGCCGCCGCCTGCTACGGCCTGGAACCGGAGCGCGTGAAGGTCGTCGTAACCGGCGTGCCCGGCGCCACCGCCGACCGCGAGGACCAGGGCTTCCAGCTCCCCCTCGGGCTGCTCGCGCTGAAAACAGGATGTCCTGTCAAGCTGACCGCAACGCGCGAAGAATCCTTCCTCGGGCATGTCCACCGGCACCCCACGCTCCTGCGCTACCGCCACCACGCGGACGCCGAGGGCAAGCTGGTCAAGGTCGAGGCGCAGATCCTCCTCGACGCGGGCGCCTACGCGGACACCTCGTCGGAGGCCCTCGCCGCCGCCGTCTCCTTCGCCTGCGGCCCGTACGTCGTCCCGAACGCCTTCATCGAGGGCTGGGCCGTGCGCACCAACAACCCGCCCTCCGGGCACGTACGCGGCGAGGGCGCCATGCAGGTGTGCGCCGCCTACGAGGCCCAGATGGACAAGCTCGCGAAGAAGCTGGGCGTCGACCCGGCCGAACTGCGCCTGCGCAACGTGCTGGCCACCGGGGACGTGCTCCCGACCGGCCAGACGGTCACCTGCCCGGCTCCCGTGGCCGAACTGCTGCAGGCCGTCCAGGACTTCCCGCTGCCCGCCCTCCCCAAGGACACCCCCGAGGACGAGTGGCTGCTCCCCGGCGGCCCCGAGGGCGCCGGCGAACCCGGCGCCGTGCGGCGCGGTGTCGGCTACGCCCTGGGCATGGTCCACATGCTCGGCGCCGAGGGCACGGACGAGGTCTCGACAGCCACCGTGAAGGTCCACGACGGCATCGCCACCGTGCTCTGCGCGGCCGTGGAGACCGGACAGGGCTTCACCACGCTGGCCCGGCAGATCGTCCAGGAGACGCTCGGCATCGAAGAGGTCCACGTGGCCTCCGTGGACACCGACCAGCCTCCCGCCGGACCCAGCTGCCGGGGCCGCCACACCTGGGTGTCCGGCGGCGCCGTCGAGCGGGCCGCCAAGATGGTCCGTACGCAGCTGCTGCAGCCGCTGGCGCACAAGTTCGGCATGTCCACCGAACTGCTCCAGATCACCGACGGCAAGATCACCTCGTACGACGGCGTGCTGTCGACGACCGTCGCCGAGGCGATGGACGGCAAGGAACTGTGGGCGACCGCGCAGTGCCGCCCGCACCCCACCGAGCCGCTGGACGGCGCCGGCCAGGGCGACGCCTTCGTGGGGCTCGCCTTCTGCGCGATCCGCGCGGTGGTGGACGTCGACATCGAACTCGGCTCGGTACGCGTGGTCGAACTGGCGCTCGCCCAGGACGTGGGCCGCATTCTGAACCCCGCGCAGCTCACCGCCCGGATCGAGGCCGGTGTCACGCAGGGCATCGGCGCCGCCCTCACCGAGAACCTGCGCACCGCGCGCGGGCTGGTACGCCACCCCGACCTCACCGGATACTCACTGCCGACCGCCCTCGACGCCCCCGACATCCGCATCGTCAAGCTCGTCGAGGAGCGCGACGTGGTCGCGCCCTTCGGAGCCAAGGCCGTCAGCGCGGTACCGGTCGTCACGTCCCCCGCCGCGGTCGCGTCCGCGGTACGGGCGGCCACTGGGCGCCCGGTCAACCGGCTGCCGATAAGGCCCCAAGCGGCCGTGGTGACGGCGACACAGTGACGAGGCGCGAGCCTTCGCGCGGGTAACTCCGGTTGCGGTACCGCCTGTCGGCGGCGACGGCGGACGCCTACGCGCAGGCCGGCTTCACGGCAAACGACCGCAGCGACCCCGTAGCGCCCCTGCAGTGATCCCGCTGCGCCCCCGCAGCGATCCGAGGGCGGCCCCGCGGCGATTCCGGGGCGATTCCGAGGCGTTGTCAGTGGTGCCAAGTAGTGTTCTGGGCAGTGGGGGAGGACCGCTGGGCGGCGGCCCAATTTTCTGGTGAACCGATAATCCCGATCAATCTGATCTGCGACGTTTCCAGATGTCTCCGTGTGTATGCCGCCCGGCCCGGTCCTGCCGGGGGACTGCGAACAACAACGCGCGGGGGAACGATGAGCACGACGGACACCGGCATCGAGACGATCACTCTGCTTGAAAGCGCCCTGGATCCGTACGTCACGCACGCACCGACACGGCGATGGCTGACCGGGCCCGGACTACCGGCCGACAGCGGCCTGTTGACCTTCGAGGCACTGCGCGCGAACGGGCTGCGGACGGTAGCGGACTCGACCGGAGACTTGGCCGGCGCCCGTCTCCCGGCGGACCTGTGCGACCAGTTGGTGATCGGCGCGCTGCGGGATCCGGCGGGCACGGAGGCGGAGTCGATCCTGCTCGACGGAGCGACGGGCGAGGTGTCCACCGCCTGCTTCCTCCCTGACCGCCCCGACCTGATGGACCGCCTTCCGCTCGCGCCCTCCCTCCGAACGCTCACGGACTTCGTGACGGCGACGGACGAGATGGCCTCCAGGCGCGGGCAGTTCGCACCCTACGAGGGCAGGTTCGGTCCGAAGGCCATCACCGGGATGTCGCAGCAACTGCTCACCCTCTTCGAGGAGGGCGTCGACGGCGAGGTCCCGCCGTTCTGGAAGATGGCCGCGCTGATCCGCCCGATGGCCCTCGTGGCGGGCCCGCCCGCCGACGCGACGCTGGCCCTCGACCTGCCCGCCCGCCTGCTGGACCAGGAGTTCGGGCACGGCCGTGTGGTGCGCTTCGAGGACGTCGACTTCCCCGCGGCACTCGCGCACGAGCCGACCCGACGCTTCCTGCGCGAGACGGGCCTGCCCGAGAACGGCTTCCTGTTCCACCTGGACACGGACGTACCGCTGCCGACTCTTGCCGAGTACTACGAGGACCAGCGCCCGGACATGCTCACAGCCGACCAGCTCCCCGCTGGCAGCGACCACTTGATACGCCTCGGCCACCTGGTCGAGGACAACAGCCTGATCGTCGACGGCGCGACGGGCGCGATCCTCGACTGGAACGAGCCCGACGCCACCCTGCACGCCCTCAACACGGACGTCTCCACACTGGCCTTCACCCTGTGGCTGCTCCACCGCGAGAGAACGATCGACGAGTCCCTGTCCCACGAACTGACCGAGGAGGCCTACGACCAACTCGCCACCACGATGACGCAGACCCTGGCGACGGTCGACCCCACGGGCTCCACCCCACAGGGCGAGTGGCACTACTGGACGGAGATGTTCCAGGACGAGGCGGGCGGCGCGCTCTGAGTCCCCAGGATGTGCTCGGCGCCCCGCTCAGGGCTCACTGCTCCAGCCATAAATCGCAACAAGGTGGAATCCCATGTCGCGAACTCGCGCCAGCACAAGGAGGCGGAATGCCCGCCAACTCATCGGCGCTGGCGGCCGGAAGGCGTCATTCGGTCGGACGGCGCTGGGATGGAACCGTTCTCGCCGTGGGCAATACCGCAGCCGCTGAATGCCGTGTCGAGCGATGGGAAGACGTCGTCGCGGTGGCAGCTGGCAACGTCCATACCGCGACGAACACGGGCAGGTCTCATACGGTGGGACTCCGGTCGGACGGTACGGTGCTGGCAGCGGGGTGGAATGGCGATGGGCAATGTGATGTCGCCGGATGGCGAGGCGTCACGGCCGTGGCCGCAGGCTGGCGCCGCACGCTCGGGCTGCTCGCGAATGGCCGTGTGCTAGCAGTTGGCCGGAGTTCAGAAGGACAGTGTGACGTGCAGTCCTGGCGCGAGATGGTCGTACTCTCGTGTGGTGACTGGCACTCGGTCGGCATCCGGTCGGACGGTTCTGCGCTGGCCACGGGGAACAACCGGCGACGGCAGTGTGCCGTTGAAGGGTGGCGTGACCTGGTCGCCATTTCGGCGGGGTATCTCCACACCGTCGGCCTCAGAGCCGACGGGCGGGCAGTAGCGACCGGAGACCGGGCAACCGGGGCGTGCGAGGTCGATGAGTGGGAAGACGTGGTGGCGCTCGGCGCGGGCAGCTACCACACCGTCGGGGTCACTGCGTCCGGACGGCTCCTCGCGGCAGGAGACAACAGCTACGGACAGTGCGAAGTCGGCGAGTGGCGCGACATCGTCGCCGTGGCGGCCGGTTCGACGCACACCCTTGGCCTGCGCGCCAACGGCACAGCCGTGACCACAGGGAACAATGCCGACAGACAGTGCGAAGTCGATGCCTGGTCCGGAGTCCAGCTTTCACAGGCCTCCGGGCCGCGTGATCGGTAGGCCGGTGAAACCGCGACGCCCAAGATGGCGACTGCTGAGAGGGAACCGCCGCAGATCTGGCTGATCTCGCTTAGCTTCCTCCAGAGCTGACTGAGACGGGAACTGGGACGGGCGACCAAAAGGGCGGCACCCCGCACGGGGTGCCGCCCTTTTTTGCCTGGTCAAGGCACTTGAGGCCGTGGCGGGAATCGAACCCACGTGCCTCGCTTTGCAGGCGAGTCCCTAAGCCACTCGGGCACACGGCCGAACTTGAGTCCGATGTTCCAGACTCGATGTATCGACCGTAGCCCCGGGGCAGGGCGGAGCAAAGAGACTCGCGAGGGCTGCAATGGGACTGCCACACCGCGTTCACAAAAGGGGCGGGGACGCTGGTGGTCGTACGACCAAGGTCCCGGGGGAAGACCATCTTCCGACAGGGGTCAATGTCAGTCGTGCCCCTTACGCTGGCGAGTATGACCTACCTGGAACCGGGCGACACCGGCGTCGCCGCCACCCCGAGCGCGCCCGTCGAAGCCGTCGCCCCGGACAGTGTCCTCGGCCGCTCCCACCGGGCGCTGAGCATCGGGATCGTCTCCGTCGTACTGCTGATCGCCTTCGAGGCGACGGCCGTCGGGACGGCAATGCCGGTGGCAGCGCGGGAACTCGACGGGATCTCGCTGTACGCGTTCGCCTTCTCCGGGTACTTCACCACGAGCTTGTTCGGCATGGTGCTGGCCGGGCAGTGGTCGGACCGGGCGGGCCCGCTGGGGTCGCTCACCGCCGGAATAGGGGCGTTCGCTGCGGGGCTGCTGCTCTCCGGGACGGCCGGGGTCATGTGGCTGTTCATCCTCGGCCGGGCCGTCCAGGGCCTGGGCGGCGGGCTGGTGATCGTCGCGCTGTACGTGGTCGTGGGACGGGCCTATCCGGAACGGTTGCGACCGTCGATCATGGCGGCGTTCGCGGCGAGCTGGGTGGTCCCGTCCGTCGTCGGCCCCCTCGCCGCCGGCGCGGTGACCGAACACCTCGGCTGGCGCTGGGTCTTCATCGGCGTACCTGTCCTGGTCGTCCTGCCGCTCGCGCTCGCTCTGCCGCAGATACGCCGACGGGCGTCCGGACCGGAGGAGGGGACCCTCGCCGCGCCCTTCGACCGGCGGCGCATCCGGCTGGCCCTCGCCATCTCCGCGGGCGCCGGTCTGCTGCAGTACGCCGCCCAGGACCTGCGGTGGCTGTCCGTCATCCCGGGTGTGGCGGGAGCGGCGCTGCTCGTCCCGGCGGTGCTCGGGCTGTTGCCGCGAGGGACCTACCTGGCGGCGCGCGGGCTGCCCTCCGTGGTCCTGCTGCGCGGGGTGGCGGCCGGATCCTTCATCGCGGCGGAGTCGTTCGTGCCGCTGATGCTGGTCACCGAGCGGGGGCTGTCGCCGACTCTGGCCGGATTCTCGCTGGCGGCGGGCGGGGCCACCTGGGCGCTGGGATCCTTCGTGCAGGCGAGGGCGCGCGTGGAGCCGTACCGGGAGCGGCTGATGATGCTGGGCATGCTGCTGACCGCGGCCTCCATAGCCGCCGCGCCGAGCGTGCTGATCGACGGGGTGCCGGTGTGGACGGTGGCGGTGGCCTGGGCGTTCGGCTGCTTCGGCATGGGACTGGTGATCTCCTCCAGCAGCGTCCTCCTGCTGAAGCTCTCCGCGCCCGGCCAGGCCGGCAACAACTCCGCCGCCCTCCAGATCTCCGACGGCCTCGCCAACGTCATCCTCCTCGCCGCGGGCGGCGCGGCCTTCGCGGCGCTGGGCGGCGGCACGGTCGCCCACACGGCCACCCAAGCCTCCGCCGGCTCAGGCGGCCACCCGGCTGCCTTCGTGGCGGTGTTCCTGCCGATGGCGGGGGTGGCGTTGGCGGGGGCGTGGGTGACTACGCGGCTGCGGGCAGAGACAAAGTGACACCATCTGGTACCGCATAGTACCATCGATGCATGGCTGGACTGAATCTGCGGTTTACGGACGAAGAACTCGACGCGCTGCGTGAGCGGGCGGCAGCGGAAGGGCGCAGCATGCAGGCCTTCGCTCACGACGCCGTGATGTCGGCCATAAACGAACATTCGCGGCTGTTCAATGAAGCTGCCGAGCACGTACTGAAGGCGAGTGCCGAGCTGAACCGGAGGCTCGCCTGATGCACTACGTCACGCTGCCCGAGTTGCTGAACCTCGCGAAGCGGCTTGGTGCGGACGAGGTCCGCGACTTCGGGCTCCTGGACTCGGCGCTGGCCCGGCCGCAGTCGAGTGTGTTCGGACAGGACGCGTATCCGGACGTCTGGGAGAAGGCGGCGGCGCTGATGGAGTCGCTCGCCCGCAACCACGCCCTCGTGGACGGTAACAAGCGCATCGCCTGGTATGCGACCTGGGTCTTCCTGCACATGAACGGTCACCCGCTGGACGCGGACTTCGACGTGGACGAGGCAGAGACATTCGTACTCGACGTCTGCCAGGGCACCTTGGACGTGCCGAAAATCGCGGCGCAGCTGCCGCGCTTCGCACGCTGAAGCAACGTGCGTTCTCTGTGACCTGAGTCCCATCCAGGAGGGACCCCGCGTCTTCCGCGCGTTGACGCGGTCGAGCCGCCGGTAGGGTGGCCCGGTTGTCATACGCAGCCGTTGTCATACGTAGCCGAGCCGCTCGACCACCCCACGGAGACCGTGACTACCACCGCCGCCAGTGCCGCCTCCTCGCACCACCTGTCGCCCGCGTTTCCCGGGCGGGCCCCCTGGGGCACCGCCAACAAGCTGCGTGCCTGGCAGCAGGGGGCGATGGAGCGGTATCTCCAGGAGCAGCCGCGTGACTTCCTCGCCGTCGCCACGCCCGGGGCCGGCAAGACGACCTTCGCGCTGACGCTCGCGTCGTGGCTGCTGCACCACCACGTCGTGCAGCAGGTGACCGTGGTCGCGCCGACCGAGCATCTGAAGAAACAGTGGGCGGAGGCGGCCGCGAAGATAGGGATCAAGCTGGATCCCGAGTACAGCGCGGGCCCGCTCAGCAAGGAGTACCACGGCGTCGCCGTGACCTACGCCGGTGTCGGCGTGCGGCCCATGCTGCACCGCAACCGCGCCGAGCAGCGCAAGACCCTCGTCATCCTCGACGAGATCCACCACGCCGGTGACTCCAAGTCCTGGGGCGAGGCGTGCCTGGAGGCCTTCGAGCCCGCCACCCGCCGGCTCGCGCTCACAGGTACGCCGTTCCGCTCCGACACCAACCCCATCCCCTTCGTCGCGTACGAGGAGGGCAACGACGGGATCCGCCGCTCCTCCGCCGACTACACCTACGGCTACGGGAACGCGTTGGCCGACCACGTCGTGCGGCCCGTCATCTTCCTCTCCTACAGCGGCAACATGCGGTGGCGTACGAAGGCGGGGGACGAGATCGCCGCCCGGCTCGGCGAGCCGATGACCAAGGACGCCGTCAGCCAGGCCTGGCGCACGGCCCTCGACCCGCGCGGCGAGTGGATGCCCAGCGTGCTGCGCGCCGCCGACCAGCGGCTGACCGAGGTACGCAAGGGCATCCCGGACGCCGGCGCCCTCGTCATCGCCTCCGACCAGGACTCGGCCCGCGCCTACGCCAAACTCATCCGCGAGATCACCGGAAACAAGGCCACCCTGGTCCTCTCCGACGACACGGGCGCCTCGAACCGCATCGACGACTTCGCGGCGAGCGACGACCGCTGGATGGTCGCCGTCCGCATGGTGTCCGAGGGCGTCGACGTGCCCCGGCTTGCTGTGGGCGTGTACGCGACCACCATCTCGACCCCTCTCTTCTTCGCGCAGGCCGTCGGCCGTTTCGTACGGTCCCGGCGGCGCGGCGAGACCGCCTCCGTCTTCCTGCCGACCGTCCCCGACCTCCTCACCTTCGCCAACGAGATGGAGGTCGAGCGCGACCACGCCCTCGACAAGCCGAAGAAGGAGAGCGAGGAGGACCCGTACGCCGAATCCGAGAAGGAGATGGAGGAGGCGAACAAGGAGCAGGACGAGGACACCGGCGAACAGGAGCAGTTCTCCTTCGAGGCGCTGGAGTCCGAGGCCGTCTTCGACCGGGTCCTCTACGACGGCGCCGAGTTCGGCATGCAAGCCCATCCGGGAAGCGAGGAGGAGCAGGACTACCTCGGCATCCCGGGGCTCCTCGAACCCGACCAGGTCCAGCTCCTCCTGCAGAAGCGGCAGGCCCGGCAGATCGCGCACAGCCGCAAGAAGCCGGACGACGAGGCGGATCTGCTGGAACTGCCCGCCGAGCGCCGCCCCGTGGTCTCCCACAAGGAGATGCTGGAGCTCAGGAAGCAGCTCAACACCATGGTCGGCGCGTACGTCCACCAGAGCGGCAAGCCCCACGGCGTGATCCACACCGAGCTGCGCCGTGTGTGCGGCGGCCCGCCGAGCGCGGAGGCGACCGCCGGGCAACTGCGCCAGCGCATCGCCAAGGTGCAGGAGTGGGCCACCCGCATGCGGTGACATCCACCACGAGCGACAGCGACAACGGCAACGACAGTCGCAACGCCCCCCCCTATGCCATCCACAACGCCATCCACAGTGAGCGACGGTGCCGTCACGGCAGCGTCGCTCGCGTGCGTGCGCGCTCTGTGCAGGCATGGTGCACGCCGAGTTGCCCGCGCCGTCCACATCGGGTCATAGCGGGATCAAACCCCGGGTAACCAGGAACGGTACGTACCTGCTCATGACCGGATTCTGGACGGAGCCTTCCGCTGAGCGAACCAGCTCGCTACTGTCCCGCTACGCACACGCCCCGTGGCAGCGCCGCCGCGGAGCGCAGCCGGTGCCCGCCCGGGAGTGCCCGGGACGCTGCCGACCGGCGGCCTCTGACGCGCGTCGCCGATGGGACCGGCGACGCATCCGCCGCGTAGGGGGGCCGCCGACTCTCACCACTAAGGAGTGGGCGTCGTGACCGCGGAAACCTCTCAGACGCTCGACCGGGGACTTCGCGTCCTCAAGCTGCTCGCCGACACCGACCACGGTCTGACCGTCACCGAGCTGTCCAACAAACTCGGTGTCAACCGGACCGTCGTGTACCGGTTGCTCGCCACCCTGGAGCAGCACGCCCTCGTCCGCCGGGACCTGGGTGGCCGCGCACGCGTCGGGCTCGGCGTGCTGCGGCTCGGCCGCCAGGTGCATCCGCTGGTCCGCGAGGCCGCGCTGCCCGCACTGCGCTCACTGGCCGAGGACATCGGAGCGACCGCCCACCTCACGCTGGTCGACGGCACGGAGGCGCTCGCCGTCGCGGTGGTCGAGCCGACGTGGACGGACTATCACGTGGCCTACCGCGCCGGGTTCCGGCACCCCCTGGAACGGGGTGCCGCCGGAAAGGCGATCCTCGCCGCACGGACCGGCGCCGCGGACGAACCCGGCTACACCCTCACGCACGGCGAGCTGGAGGCCGGCGCGAGCGGGGCGGCGGCGGCGCTGGTCGGCGTCACGGGGGTGGAGGGCAGCGTGGGCGTCGTCATGCTCGCGGATGCCGTGCCGGAGCGGGTCGGGCCGCGTGTTGTCGACGCGGCCCGGGAGGTGGCTGACGCCCTGCGGTGACCCGTGCCGGGGGCTGCGTGGTCCTGAGTGCGGCATGGCCTTGCGGGCTGCGGGCTGCGTGGCTGCGTGACGCGTGGCGAGGGGCGTGTGACGTCTGCAGGTCGGATGTGGCTGGTCGCGCAGTTCCCCGCGCCCCTAAAAACCGATGCCCGCGGCCCTCGCAGCCGATGCCCGGGGCCCTCGTACCCGGGGCTCTCGGACGGATATCGCTCTCACGTTAGATTGATCCCGTGCTTTCTCGTTTCTCGCGTCTCTCTCGGCCCCGGGCCGTCGCCGTCTGCGCCCTCCCCGTCGTGGCTCTGCTCGCCACGGCGGTGTTCGTGCCGCTGCCCTTCTCGCTCGCCCAGCCCGGCATGACAGCGGACGTTCTCGGGGAGAACAAGGGCGACCCGGTGATCACGATCTCCGGCGCGAAGGCCCGTGAGACGAGCGGGCAGCTGCGGATGACGACCATCGAGGCGACGGGCCCGGACGCGGACGTGAGCCTGAGCAATGTGCTCGACGGCTGGTTCCGTACGGACCGTGCGGTGATGCCGCGCGACTCGGTCTACCCGAACGGGGACAGCGTCAAGGAGATCGAGGAGTACAACACCGAGGAGATGAAGAAGTCCCAGGACACCGCCACGGAGGCGGCTCTGAACCACCTGGGTGAGCAGTCGGACGACATCAGGGTCACCCTGAAGCTCGCCGATGTGGGCGGTCCGAGCGCCGGACTCCTCTTCTCCCTCGGCATCGTCGACAAGCTGGACGGCGACGGCAGCGGCGGCGACCTCACGGGCGGCCGGGTCATCGCGGGTACGGGAACGATCGACACCGGCGGGAAGGTCGGCGCGGTCGGGGGAGTGGCCCTCAAGACGCAGGCCGCCCGCCGCGACGGTGCCACGGTCTTCCTGGTCCCGAAGGCGGAGTGCTCGGACGCGAAGACGGAGCTGCCGAAGGGGCTCCGCCTCATCCCGGTGACGACGCTGAAGGGCGCGGTGAGTTCCCTGGTGGCCCTGGAGAAGGGACGAGGCTCGGTCCCATCCTGCTAGACCCCCGCCCCTCTCACCTCCACCCCGCTGGCGGCACCCACGTGCCGGCCGGCTCAGCCGTCCTTCACGAACCCCTCAGCCTTCATCCAGTCCAGCGCCACCGCGTGCGGGTCCTCGCCGTCGACGTCCACCTTGGCGTTCAGCTCCTGTGCCACGTCGTTGTCCAGCCGCTTGGTGATCGGGTCCAGGACGCCGGCGATCGCCGGATACTTCTTCAAGGTCTCCGAGTTGACCGTGGGAGCCACGTTGTAGTTGGGGAAGAACTTCTTGTCGTCCGCCATCACCGCGAGGTTCATGGACCTGATGCGCCCGTCGGTGGTGAAGACCTCCCCGTAGGTGCAACTCCCCTTGGACACCTGGGTGTAGATGATCCCGGTGTCCATCTGCGTGATGCTCCCGCTGGGCAGTTTCATCCCGTACGCCTTCTCCATGCCCGGCATTCCGTCCGCCCGGTTGGCGAACTCGCTCTCCACACAGACCGTGACGGCCCCGGGGTCCGACTTCGAGAGGGCGGCCACGTCGGAGAGTGTCTTCGTGCCGTACTTCTTGAAGTTGGCCTGGTTCATGGCGAGCGCGTACGTATTGTTCAGCTCCGACGGGGCCAGCCAGGTCAGCCCGTTCTTCAGGTCGGCCGCACGCACGGCCTCCCACTGCTTGTCCGGTTCCGGGATCGGGTCGCTGTTGCCCTGGTAGGTGATCCACGCGGTGCCCGTGTACTCGTACATGGCATCCGCGTCCCCGCCCTTGACCGCCTCGCGGGCGCCGATGGAACCCTGGATGCCCGTGCGGTCGAGGACGTCGGCGCCGGCCGCCTGGAAGGCGATACCCATGATCGCGCCGAGGACGAGCTGCTCGGTGAACTCCTTGGACGCCACGGTGAGATCGGCGCCCTTGAGCGGCTGCCCCCGCCCGATCGACCCCGGCTTCACATCGTCGACCATGGGCGAACCGCTGGTCAGCCCGCACCCGGAGACCCCCGCCAGCAGGGCCCCGGCCGCCACCAGACCCGTAAGCTGCCTCATGAGCCCGCCTCCAGCCCGCGCGGACTGAGCAAGAGTTCGGCCAGCGACGCCAGCCAGTCGACGAGCAGCGCCAGCGCGACGGTCAGGATCGAGCCGAGGATCAGCACCGGCATCCGCTGGTTGGTGATCCCGGTCGTGATCAGCACGCCCAGACCGCCGCCCCCGCCGAACGTGGCGAGCGTCGCCGTGCCCACGTTCAGAACGAGTGCGGTACGGACTCCCGCGAGGATCAGCGGTACGGCGAGGGGTAGTTCGACGCGGCTCAGCACGCCCAGCGGTGACATGCCGATGCCCCGGGCGGCCTCCAGGAGCGTCGGATCGTTCGCCTTCAGTCCGGCGATCGTGTTCGACAGCACCGGCAGGACGGCATACGCGATGATGCCGATCAAGGCCGCCTTCCGCCCGATGCCCAGCCAGATCACCAGCAGGGCCAGCAGCCCGATCGCGGGCGTCGCCTGCCCCATGTTGGCGAAGGTCATCGCCACCGGGGTCGCCTTGCGGAAGGCCCCGCGCGTCAGCAGGATGCCCAGCGGGATCGCGATGATCAGCACGAAGAACGTGGAGATCACGGTCAGCTCGATGTGCTGCCGCAGCGCCTTCCACACCTGGCCGTTCGAGAGCGCGTTCTCGGAGAGCGGGTCCAGCTCCGCCTGCCGGAACCAGAGCCAGGTGGCGAGCAGCCCGACGACGAGCACGACGGGCAGAAAGGTCAGCTTCCGCCAGCCGAGCCGGGGCGCCCGCGACTCGGCGGTAACCGCGGCGAGGTCCCCTTCGAACGCGGCCTCCCGCCCGGCCTCCGGACCGGCGTCCTCCGAGCCGGTACGGGCGCGCCGGTGACGAAGGTCCCCGTCCCCGTCGCCGCGCCTGCCGTCGCGGTCGCGGTCGTCGGTCTCAGGAGTCCTCACGCTTCCCCCGCCTTCCCGCCGCCGACCGCGCCCTCCTGCTCGTGACGGGTCTGCTCGGTGCGCGCCTCCTCCAGATCGTGCTGGTGTTCCACCGCGTCGAGTCGGTCGGCCTCCAGCATCTCGTGCACGGAGTTCATCAGCGTCTCCACGTCCACCACGCCGGTGTACTCCCCGCGCCGCCCGGTCACCACGACCCGTCCCGCGTTGTCCGTGAGCACGGCCTCCAGTGCGTCCCGCAGTGTCGCGTCCCGGGTCACCGTGTCGTTCACCAGCGTGCCCGCCCTGGCCAGCGAGCCCCGGGCCCGCATGAGGTCCCCGCGCCGCAGCCACTTGTAGGGCCGCCCCCGTCTGTCGAGCAGCAGGATCTCGTTGGTACCGCTGGCCCTGATGCTGTTGAAGATCTCCTGCAGCGGATCGTCGACGGTCACCGTCGGATAGCCGGTGATCTCCACATCCCGTACGCGCGTCAGGTTCAGCCGCTTCAGAGCGGCCCCCGCGCCCACGAACCCCGACACGAAGTCGTCGGCGGGGTTGGTGAGGATCGCCTCCGGGGTGTCGAACTGCGCGATGTGGGACTGCTCCCGCAGCACCGCGATCCGGTCGCCCAGCTTGATGGCCTCGTCGAAGTCGTGCGTGACGAACACGATGGTCTTGTGCAGCTCGCGCTGGAGCCGGATCAGCTCGTCCTGCAAATGATCACGCGTGATGGGATCGACGGCACCGAACGGCTCGTCCATCAACAGCACGGGCGGATCGGCGGCCAACGCCCGAGCCACCCCCACCCGCTGCTGCTGCCCGCCCGACAACTGCCGCGGATAACGCCCGTGGAACTCACGGGCGTCGAGCCCGACCAGGTCCAGCATCTCCTCGATCCGCGCCGTGACCCGCGACTTCGGCCAGCCGATCATCTTCGGGACGAGGCCGATGTTCTGGGCGACCGTCATGTGCGGGAAGAGCCCCGAGGACTGGATGGCGTACCCGATCTTCCGCCGCAGCTTCACGGGATCCATGTGGGTGACGTCCTCGCCACCGATCCTGATCCGCCCGCCGGTGGGCTCGATCAGCCGGTTGATCATCTTCAGGGTGGTGGACTTCCCGCACCCCGAGGGCCCCACGAGGACGACGAGCTCGCCGGAGTTGATCTCCATGTTGACGCTGTCCACCGCGGCTTCGGAACTCCCCGGATACCGCTTGGTCAGGTTCTCCAACCGGATGGTGGCCCCGGTCGCACGCCGCTCCTCCCCAGCCACCCCACCCTTCCCATCATCCCCAGCCACCCCACCATCTCCGCCGCCCTGCGACCTCTCGGCCCTCGCCCCGGCCGGCATCTCGGGTGTCTCAGACACGGATCCCCCTAGGGATGGTCAGCCGCCCGATGAGGACGTACGCGGCGTCGAACAGCAACGCGAGGACGATGATCCCGAGCGTGCCGGCAAGGACCTGGTTGAGCGCGTTCTTGCTGCCCAGGGAGGCGATACCGCGGAAGATCTCGTTGCCGAGCCCGGGCCCCGAGGCATAGGCGGCGATGGCGGCGATACCCATCAGCATCTGCGTGGAGACCCGGATTCCGGTCAGGATCGGCGGCCAGGCCAGCGGCAGCTCGACGCGCACGAGCCGGGCGAGCCGTGACATCCCGATGCCCCTCGCCGCGTCCACCAGCGACGGATCGACCCCGCGCAGCCCGACGATCGAGTTACGGATGATCGGCAGCAGCCCGTACAGCGTCAGGGCGATGACCGTGGGAGGGACACCCAGCCCCACGACCGGGATCAGCAGACCGATCATGGCGAGCGACGGGATGGTCAGCAGGGTCGCCGTCGTGATCGTGGCGAGGTTCCCCGCCCAGTCGCTGCGGTAGGTGACGACTCCGACCACCACCCCCAGGACCGTCGCCACGACCATGCACTGGAAGACGGCGCTGGCATGTTGGTAGGCGTCAACGAGGAGCTGCTGATGGCGACTGCCGAGGTACTCCCAGAAGTTCACCCACAGTCACCTCATTCAGTCGTCTCAGTCGTCGCCGTCCCCCGCCGCCTGCTCCACCAGCGGGATGACCCGCAGTGGAACCGGGTTCTCCATGACGATCGCCGTGGAGGCCCGGACAATGCCATCGAAACCGACAACCCGGTCGATCACACGTTGAAGATCGGCGTTGGACCGGGCCACGAGCCGGCACAGCATGTCCCCGCCGCCCGTGGTCGTGTGCAGCTCCAGCACCTCCGGCACGGTCGCCAAGTGCGCCCGGACGTCCGCGCCTTGCCCCTGCCGGATCTGCAGGGTCGCGAAAGCGGTGACGGGATATCCGAGGGCCGCGGGATCCACCTGCGGCCCGAACCCCCGGATGACTCCATTCGACTGAAGTCGGTCCAGCCGCGCCTGCACGGTCCCGCGCGCGACACCGAGCCGACGGGACATCTCCAGCACGCCGATCCGAGGCTCCTCGGCGAGCAACACGATGAGCCGACCGTCCAAACGATCGATCGCCACATGAACCTCCGCAGTAGTCATCCTGTACACAACGCCCGCCGATTCCCTTACCTCACTGAACATATTGCCCACCGAAATCACAAACCATTGCGCACCTTGAGGAAGGGAGAGAGTCTGCGGCCATGACGCAGACCACTCACCACACCCCGAACACCGCGCGGCAGGCAGACCCCTTCCCGGTCAAGGGAATGGACGCGGTCGTCTTCGCCGTGGGCAACGCCAAGCAGGCGGCGCACTACTACTCCACCGCCTTCGGTATGAAGCTCGTCGCCTACTCCGGACCGGAGAACGGCAGCCGAGAGACCGCGAGCTACGTCCTGGAGAACGGGTCCGCCCGTTTCGTGTTCACCTCGGTCATCAAGCCGACCACCCCCTGGGGCCACTTCCTGGCCGAACACGTGGCGGAACACGGCGACGGCGTGGTCGATCTGGCCATCGAGGTGCCGGACGCCCGCGCCGCCTTCGCGTACGCCGTCGAGCACGGCGCCAGCCCCCTCACCGAGCCGTACGAGCACAAGGACGAGCACGGCACGGTCGTCCTCGCCGCGATCGCCACCTACGGCAGGACCCGCCACACCCTGGTCGAGCGCGCGGGCTACGAGGGCCCGTACCTCCCGGGCTTCACGGCGGCCGCCCCCATCGTCGCCCCACCCGCCCACCGCACCTTCCAGGCCATCGACCACTGCGTGGGCAACGTCGAACTGGGCCGGATGGACGAATGGGTCGGCTTCTACAACAAGGTCATGGGCTTCACGAACATGAAGGAGTTCGTGGGAGACGACATCGCCACCGAGTACAGCGCCCTGATGTCGAAGGTCGTCGCCGACGGCACGCTCAAGGTCAAGTTCCCGATCAACGAGCCCGCCATCGCCAAGAAGAAGTCCCAGATCGACGAGTACCTGGAGTTCTACGGCGGCGCCGGCGTCCAGCACATCGCCCTGAACACCAACGACATCGTCCAGACAGTCCGCACAATGCGAGCTGCGGGCGTCCAGTTCCTGGACACCCCCGACTCCTACTACGACACCCTCGGCGAGTGGGCGGGAGAGACCCGCGTCCCCGTCGACACCCTGCGCGAACTGAAGATCCTGGTGGACCGCGACGAGGACGGCTACCTCCTGCAGATTTTCACCAAGCCGGTCCAGGACCGCCCGACCGTCTTCTTCGAGATGATCGAGCGCCACGGCTCGATGGGCTTCGGCAAGGGCAACTTCAAGGCCCTCTTCCAGGCGATCGAACGAGAGCAGGAGCGACGCGGCAACCTCTGACCCCTCGATCGCGGCAGCGCCCCATGCCGTGCCGCGGCCGTCTCGCTACGGGAGCGGGCCGTGCCGGTACGTCGCAGCCCGTCGCGTAGGGCTCCTGCAATCAACCCGGCCCTTTCCGTCTTGGGGCAGTACACCCGGAAGGCGACGGGCTCGACGTACCGGCACGGCCCCGACCCACCCACAGCCACGCGCCCTCAGTCACGCGCCCTCAGCCTCAGCCTCAGCCTCAGCCCCCGCCCCCGCCCCCGCCTCCAACTCCGGCACCGCCCCCGCCTCCGGCTCCCCCAACTCCTCCAACGCCCGCTCAGCCAACGGCACAAGCAGCGGCGAGAACGACGGATTGACCCGCAGCGCCTCCCCGAGATGCCGCCGAGCAGCCCCCGACATCCGCGACTCCCGCTCGATCACCCCCCGGTGATACGCGTACAGGGCGAACCGCACCCCACCCCCGTGCACTCTGTCCGTGGCCTTCGTGGCGAACACGATCGCCTCCTTGTCCTTCCCGGCACGATGCAACGCCCACCCCAACGCATCCGCGACCGCCACGGAAGGATGCCGCGCCCACTCGGCCCGCAGCCGCCGCACTGCGGTCGCCACAGCATCCGTGTCCCCGTGATCCGCCTCGAAGAGCCCGAGCACGAGCTCGTCGTTCACACCCCCCGCATCCCCTTCCCGTACCCGCGCACGCACCACGTCGTACTGGGCACTCGCCGCCCCCTCCAGCCCCAGCGACTCGTACAACTCGCCCAGCTCCAGCGCGTACTGCGGCAACGGCCGCTTCGCCAGCGCGGACTGGTACGCCCGCAGCGCCTCCGAGTGCCGCCCCAGCGCGGCCAGCGCCCTGCCCTGCCCGGCCCGCGCCGCGTGCTCACCGGGTTCGACCCGCAGCGCGGCCTCGTAGGCGCGCAGCGACTCGGCGGGCTCCCCCCGCTCCCAGGCCAGCTCCCCGACCCGCACGAGACACCCGGCCCGCTCGGCCGGCGCAGAGGCGAGCGCCGCCGCGTCGGACAGAGCGGCGGCGGAGTCCTCCCGCCACCCCCGGTCCCGGTACACGAGCCCGGCCCGCGTCAGCACCTGCGCCCTCGACGCCGCCGTCGACGCCGGCCCCGAGGCCCGGCCCCCCGAAGGAAGTGCCACAAGCTTGGCCAGCGCTCTGCGCGCGGACTTGTAATCGCCGAGCCCCCGGTAGGCGTCGATCAGCGGCGGATACACCGTCCACCGCTTCGGCGAGGCAGCCACCGCGGCCTCGCCCCACTTCCGCGCGGTCCGGAAATCGTGCCGGGCATTGGCGAGCGAGGCCAGCCCACGGAACGCCTCCGTGTTCCCCTTCGCCTTGCCCCCCGCTTTCCCCTTCGCCTTGAGCGACGTAAGCGAAGTAAGCGACGCGAGCAAGGCCTTCTCGGCCTTCGGGTAGTACCGCGGCTCAGCGGTCCGCTCGCCCCGCTCCACGTACGCCGCGCCGAGTTCGGCCCACGACCGTACGTCACCCGGGTGGGCCCGCAGATGCGCCTCGTGGTCACCGATCAGCGCGACCAGGTCGGGCAGCGAGGCGGGCGCCCCGGACCCGACCGCGGTCACGGCCCGCGCCACGGGCCCGGGGGAGGCAGGCCGGTGGTGACCCCCATCGGGCATCACCATCAGCGCACCACCCAGAGCCAAGCAGCCCACGACGGCCCCGGCCAACGCCCGCAGCTCTCTCTCCACGCCGCTCACTGTGCGTCAATACGAAGAGCACATCCGGCCACCACCCCGACACGCAAAGCCTCGCGTGGGCGGGGTTCACACCGATGGCCCCGAGTGCGACGCTGTGATCATGAGCCGCATCGAAGCCCGACCCGATGAAGACATCGTGGCAGTGGGCAGCGTCGCCGAACGTCTCCTCGCGGGCCTGCCGGCCGAGGCCGTCCTCACCGACCCGGACATCACCAGCTCGTACGCCAACGACATGGCCAGCTTCTGCGAGGCGGGCACCCCCGCCGTCGTCGTGCTGCCGCGCACCGTGGAGCAGGTCCAGCACGTCATGCGCGTCGCCACCGAGCTACGCGTCCCGGTCGTCCCGCAGGGTGCCCGTACGGGTCTGTCGGGCGCCGCCAACGCCTCCGAGGGCTGCATCGTGCTGTCCCTCGTCAAGATGGACCGGATCCTGGAGATCAGCCCCGTCGACCGGATCGCGGTGGTGGAGCCGGGCGTCATCAACGCCACGCTCTCCCGCGCCGTCAACGAACACGGCCTCTCCTACCCGCCGGACCCATCCAGCTGGGAGATGTGCACCATCGGCGGCAACATCGGCACGGCCTCCGGCGGCCTGTGCTGTGTGAAGTACGGAGTGACGGCCGAGTACGTCCTCGGCCTGGACGTCGTCCTCGCCGACGGACGCCTGATGTCAACCGGCCGCCGCACGGCCAAGGGTGTCGCGGGATACGACCTGACGCGTCTCTTCGTTGGTTCGGAGGGCTCGCTCGGCATTGTCGTCGGAGCGACCCTGGCCCTGAAGCCGCGACCGCCCCGGCAGCTGGTGCTGGCCGCCGAGTTCGAGTCCGGGGCGGCCGCCTGCGACGCGGTCTGCCGGATCATGGAGGGCGGCCATGTGCCGTCCCTCCTCGAACTGATGGACCGTACGACGGTGAAGGCCGTCAACGACATGGCGAACATGGGCCTCCCGGAGAGCACCGAGGCCCTGCTCCTCGCCGCCTTCGACACGCTCGACCCGGCCGCCGACCTCGCCGCGGTCGGCGCGCTGTGCGAGGCGGCCGGCGCCACCCAGGTCGTACCGGCGGAGGACGAGGCCGAGTCGGAACTGCTCCTCCAGGCCCGCCGGCTGTCCCTCACCGGTCTTGAGGCGGTCAAGGGCACGACGATGATCGACGACGTGTGCGTACCGCGCTCCAGGCTCGCCGAGATGCTCGCAGGGGTCGACCGCATCGCCGAGAAGTACCAGCTGACCATCGGGGTCGTCGCACACGCGGGCGACGGCAACACCCACCCGACCGTCTGCTTCGACGCGGGCGACCCGGACGAGTCCCGGCGCGCCCGTGAGTCCTTCGACGAGATCATGGCCCTCGGCCTGGAACTCGGCGGCACGATCACCGGCGAGCACGGCGTGGGCGTCCTCAAGAAGGACTGGCTCGCACGCGAGATCGGCCCGGTCGGCATCGAGATGCAACAGGCGGTCAAGGCAACCTTCGACCCACTGGGCATCCTCAACCCCGGCAAACTCTTCTAAAACACCCCTCACTCCCCGTCCTTTCACCCCCCGTCTTTTCACTCCCCGTCCCCGGACTCGTCCGAGAGCCACGGATCGCACAGCCACAGGTCGTCGGCCGGGGCGGGCGCGAGCAGCTCGGCGAGGCCGTCGTCGATACCGAGCTGCTCGGCCTCGGCGCCCGGCGGAACCATCCGCAGGGTGCGCTCCAGCCAGGCCGACACCTGCGCGGCGGGCGCTTCGAGCAGGGCGTCCCCGTCGGGTGAACTCAGCGCCATCAGGACGACACCGCGCCCGTCGGCCTTCATCGGCCACACCCGCACATCCCCGTGCCCGCACGGCCGGAACACCCCCTCGACGAGCAGCTCGCGTGCGAACGTCCAGTTCACGGGGTGGTCGGTGCCGATGTGGAAGGTGACGTGGACGGCGTACGGGTCGTCGGTGCGATAGCTCAGCAGAGCCGGGACAGGGATGCTGCGCTCGGGGGACAGGACCAGCTTGAGCTCCAGCTCGCGTTCCACCACGGTGTGCATGTCGTACGTTCCTCTCGTCTCCAGGGCCCTGTGGGTGGGCCCGTACGAGTGGAGAGAGCGCGGAGCCCACAGCATTACGCCGGTTCGCGGAACTTTCCTCGGAGGGCTCCGCCGCCCGCCGCTCCTCTACCCCGAGACGGCCGGAAAACGTGGGAGAACCTTGCTCGAAGGGGGTAGGTACGCCAGGAGCGGCAGTGGCGCTTGCGCCGGTCTGATAGATGTGGACGCTCAACACAACCCCCGAGCAGATACGGGACGACGGACATGAGCGCCCCAACCCCGGCCCCCGGCGACGACAGCCCCCGAGAGGGGTACTACCCGGACCCGTCCATTCCTGGATATGTCCGGTACTGGAACGGTTCCTCATGGGTGCCGGGCACCAGCCGGCCGGCGCCGGCCGGCGGTGAACCGATCCCGTCGCCCGACGACGCGCAGCCCACCCCCGCGTCCCCCGTGCCCTCCGTGTCCACGGAGGAGACCGGCCCGCACTTCTTCGACGAGGACCCGCCGCCCGCGGGACCGTCGCCCGCCGAGGCGCAGCACGGCAGCCGCCCCGAGCCGGCCACCGCGTGGGGCGCCGACCGCTCCCGGCAGACCGGCTTCGGCGGCGATCCGGACCGCCGGGTCCGCTGGGGTTCACCGGACCCACGCGTACCGTCGCAGTCCGCCCACCAGGCTCGGCCCTCCCAGCAGGCGCAGCCCGACGGCAGGTCGGACCACGCGGACGGCACGGCCACGTTCCACGCGTCCGACGACGAGAGCGATACCGGAGGCGACACAGGAGCGCCCACGCCTTCCCCCTCCGACTCCGGCGCCTCCGGCGGCACTGTGGTCTTCCGCAGGCCCACGGGACCCGTACCCCCCACGGGACCCGTACGCCCCACGGGTGCCGCAGGGGCGGCCGGTGCCATGGGTGCCGGGCGCGCGCATGTCGCCGGCACGTCCGGTGCGGGTCGCCCGCAGAACCCGGGCGCGGACGCCGCGGCCGCGGCTCCGCCCGGCGCCGACGGCTCAACGGGCCCCAACCTGCCCGGTGTTCCCGGCTCCCGCGAACCCCTCGCCTCCGAAGGCACGATGACCTTCAGGAGGATGTCGCCGCGAGCGGGGCAACAGCGCGCGGGACAGAACTCCGCGGCCCAGCCCCAGGCCCAGGGTGAGGCCCAGGCCTCCGCGTTCTCCACTCCGGCCACTCCGGCCACTCCGGCTACTCCGGCTGCCCCGCAGCAGTCCACCCCCACCGTGCCCCCGCAGTCCGGCTCCCAGGCGGCGCCCATGAGCGCGGGCCTTGGCGGCGGACAGCCCTCCTGGGCCCAGCAGGTGCACCGACTGGCCGGGCCGGACGAGGATCAGCCCGTCGTGCCGTGGAAGCCGGTGCGGGAGGACCCGTTCCAGGCGGTAGCCCGCTCGCAGGCGAACGCGCGTCCGGCGGGTCTTGGCAAGCGGTTCGCCGCCCGCCTCGTGGACACGCTCGTGCTGGCCGCGGTCACCGGTGCGGCCGCCGTACCGCTGGGCACCAAGGCCCTCGACCACGTCAACGAGAAGATCGACGCGGCCAAGCTGTCCGGTGAGACGGTCACGGTCTGGCTGCTGGACGGCACGACCGCGCTCTACCTCGGCATCGTGCTCGCCGTCCTGATCCTCTTCGGTGTCCTCTACGAGGCGCTGCCCACCGCCAAATGGGGCCGCACCCTCGGGAAGAAGCTGTTCGGCCTCCAGGTGCGGGACATCGAGGGGGGCGACCCTCCGTCGTTCGGCCTGGCCCTGCGCCGCTGGCTCGTCTACAGCGTCCCGGGCGTCCTCGCCATCGGTGTGGTGGGCGTCGTGTGGGGCCTGTTCGACCGCCCGTGGCGCCAGTGCTGGCACGACAAGGCGGCCCACACGTTCGTCGCCGGCTGACGGGTACCCCGGACGGCCGTCCCCCGTTGCGGGGTCGGGGGGTTCGCGATCGACTCGGAACATGACCACCGAGCCGCCGCCCCCTCCGGACGACGATCCGCAGCACAGACCGCCGGACGAGGACCCGTTCAAGAAGCAGCAGCCGCCACCGCCGGGGCAGGGCGGTGGTTCCCCGTACGGCGCCACACCGCCACCCTACGGAGGCGGTGACCCCTACGGGAGCGGTGGTCCCCATGGAGGCGGTGACCCGTACGGGAGCGGTGGTCCCTATGGAGGCGGTGACCCCTACGGAGGCGGCCCGTACTCCAACGACCCGCTCACCGGGATGCCGCCCCTCGCCGACAGCGGCAAACGCGTGCTCGCGCGGATCATCGACATGCTCCTCGTCGTCATCGTGGTGTGGCTGCTGACGTGGGGCTTCGGCGTCAACGAGTACGACGTGGACACGGACAAGATCGAGTACGGCAAGTCCTTCGGCCAGTCCCTGATCGCCCTGCTGCTCTACGTCGGCTACGACACCTTCATGACCACCCGGTCGGGACAGACCCTCGGCAAGCGGTGGCTGCAGTTGCGGGTGGCGAACCTCGACAACGGCTCCACGCCCTCCGTGCAGACCTCACTGGTCCGCGCACTGGTGCTGTGGGTGCCGTTCGCGTTCTGCTGCGCGTGCATCTGGACCGCCATCGCGGGCGGTTGGAGCTTTTTCGACAAGCCGTACAAGCAGGGGCTGCACGACAAGGCGGCCAAGACGGTGGTGGTCAGCACCGCCTGAACCGCCCGACGACAGGCGACGGGCGGCAGCACGGAACCGACGGCAGCATGGAACCGGCGGCAGTACTGAACAGACGCCAGTACGGATCCGACGGCAGTACTGAACAGGCGGCAGCAGTCAGGCGCGTTCGCGCATCGGCTCGGACGCGCCGGCGGCGGCGACGGTCTCGCGCAGCGCCGGAACACGCTGTTCCGCGACGGCGACGCTGACGGTGACGGGCGAAGAGCGGACAGCGGACGCCTCGGGAACACCGGAGGACCCGGCGGCAGCGGACGCCCCCGGGGCGGCGGTCGCTGCGGGCTTCGGAACCGGAACCGTCATGGCCACGAGGAGGCCGAGCACGAGGGCGGAGAGTGCGATGACCACGACTCCCAGGCCCGAACTCGTCTGTGACAGCAGCAGCATGGCGAGCGTGGAGAAGATCACGGTGCAGGAACCGTAGGCGAGCTGTGCGGCGGTCGGACGAGGCATGGCAGTTCCGTCCTCGGGGTGGGGGTCTCCCCCCGGGTGCCTCTCGCGGTGGGGGAGGGGGCGGACAAGAATCAGGGGTGCGACAACGGTGTCGCTCGGCAAATCACCGGAAATCCGGCGCGCCGCCAAACGACTCTATTCGCCTGTCTGCCCGAGTGGAACGAGCGGTAAGCGTGACCTAACCCACGGTGCCGGTGCACGGGGGGCGCACGGAATCATCGCGTCCGACAAGCAGGCTTTTGAACGCGCCTGGTGAGCGGTGCGGAGACCAACCGGGAACGGGTGGGTGCCGGCGCGTGACGAGCGGCCGCCGGCCCTTATCGCACTTGACCTGTTCAAGTCAAGATCTGTCTTTTCTCCGGTAACTCCGATCGAATGTCGTCACTTGTGACGCGCATAGAGCGCGCGCGGACTCCATAACCTGGACACCCCTCCTTCCGCGCGCCCGGGCGCGGGGGAGGACTGCCTCAAGTGACCAGCAGACCATGGACGTTCAGAGCAGCCGCGGTGGGTGTGGCGCTCGCAACGGCCGCCGCCACGTTCTCGACCTTCGCGGTGGCGCAGGCCGCCGACGCCGGCGACGAGCCGGCCGCGGCCGCGAACCGGCAGGACCCGGCACGCGCCGGGGACGACGCCGAGCACGAGCACGACCTGAAGGGCCCCCTGACCGACCGTCAGGAAGCCCAGCGCGAGGAGGCCCTCAAGAGGGTCATCTCCGGCGACGCCAAGGCCGTCAAGCGCGGCGGCTCGCAGGTCGTGAAGCTCCAGAACGGCAAGTACGTGGAGCTCGGCCGGGAGAAGTCCGACGAGATCTTCACGATCCTCGTCGAGTTCGGCGACCAGGTGGACAGCCGCTACGGCGGCACCCCCGGCCCGCTGCACAACCAGATAGCCGAGCCGGACCGTGCCGAGGACAACAGCACGGACTGGCAGGCGGACTACAACAAAGAGCACTACCAGGACCTGTACTTCGGCACCGGCAAGGGTGCCGAGTCGATGAAGAAGTACTACGAGAAGCAGTCCTCGGGCCGCTACTCCATCGACGGCACGGTCTCCGACTGGGTCAAGGTGCCCTACAACGAGGCCCGTTACGGCTCCAACAAGTGTGAGCCCGACACCTGCGCGTGGAACGCCGTCGCGGACGGTGTCACCGCCTGGGTCGAGGCCCAGAAGGCGGCCGGCAAGTCCGACGCCGACATCAAGTCCGCGCTGTCCGCCTACGACAAGTGGGACCGCAACGACTTCGACGCCGACGGCAACTTCAACGAGCCCGACGGCTACATCGACCACTTCCAGATCGTGCACGCCGGCGAGGACGAGTCCGCGGGCGGCGGCGCCCAGGGCGACGACGCCATCTGGGCCCACCGCTGGTACGCGTTCGGCACCGACGCCGGTGCCACCGGCCCCGAGGGCAACAAGATGGGCGGCGCGCAGATCGGCGACTCCGGCATCTGGGTCGGCGACTACACGATCCAGCCGGAGAACGGCGGACTCGGCGTCTTCGCCCACGAGTACGGCCACGACCTGGGTCTGCCGGACCACTACGACACGACCAACACCGCTGAGAACTCCACCGCCTTCTGGACCCTGATGTCCTCCGGCTCCTGGCTCGGCACCGGCAAGAACGCCATCGGTGACCTGCCCGGCGACATGACCGCCTGGGACAAGCTCCAGCTCGGCTGGCTGAAGTACGACACGGCCAAGGCCGCGAAGCGCTCCACCCACACGCTGGGCGTGGCCGAGTACAACACCAAGAAGGCCCAGGCGCTGGTGGTCGAGCTGCCGAAGAAGGCGGTCACCACCGAGGTCGTCCCCCCGGCCGAGGGCGCCACCCAGTGGTGGAGCGGCAGCGCCAACAACCTCAAGAACACACTGACCCGTTCCGTGGACCTCACGGGCAAGTCCTCGGCGGCGCTGACCCTCGACGGCTACTACGACATCGAGACGGACTTCGACTACCTCTACACCGAGGTCTCCACCGACGGCGGCACCAAGTGGACCGCTGTCGACGGAACGGTCGACGGTGCGCCGATCCCGCGCGACGCCAGCGGCAGCCCCGCGCTGACCGGCACGGTGGACGCGTACAAGAAGCTGTCGTTCCCGCTCGACGCCTACGCGGGCCAGAAGATCGACCTGCGCTTCCGCTACTCCACCGACGGCGGCGTGGCCCAGAAGGGATTCGCGGCGGACCGGATCACCGTCACCGCCGACGGCTCCGCGGTCTTCTCGGACAACGCCGAGACCGCTGACGCCGCGTGGAAGTCGGTCGGCTTCTCCCGTATCGGCGCGTCCTTCACCAAGGACTACGCGCAGTACTACATCGCCGAGAACCGCCAGTACGTGTCGTACGACAAGACCCTCAAGGTCGGCCCGTACAACTTCGGCTTCGCGACCACGCGTCCGTCCTGGGTGGAGCACTTCCCGTACCAGAACGGCCTGTTGATCTGGAAGTGGGACACCTCCCAGCGGGACAACAACGTCAGCCAGCACAAGGGCACCGGCCTGCTGCTGCCGGTGGACGCCCACCCGAAGGCGCTGAAGTGGTCCGACGGCACGCTGATGCGCAACCGCGTCCAGTCGTACGACTCGCCCTTCAGCTCGTACCGGACGGACGGTCTCACGCTGCACAAGGCGGACGTGGCCACGAAGATCAAGTCGCAGCCGGGCAACCGGATCTTCAACGACCGCACGAACACCTACTACGACACCGCCAACCCGACCGGAGGCGTCAAGATCACTGACACCAACACCAAGATCGCGATCGTGAAGGAGCCCCGCGACGGCTCGACGATCACCGTGAAGGTCTCCTCCGCACGGTAGTAAGAGACGTTTTCGCAGGTCAAGCCATGATCGGCCGCAACCCCCTGGCGGGTTGCGGCCGATCGTGTTTAGGTGCGTCCTGTGGCTCTCTTATTGACACCGAATCTCACGGGGGTATGACCGCATGGCCGCAGGAGGCTTCAGCAAGCTGCCGAACGGCACCGTCGTGGTGGCGTTGAACCTGCCCAGACCGCTCGCCGCGGGCAGCGGCTCGGTACGGGTGCTGGTGCACGCCCAGAACCGCGCCCGGGCGCTGACGCGGCTGCGCAACCTGGGCCTGCGGGCGGTGTACCTGCGCGGTAACGCGGAGCCGCCGAGCCCGGACGAGATCACCGCCGTCCTGCACCATCCCGACGGCCTCATATGGCGTACGGCGCCGGGGGCGGACGCTGTCGCGGCCGAGCTCTGGCACCCGATCCGCGCGCTGATGCGCCGGCCGACCGCGCCTCTGTAACGCTCCGTCCGGACCGCCCCTTCGGACCGCCCCTTCGGACCGCCCCCTTCGGACTGTCCCTTCGGACCGTGTCCCGACTGCGGTCCGGGAGTCCACTCAGGGGCCAGGGGCCAGGGGTCAGGGGTTCCGGGGGGCTCTAGACCACCGGCTTGCCGCTGAGCTCCACGCCTGCCTCCAGCAGCTCGTCCAGGGTCCGCGCGGTGGTCTCCGCCGCCACGCCCGCCGTCAGGTCGAGCAGCACCTGGGTACGGAAGCCCTCGCGGGCCGCGTCCAGTGCCGTGGCCCGGACGCAGTGGTCGGTGGCGATGCCCACGACATCGACCTCGGTGATCCCACGGGCGCGCAGCCAGTCGCCCAGCGAGACGCCGTTCTCGTCGGCGCCCTCGAAGCCGCTGTACGCAGCCGAGTACGCGCCCTTGTCGAAGACGGCGTCGATCGCGCCGGAGGCGACCACCGGAGCGAAGTTCGGGTGGAAGCCCACGCCCTCGGTGCCCGCCACGCAGTGCGCCGGCCAGGAGTGGACGTAGTCGGGGTTGTCGGCGAAGTGGCCGCCGGGGGCGATGTGGTGGTCGCGGGTCGCCACCACGTGCCGGTAGCCGGCCGGGGCCTGCCCGATCAGCTCCGTGATCGCGGCGGCGACATCCGCGCCGCCGGGCACCGCGAGGCTGCCTCCCTCGCAGAAGTCGTTCTGGACGTCTACGACGATCAGGGCGCGGCGCATGGTCGGTGTCCTTTGGCTTGGCAGGGAGACGCTCCGCTGGGTCGGGTGCTCCGTCTGCGGGTGTGTTGTGGCTGGTCGCGCCCACGTGGCGGGGCCGCATGTCGATACGGCCCCGCGCCCCCTCACTGGCGCGCGGGCATGGCGGAGGATGCGGTCGTTGCCGTTGCCTTTCCCGGCTTCCCGGCCGTTCATGCCCGTACGGACACGTCCAGACAGGGCGCCGCCCCAAGGCGTGCCCCGGGCCATGCCCGGCCCGGACTCAGACGTCTCACACGTACTCGGTCGGAATGACGGCCTCCCCGCGCGACAGCTGGGTCGCCGAGAGGGGCAGATTCGCGCGGGCCCGCGCATGCCGGTCGCGTACGACGTCCAGCGGCTCGCGGGCCACGACCTGGCCGCCCTTGACGAGCTGCACCAGAAGCTGGCTGTCGCTGAGCTCGGCGGGGACCGCCCCCGTGCCGATCACCTCGGCCTCGGCGGCCCCGGACCCGTCGAGCCGCCGCGCGGCCCACTTGCGGCCGCCGACGGACGTCTTGCCGCCCGAGGACTTCTTGGCCACCGGCACGAGCGGAGCCTTCGGATCCGCCGACTCGGCACGCGCGACGAGCTTGTAGACCATCGAGGCGGTCGGATGGCCGGACCCCGTCACCAGCTGGGTGCCCACGCCGTACGCGTCCACGGGCGCCGCGGCCAGCGAGGCGATCGCGTACTCGTCCAGGTCCGAGGTCACGATGATCCGGGCCTTCGTGGCGCCCAGCTCGTCCAGCTGCTGGCGCACCCGGTGCGCCACGAGCAGCAGGTCACCGGAGTCGATCCGGACGGCCCCCAGCTCGGGTCCGGCCACCTCGACGGCCAGCCGTACGGCCTCGGCGACGTCGTACGTGTCCACGAGCAGCGTGGTGCCCCGGCCCAGCGAGTCCACCTGGGCGCGGAAGGCTTCCCGCTCGGTGTCGTGCACGAGAGTGAAGGCGTGGGCGGACGTGCCGACCGTCGGAATGCCGTAACGGAAGCCCGCGGCCAGGTCGGACGTGGTCGTGAAGCCGCCGACGTACGCAGCCCGGGACGCCGCCACCGCGGCCAGCTCGTGGGTGCGCCGGGCGCCCATCTCGATCAGCGGACGGCCTCCGGCGGCCGAGGCCATCCGGGAGGCGGCGGCCGCGATCGCCGAGTCGTGGTTCAGGATGGAGAGGATCACCGTCTCCAGGAGCACGCACTCCGCGAAGGAGCCCTCGACCCGGAGGATCGGCGACCCGGGGAAGTAGACCTCGCCCTCGGGGTAGCCCCAGACGTCACCGCCGAAGCGGTACGAGGCCAGCCACTCAAGGGTCGGTTCGTCCACGACGCCGCGCTCGCGCAGAAAGCCGAGGACGTCCGCGTCGAAGCGGAAGTTCTCCACCGCGTCCAGGACCCGCCCGGTGCCCGCGACGACGCCATAGCGGCGGCCCTCGGGCAGACGGCGGGTGAAGACCTCGAAAACCGAACGCCGGTCGGCGGTACCGCCCTTGAGGGCGGCCTGCAGCATGGTCAGCTCGTAGTGGTCCGTGAAGAGCGCTGTCGACGGGACGTCCACCGGCAGCCCTAGGTCCGCACTGTTCATGGCAGAAGATGCTACCCCCTATCTCGTCACTCTGACGATTTGTAGGGATCGCGATTTCCAGGGCTCGTTTGGCCGGGCACCCACCTGTGGTGGCAGCATGGGCCGTGTGACGGCTCCCGCACCCCTAGAGACCGAGAAGACCGAGTCGGCCGAGGAGGTCTTTGCCGTACCCGAGCCCGACGTCCCCTGGGTGACCATCGTGCACAACGACCCGGTCAACCTGATGAGCTACGTGGCCTACGTCTTCCAGTCGTACTTCGGGTACTCGAAGGACAAGGCCAACAAACTGATGATGGACGTCCACCACAAGGGCCGGGCCGTTGTCTCCAGCGGCACCCGTGAGGAGATGGAACGCGATGTGCAGGCCATGCACGGCTACGGTCTGTGGGCCACCCTCCAGCACGACCGGAACTGACCAGGCCGGCCACGGCAAGGCCACCACCCGCCCGACGCCCGCGCAGTACTGGAAGTAGCGACGCAACCTGATGCCAGGACACTTCGAACCGCTCCCCGGCGGCGGCGCCGCCGTCGCGCTCGACGAGGTCGAGATCTCCATCATCCGCTCCCTCGCCGTACAGCTCCTGGAGCTCATCGGACCGGGCCCGGGCGAGGACGTCTCCGGCGATCCGCTCGCCGAGCTGTTCGCGGAGGGACCGAGCGAGCCGCCCTCCGACCCCGTGCTGAAGCGTCTCTTCCCGGACGCGTACAGCAGCCCCGGCGTCGAGGCCGGCTCGCCCGAACAGGCCGAGGAACAGCGCGCGTATTCCTCGGAGTTCCGCCGCTTCACCGAGAACGACCTGCGCGCCGGCAAGCGGGAGAACGCGCTCGTGGTGATCCACTCCCTGGACGCCCTGGTGGCCGTGGGGGACGGGGGAGCGGTCCTGAAGCTGACCCCCGAGGAGTCGAAGAGGTGGCTCAACTCCCTCAACGACCTGCGCCTGGCGATCGGCTCCCGGCTGGACGTCGTCGACGAGGAGGACACCAACCTCCTCTACCGGCTGCCTGACGAAGACCCGCGCAAGCCGATGGTGATGGCGTACCTGTGGTTGGGCGGACTTCAGGAGACGCTGGTCGAAACGTTGATGTGAGATAAAACGTTCGCTCAGCGGACGCTCAAATCCGGATAACGATCAAGTCACCACCCGGGCCTGCTATGTGGGCCCGGGTGTTTTATGTCCACTTCTACCTGTGGCATGCGCTACAGGTGCCGAGGCCGGCCGCGGTTGATCAACGTTGCGGTCGTGATAAATCTTCACGATCGCCCGACGGGACACCACCCACGTCCCGCCGGGTACGCCACCGCGCCGGCGACCGCCGGACCGGCACGAGCGGTCTGGGCCGACAGGACCCAGGGACCGCTCAGTGGGCTCGGGGAGCCCGCTTTGCTCCATCAATCCGGGGGGATCGGAACCGGTCCGAAGCCGACGACGGCTCGGATCGGAATGGAGAAAGGCGCAGCAGACATGACCTCGGTGCAGGTCGGCAAGCACGACGACGGCCACGAGCCCGGCGGCCAGGGAGCCGCCGGCGGCGACGCCCCCGACAGGGACGTCAACGAAGAGGGTTACGAACGCGGGCTCAACAGCCGTCAGGTTCAGATGATCGCGATCGGCGGCGCCATCGGCGTCGGCCTCTTCCTGCAGGCCGGGGCGAACATCGCCAAGGCGGGCCCCAGCCTCATCCTCATGTACGCCCTCGCGGGCGTCATCATCTTCTTCATCATGCGGGCCCTCGGAGAGCTGCTGCTCTACCGCCCGGTCTCGGGCTCCTTCGCGGAGTACTCCCGCGAGTTCCTCGGCCCGTTCTTCGGCTACTTCACCGGCTGGACGTACTGGCTGATGTGGGTTGTCACCGGTATGGCGGAACTCACCGCCGCCGCGATCTACGTCAACTACTGGTTCCCGCAGGTCCCGCAGTGGGTCACGGCCCTGGTCTTCCTGGTCGTGCTCTTCGTGGCGAACCTGATCTCCGTCAAGCTCTTCGGCGAGATCGAGTTCTGGTTCTCGATGGTCAAGGTCACCGGCCTCATCGGCATGATCGTGATCGGCCTGGGCGTGCTCACCTTCGGCTTCAGCTCCGCGGGCGACACCGCCGCCGTGTCCAACCTCTGGGCCATCGACGGCTTCTTCCCCAAGGGCATCGGCTCGTCCCTGATGACCCTCCAGGGCGTGATGTTCGCCTACCTGGCCGTCGAACTCGTCGGCGTCACCGCGGGTGAGTCCGAGAACCCGGAGAAGACCCTCCCCAAGGCGATCAACACCCTGCCCTGGCGCATCGCCCTCTTCTACGTCGGCGCGCTCACGGTCATCCTCTGCGTCGTGAAATGGACGGAGTTCGCGCCGGGCGTCAGCCCCTTCGTCGCGGCCTTCGCGAAGATCGGCATCCCGGCGGGCGCGGGCATCGTCAACTTCGTCGTCCTGACGGCGGCCCTCTCCTCGTGCAACTCCGGCATGTACTCCACGGGCCGCATGCTGCGCACCCTGGCGGACAACGGCGAGGCCCCCGCGCTCTTCAACAAGCTGTCGTCCACCAGGACGCCCGCGTTCGGCATCACGGTCTCCGTGCTCTTCATGGGCATCGGCGTGATCCTGAACTACATCGTCCCGGAGAAGGCCTTCGGCTACGTCGTCTCGGTGGCCACGGCGGCCGGCATCTGGACCTGGCTCATGATCCTCGTCAGCCACATCCGCTACCGGCGCGCCGTCGACGCCGGCCGACTGCCCGCGTCGTCCTTCCCGGCGCCCGGCGGCGCCAAGCTCAGCTGGGTCGCCGTCGCCTTCCTGCTCTTCGTCACCGGTCTGATCGCCTACGACGCCGACTCCCGCGTCTGCCTGTACGTGATGGCCGGCTGGGCGGCCGTGCTGGGCATCGGCTGGGCCGTCCTGAAGTCACGGAACCCGGAGGTCACCGAGCGCCGCGAGCCGGATTTCGAGCAGGTCGGCTGACGCGGTCTCCCGCACCCCCTGCACGCGGGGCATGCAGGGCATGCAGGGCGTGCAGGGCGTGCAGGGCGTGCAGGGCATGCAGGGCATGCAGGGCTCGTGGCCCGGTACGCGGGCCGCCCCGTACCACTCTCCGGTACGGGGCGGCCGTCTGCTTATCCTGGCCAGCATGCTGACCATCACCCAGGCACTCGTCGACCAGATCGTCGCGCACGCGCGTCAGGACCACCCCGACGAGGCGTGCGGCGTGATCGCGGGCCCGGAGGGCACCGGGCGCCCCGAGCGCTTCATCCCCATGCTGAACGCGGCCATGTCACCCACGTTCTACGAGTTCGACTCGGGGGACCTGCTCAAGCTGTACCGGGAGATGGACGACCGCGACGAGGAACCGGTGGTCGTCTACCACTCCCACACCTCGACCGAGGGCTACCCGTCCCGCACGGACGTCTCGCTCGCGGGCGAACCGAACGCGCACTACGTCCTCGTCTCGACCGCGGACACCGACGGCCTCGGCGACTTCCAGTTCCGCTCGTTCCGGATCGTCGACAGCGTGGTCACGGAGGAGGAGGTCATGGTGGTGGAGGCGTACTGATCCCGTATTCCGGGCAGAATTCATCCACTATCTGAGATCACATTCCAGGACCCGGACCGGGAATCGATACGATGAGCGCATGGTTTCCCACGACGTGAGCGACAAGACGCCGGGCATGCTGCTCGTGGCGCGGCTGCACGTCGACCTGTGCAGGCTGCAGAGCGCCATCTGTACGCGCTGATCCCTGCCGCCGTACGGCCGTGAGCCACGGCTCCGCGGGGCCGCGACCGGCGTCCAACCCCCCTGCTCTTCGCGCTGCCGTGCGCACCCAGACCTGACTCACCTTCCGACAGGAGCCCGCAACCATGGCCATCGAGGTCCGCATCCCCACCATCCTCCGCACCTACACCGACGGCCAGAAGGCCGTGGAGGGCGGCGGGGAGACCCTCGCCGAGCTCCTCACCGACCTCGAAAGCCGCCACACGGGCATCCAGGCCCGCATCGTGGACGGCGGAGAACTGCGCCGCTTCGTGAACGTGTACCTGAACGACGAGGACGTCCGCTTCCTCGACGGCATCAACACCAAGCTCACCGACGGCGACAGCGTCACCATCCTGCCGGCCGTCGCCGGCGGCATGGTCTGACCGGGCTGCCGGGCTCTGATCACTGATGCGCTACGACTCCCCGCTGGCCGCGGTGGGCAACACCCCTCTGGTGCGCCTGCCGCGGCTCTCGCCGTCCGCCGACGTCCGTATCTGGGCGAAGCTGGAGGACCGCAACCCGACCGGCTCGGTCAAGGACCGCCCCGCGCTCCACATGGTCGAACAGGCGGAGAAGGACGGCCGGTTGACCCCCGGCTGCACGATCCTCGAACCGACGTCCGGCAACACCGGCATCTCGCTCGCCATGGCCGCGAAGCTCAAGGGCTACCGCATGGTGTGCGTCATGCCCGAGAACACCTCGCAGGAGCGGCGAGAACTGCTCGCCATGTGGGGTGCCGAGATCATCCCCTCCCCGGCGGCGGGCGGCTCCAACACGGCGGTCCGCGTGGCGAAGGAACTGGCCGCCGAGCACCCCGAGTGGGTGATGCTCTACCAGTACGGCAACCCCGACAACGCGGGTGCGCACTACGCGACGACGGGCCCGGAGATCCTGGCCGACCTGCCCTCCGTCACGCACTTCGTCGCCGGGCTCGGCACCACGGGAACACTGATGGGCGTGGGTCGCTTCCTGCGCGAACAGAAGCCCGACGTCAAGATCGTCGCGGCTGAGCCGCGCTACGACGACCTCGTCTACGGCCTCCGCAACCTGGACGAGGGCTTCGTGCCCGAGCTCTACGACGCGTCGGTACTGACCACCCGCTTCTCGGTCGGCTCGGCCGACGCGGTGACCCGTACGCGCGAGCTTCTCCAGCAGGAGGGCATCTTCGCCGGGGTCTCCACCGGGGCGGCGCTCCATGCCGCGATCGGTGTCGGCCGCAAGGCCGTGCAGGCGGGCGAGTCCGCCGACATCGTGTTCGTCGTGGCCGACGGCGGGTGGAAGTACCTCTCCACGGGGGTCTACACGGCCGCCACGACGGAAGAGGCGATCGCGACGGTGCAGGGCCAGCTCTGGGCTTAGGGCCGGCTTTTTCGCCCCCGCCGCCCCTTCCCGTCCCGACCCTGGGGGCTGCGCCCCCAGACCCCCGCATCGCGCTGAACGCGCTCGTCCTCAAACGCCGGACGGGCTGGAATACCAGCCTCTCCGGCGTTGACGGGAAGTTGACGGGAACGGGTGGGGGCGGCGGGGGCGAGGAACCCCCTACCCCGTCAGGTGCCGTACGCGGTCCCAGACCCCCGGGTCGACCACTCCGACCCGCCGCCGGAACTCCCGCACCGGCACTCCCCGCAATTCATCCGTCTCCAGGAAGCTCTCACGCCCCCGCGCATCACCCACCGACCCCGCAGGCAGCGGAATGACCCCGGCCTGCTCGTCGTGGTACTTCGTGGTGATCTTGGCGACGACGGCCTTCCGCCCCCGCACCGACAGGACCAGGCAGGGCCGGTCCTTCGCCCCGGGCCCGTCCTCGAACGGCACGTTCGCCCACCAGATCTCGGCCGGCTGCGGCCGAGGCGAGCGACGGACTCCGTCGGACCGTCCGGGCGGCCGTCGGGTCGGCCGCCGAGTCGGTCGCCGCCCGGAGGGCTTCCGCCCCCGGCCCCACCCGTCCACCAATGTCGCGACGGCCGCGAGCAGCACCACCGCCGCCAACGCGAGCCACCACGACGTGTTCATGCCTACGACGGTACCCGGCGCGCCCCCGCCCACGCCTGCGCGCCCCCGCCCACGCCTGCCCGCTCGGGCCCTTGCCCGCTGTCGGCCCCACAGGCCCCCGAACCGGTGACACCGCAGGTGAGTTCCCCCACAACAGCCCTCGACGGAGGAGCGACGCGCCCTTTCGCGCCTTACGCTCGACTGACCGTACGACTCCCCGTCACGACCCCGTCACGACCCCCGTCTCTCTCCCCGCCAGCGGAGGTTTCTGCTCTATGAAGCTCACCGTCGTCGGCTGCTCGGGGTCGTTCCCGTCCGCGGAATCGGCCTGCTCGAGCTACCTCATCGAGGCCGACGGCTTCCGGCTGCTTCTCGACATGGGCAACGGTGCCCTTGGCGAGCTGCAGCGCCACTGCGGTCTCTACGACCTGGATGCGATCTTCCTCAGCCATCTGCACGCCGACCACTGCATCGACATGTGCGCGTACTTCGTCGCGCGCTACTACCGCCATGACGGCGGCCGCTGCGATCCGATCCCGGTCTACGGACCCGAGGGCACGGAGCAGCGCCTGACCACCGCGTACGCGGATACCCCCTCCGCCTCGTCCATGAGCGAGGTCTTCGACTTCCACACGGTCAAGCCGGCCTCCTTCGACATCGGCCCCTTCTCGGTGCACACCGAGAAGGTCAGGCACCCCGTGGAGGCGTACGGCATCCGCGTGGAGCACGGCGGACGGTCGATCACGTACTCCGGCGACACGGGCGTGTGCGACACGCTCGACGAACTGGCCCGCGACACGGACCTGTTCCTCTGCGAGGCCGCGTTCACGCACGGCAAGGAGAGCATCCCGGACCTCCACCTCAACGGTCGCGAAGCAGGCGAGACCGCGACCCGTGCCGGGGCCCGTCGTCTCGTCCTCACCCACATCCCGCCGTGGACGGACCCGCAGGCCAACCTGGCGGACGCCCGCGAGGTGTTCGGCGGACCGGTGGAGCTGGCGGCGCCGCGAGCGACGTACGAGATCTGAGGACGGCGTGACAAATCTGAGGACGGCGTGACAACGGCATGACAGCTGCCCCTGAACCCATGGGCTCCGGGGCAGCTGTCATGCCGTTGTCACGCCGTGCGAGGGCTCACGCCTTGGTGAGGTCCTCGACCTCCTCGTCGGGCTCGCGGCCCGGGGTGGCGAGGTTGAACTTGATGATCGCGAACCGGAAGGTCAAGTAGTAGATCGCCGCGAAGACCAGGCCGATCGGGATGATCAGCCATGGCTTGGTGGCGAGGTTCCAGTTCAGGAAGTAGTCGATGGCGCCGGCGGAGAAGCTGAAGCCGTGGTGCACGCCCAACGCCCAGGTGATGGCCATCGACAGGGCGGTCAGGATCGCGTGGATCACGTACAGGAGCGGCGCGATGAACATGAACGAGAACTCGATCGGCTCCGTGATGCCGGTGACGAACGAGGTCAGCGCGAGGGAGATCATCATGCCGCCGACGGCCTTGCGGCGTTCGGGGCGGGCGCAGTGCGTGATCGCGAGGGCCGCGGCCGGGAGCGCGAACATCATGATGGGGAAGAAGCCCGTCATGAACTGACCGGCGGTCGGGTCACCGTGGAAGAAGCGCGGCAGGTCACCGTGCCAGACGGCGCCCGCGGAGTCCTTGTAGGAGCCGATCTCCTGCCAGGCGACGGTGTTCACGAACTGGTGCATGCCGACCGGGAGCAGCGCGCGGTTGATCGCGCCGAAGATGCCCGCGCCGACCGCGCCGAGGCCGGTCATCCACTCGCCGAAGTTGGTGATGACGTCGCCGATGGGCTCCCAGACCAGGCCGAAGAACACGCCGACGGCGGTGCCGATGAAGGCCATCAGGATCGGGACGAGGCGACGGCCGTTGAAGAAACCGAGCCAGTCGGGCAGCTTGGTGCGGTGGAACCGCTGCCAGGTGACGGCGGCTATCAGGCCCATCACGATGCCGCCGAGGACCTTGGGGTCGTTGTAGGTCGCGGCGACGTCCGCGCCCTTCTGGACCTTGGCCTCGGTGATCGGGAACGCGGTGAGCACGTTCTTGTAGACCAGGAAACCGACCAGCGCCGCGAGGGCGGTGGAGCCGTCGGACTTCTTGGCGAAGCCGATGGCGATGCCGACGCAGAACAGCAGCGGCAGGTTGGCGAAGACCGCGTCACCGGCGGTGGCGAACACGGACGCGACCTTGTCCCAGCCGAGTCCGTCGGCGCCGAACACGTCGGGCTGGCCGAGGCGGAGCAGGATGCCTGCGGCCGGCAGCACGGCGATGGGGAGCTGCAGGCTGCGGCCGACCTTCTGCAGGCCCTGGAGCAGGCCGGAGCCCCACTTCTTCGTGGGGGCCGCCGGAGCTGTGGCGGTGGTCATTGTTCCTCCATGTACTGCGTGCTGCCGGGGACGGCCGGGGGACGGCCAGGGACGGATATAGGGAGAGAATGAGGTTTGCGCGAGGTCGCGAGGTACGGACAGCGCCCGGGTGGTCTACACCAGTCAGTGGTGTAGACCTGTTGTAGCACGGTGAAGGTGAGATAAGGAACCCACCTGTTCCCGGCGCCTCCAGAGCCCCGGGAACAGGGCGGGTTTGGCGGCCGTTGGAAACTGGTGTAGACCAGTCGCGAACGGTCTGCGAACGGTCTGCGCTGTCGTGAACGCCAGCCTTCGGCAGGGGCGACGCAACCGCTCGCGAAGATGGGTCAACTGTGGGTTACTGCGACAAAGCGGTTCGGATCAGGGAGACAGGACATGGCCAGCAAGGCTGAGAAGATCGTCGCCGGGCTCGGCGGCATCGACAACATCGAAGAGGTCGAGGGCTGCATCACCCGGCTGCGCACCGAGGTCGTCGACCCGAGCAAGGTCGACGAGGCCGCCCTGAAGGCCGCGGGCGCCCACGGCGTCGTCAAGATGGGCACGGCGATCCAGGTCGTCATCGGCACCGACGCGGACCCGATCGCCGCGGACATCGAGGACATGATGTAGGTCCCCGGCCTCACCGTCACACCCGTCTCACCCCTGAGGGGTCGCTTCCGCTGACGCGGGCGAGTGGGTCTCCGGCACGGTGATGCCGAACACATCCTGGTCGTGGTCCCATATGTCGTCCAGTTACGGTGACTGGGCGAAGGAAACGGGCGGGAGCTGGCGGAGGCGGACTGTGACGGACGAGGGGCGGCTCGTCGCCGGGCGTTACCGGCTCACCCAGCAGATCGGCCGTGGCGGCATGGGCACGGTGTGGCGTGTGCAGGACGAGGTCCTGGGTCGCCAGGTCGCCCTCAAGCGGCTGCATACGCAGCCGCAGCTGTCCGATGGCGAGCTCGCCACGCTCTATGAGCGCATGCGCCGGGAGGCGCGCAGCGCCGCCCGCATCGTGCACCCCAACGTGGTGATGGTCCACGACGCCGTGGACGACGACGGGCAGCCCTGCATCATCATGGAGTACGTTCCGGCCGACACGCTCGGCGAACTCCTCAAGGAGCGCCGGACCCTTCCGCCCGAGGAGGCGGCCCGCATCGGCCTGGGCATGATCGCCGCCCTGCGGGCCGCGCACGCCGCCGGGGTGCTGCACCGCGACGTCAAGCCCGGCAATGTCATGATCGGCGCCGAGGGCCGGGTAGTACTCACCGACTTCGGCATCGCCATGACCGCCGACGCCTCGACCCTGACCAAGACCGGCGAGATGGTCGGCTCCATCCACTACATGGCGCCGGAACGCATACGCGGCAAGAAACCCGGGCCGGCTTCGGACCTGTGGGCGCTCGGCGCGACGCTGTACCAGGCAGTGGAGGGCCGGCCGCCGTTCCACCGGGACACCGCGATGGAGGCCGCGTACGCCATCGCCGTCGAACCACTGGAGCCCATGAAACAGGCCGGGCCACTGCAACCGCTCATCGAAGCCCTCCTGTCCAAGGACCCCGAGGACCGACCGTCGGCGGAGCAGACCGAGCAGGCACTGAGGGTCGCGCGGTCCGGTGGACCGGCAGGATCGTCGACTGCGTCGACGCCGGCGGTGCCACCGGAACCCGCTGCGGACGCGTCCGCCGGCCAGGAGAGTGGCCAGGAGCGTGAGGCCCCGGGCCGGTCCTTCGACGGCGAGGCGGTCCCAGCGGGACCCACACGGACCGATGGTGGCCGGACACGCCGCCGCGTCCTCGTATCGACCACGGTTGCCGTGACAGCAGCGGCCGCAGCCATCACAGGCGCGATCTACGCGACATCCGACCGAGACACCGACTCACCCGACACCGGCGCCCAGAAGAGCCCCGCCGCCGCTGCCCCCTTGTACACGCCACCGCCGGTGCCCAAAGGCTTCCACCAGGTCAGCGAGATCGGCGCCTCCTTCCGCGTACCGGACGACTGGAAGGCCATCAAGCGGACGAGTGAATCGGTTACCTACACCAACGAGTCCGGCCTGGTCGGCATCACGATCGGGATCGTGGAGCCCGCTGGTTCGAGCCCCATGGCGCACTTCAGGGACATGGAGGCGAACACGAAGATCAATTACTCCGTGTACCGAAGGCTTCGTATGCAGCAGACCAAGTTCCGGGAGCAGCCGGCCGTGGTGTGGGAGTTTCTTTTCCAGGGGCGGGAACGCTCGTACCGTGCCATCAAGCTCGGCTTCGGCCGCGAGGGCGGCCGGGAGTACGACATCTACCTCTCGGCGCCGGAAGCGCAGTGGGACACCTACCGCCCCGTCTTCGACACGGTCAAGCAAGGATTCACCCCCACCGGTCGCTGAATTCCTCGCACGTACCGAGCCGGTGTCAATCACCCGCGCAGTAAGCGCTCTGGGTCGTCTTCATCGCGATCCGCCGCCTTCGGACCCTGATCACCTGCGCGTTCAGCTTCTGCTCGGACACCTGGTTCGCCCCGCCCCAACTGCCCTGCTGGCCCCGGGCGATCCGTGGCTGGCTGGTGCCCTGGAGCACGCTGCAACGCTACTGGCGGGCCTGGACGGCCCAGACCCCTCCGGCCGAACTCCAAACCCTGATCAACGTCGTCTGCACCGGCAGACCTCTTGATCTCCGCGCCCGGCCCAACAAACCACCGCTAGGCTCGACGCCATGTCTCGCATCGACGGCCGCACGCCTGAACAGCTCCGCCCGATCACCATCGAACGCGGCTGGAGCAAGCACGCCGAGGGCTCCGTCCTCGTCTCCTTCGGCGACACGAAGGTCTTCTGTACCGCCTCCGTCACCGAAGGCGTCCCGCGCTGGCGCAAGGGCAGCGGCGAGGGCTGGGTGACCGCCGAATACTCCATGCTTCCCCGTGCCACGAACACCCGCGGCGACCGCGAATCCGTCCGCGGCAAGATCGGTGGCCGTACCCATGAGATCAGCCGGCTCATCGGCCGCTCCCTGCGCGCGGTCATCGACTACAAGGCGCTCGGCGAGAACACCATCGTCCTGGACTGCGACGTCCTCCAGGCCGACGGAGGTACCCGCACCGCAGCCATCACCGGCGCGTACGTCGCCCTCGCGGACGCCGTCTCCTGGGCCCAGGGCAGGAAGCTCATCAGGGCCGGCCGACAGCCCCTCACCGGAACGGTCAGCGCCGTCTCCGTCGGCATCGTCGGCGGCATCCCCCTCCTCGACCTCTGCTACGAGGAAGACGTGCGGGCCGACACCGACATGAACGTCGTCTGCACCGGTGACGGCCGCTTCGTAGAGGTCCAGGGCACCGCCGAGGCCGAGCCGTTCGCCCGCGATGAGCTCAACTCCCTTCTCGATCTGGCCGTTGACGGCTGCACAGAACTCGCTGTCGCCCAGCGCACGGCACTTGATACGGTCCTCGAAAGGTAAAGGGCGTACCAAGACGGTCGGATGTCGCGAGCAACCACGGCACCGGCGGTCGCGTCTCTACAGGTGCGGGCGGCACAGCACACCGGTGCCGCCCGGCCAGTACCAGACGGGGGCCCTGAGGCCTACGAAGCGGGCCCCCGGGGGCCTGACCAACGGGAGGACCGTTTCATGGCCGCGAGCCGCCGCCGACCACGCCGTATCACCGCCGTCGCCGCAGCCGTGGCAGCCGTCGCACTGACAGCCGGACTGACCACCGGCTGCGACGCGGTCGACAAGGCACTGGACTGCGTCCAGACCGCCGACACGATCGCCGACAGCGTCACCGACCTCCAGCAGGCCGTGGAGAACGCGGCGGACGACCCCACAAAGGCGGACGACGCGCTCGACTCGATCGACAAGAACCTCGACACCATCGGTGACAAGACCGACGACACCGACATCAACAAGGCCGTGGACGACCTCCAGGCGGCGGTCACCAACGTCCGCGGCTCCATCGAGAACGGCGACGAGACGCCCGACATCAGCCCCGTGACCGACGCGGCGGGCGAACTCACCAAGGTCTGCACCCCGTAACGGCACCGGCCGGCCCCGCGGGCGGCGAACGATCCCCGGCAGTACATGAGCGTCGCCGCCCACCTGGCTAGGGTGAGCATCATGACCCGCCTGATCCTCGCCACCCGCAACCCCGGAAAGATCACCGAGTTGAGGGCGATCCTCGCCGCCTCAGGTCTGCAGCACGACCTCGTCGGCGCGGACGCCTATCCGGAGATCCCCGACGTCAAGGAAACCGGCGTCACCTTCGCCGAGAACGCCCTGCTCAAGGCGCACGCCCTCGCCCAGGCCACTGGCCACCCGGCCGTCGCCGACGACTCCGGCCTGTGCGTCGACGTGCTCGGCGGCGCCCCCGGCATCTTCTCCGCCCGCTGGTCCGGCACGCACGGCGACGACCACGCCAACCTCAACCTCCTCCTCGCCCAGCTCGGCGACATCGCGGACGAGCACCGAGCCGCCCACTTCGCCTGCGCCGCCGCCCTCGCCCTGCCCGACGGCACCGAGCGAGTGGTGGAGGGCCGCCTGCGGGGCACGCTCCGCCACGAGCCCGCCGGCTCCCAGGGGTTCGGCTACGACCCGATCCTCCAGCCCGACGGCGACACCCGCACCTGCGCGCAACTGACCCCCGCCGAGAAGAACGCGATCAGCCACCGGGGCAGGGCGTTCCGGGAACTGGTGCCGGTGGTAGAGGAGTTGCTGGGCTGAGGCGCACCGGGGGCGCCCTTTCAAGCGTGCGGCCCCGACCCCGGCCCCGATTCCGCCCCGGCCCCGACTCGATTACCCCTCCTCGCCGTACGAGCGCATCGTGACCCGGGCGTCCAGGTCGATGCTGTTCACGCCCGCCGGTGACGGGAGCCGCAGCGCCTTGTTGAGTACGGGGCCCAGCCATCCGCAGCCCGAAGTCCTCGGTGCGGCGAAGTTGTTGTCCTCGACCCCGAAGGTGACGACCAGCGGATCCGGCGTGACGACCTCCGGCGGATCCGTCTCCATGAGCACCAAGTGGACCGGGTCCGCGTCGCTGCCTATGGAGCAACCGGGCGGCACTCCGGGACCGGTTATCCCGAACGTCAGAGCCAGCTCGCCTCGACGCTCGTCGTTGGACTGGAAGTCGGAGTACCCGCCGTACCGAGGTGTGATCGACAGGGGCGTTCCCCGAACCGGTAGGGGAGCGGCGGCCATCGCGCCGAACACCTGACGGTACTCACCGTCGACCGTGCCCTCCGCGAAGGTGATCGCCAAAGGCTCGTCAATCCGCTTCTCGACCCGGCCGAGGGTGAGATGCCCGACGGCGGTCATCGCCTCGCAGCGCCACTTCGCGGGATCGGCGCCTTCGGGCAGCTCGGAGGGGGCGGGACAGTCCTGAAAGCCGCGCTCGCCGGTGCCGGTGGCATGCGCGGGTCCCGCTGTCGCCGCGCCCACACTCGCGGCGAGAGCCACGGCGGACAGCAGCGTCATGACGAGGCGACGTCGGGCACGAATCATGAAGGCCTCCAGGCGAGTGCTGGCCGGATGAGCGGGAGGCTCTCCCGCATGCCTCCAGGTTCGCAGCTATTTCTCTGCAATGAAAGGTCTGCAGAGAAAAATCTGCAGAGAATCGCCTGCGAGTGGCGGTAGGCTTCCGTCATGAGCGATGAAGGCGAGTCCCAGTCCGCGCTCGACTCCCCGCCGGACTCTCCGCCCGACCCCCCGTCGGACTCCGTGCCCGACTCGGGCGGCGAGCGCCGCACGGTCAGCGACCCGGCGGCGCTCAAGGCCCTCGCCCACCCGCTGCGGCTGAAAATCCTCCGTCACCTCGCAGTCTCCGGCCCGGCGACCTCCACGACCCTCGCCGCCGCGCTGGGGGAGAACACCGGCACACTCAGCTACCACCTGCGGCGCCTGGAACGCGGCGGCTTCATCGAGGACGTACCGGAGCGGCCCAACAGCCGCGAGCGGTGGTGGCGGGCGGTGCGCGGACTCGACGTACGCCGGCCGGCACAGGGCGAGCTGACCGACGGGGAGCGGGCGGTCGCCGGCGCCCTGGACCGGATGCGGCTCGACGAGGACATCGAGCTGGCCCGGCGGTTCACGGAGGGGCACGCCGAGTCGGAGGGCTGGATGCGCGGATCCCGCAGCCTCAGTCACCTCACCAAGGATGAGGTGACCGCCTTCCATGACGCGTACCTGGACCTCCTGGCGCGCTTCGCCCGAGGCCCGGAGGACGCCCCGCCGGACGCCAAGCCGGTCTTGCTGCGGTGGTTCGCGCTGACGGCCGAGTGAAGGGCCCGCCTTGCCGCGGGTGCGCGAACAAGAAAACGGCCTGCGAATCAACCATCGATTCGCAGGCCGATACTGTGCGGCGGAAGGGATTCGAACCCTCAAGCCGTTTCACGGGCCACAGATCCTAAGTCTGCTGCGTCACCTCTGCGCCACCGCCGCCAGTCGCTTGCCATCGTACCGGTCGTGCGGCTGCCGGTGAGCGTGCATTTATGTCACGCCGTTCGTCGACCTCGGCTGCCCCCTCGACACCAGGTACTGGTGATCGCATGACAGTTGGGGCACAGCAAGCGCAGGTTCTCGCGCCGGTCGTCACTCCAGTCCCCGTTGACGTGATCGACCTCCAGTGTCATCGGCTTGCCGAGCCACTGCGGTGCGGTGCCGCATCGGGCGCATTGCTCAGGTACACCGATCGCGCCGAGGGCCCGTCGGAGGTGTTTGGTCGCCGTCCGGCGTTTCCTGCTGTGTTTGATCAGCACGGCATCTGCTGGTTTGCAGGGGGTCGTGCCCGGCTTTCCTCGGCCGTGTCCCTGGCCCAGGAGGTGCGAGGTTGTGAGCTGCTCCTCGGCGATCCATTGGTGCAGCATCCGGCGCTGCGCGCCGTTGTCCGGTCGGTCGAGGTGACGAAGCACTTCGGCGATGGAGACAGATTCGGTCACGGCCATACGCAGATCGTCAGACGTGGGCCGGGCCCCGTGTCGGGTGTAGCTGCCGCATTGGCGGAAGTGCGAGATGTCGATTCCGAAATGAGCGAAGCGCTTCGCGAGGTATCCACGGAGGTACCCGTACGGCCGGGTGCCGAAGAAGGCGATGACTTCGTCCAGGTCTGAGCTCCGCTCGGCGGCCCGAACCAATTGCTCGCGGGTGTACCGGACGCCGTTGCTCATGAGGCTGTGCTCTGGTTGCGCCTTTTGGCTCGGCCGCGATAGGTGTCCGTGGTGGAATGACAATTGGGGCAGAGGAACCGCAGGTTCTCGACCCGGTTGTTTCGCCAGTTTCCGTCGATGTGGTCGACCTCAAGTGGTAGAGGCTCTCCCAGCCATTCCGCTTCGATTCCGCACAGGGCGCACCGCTCGTCGATGCCAAGTTCGCACATGGCTCTCTTGAGTCGACTGCTGGGTGTGCGCCTTGCGTGGGCCGAGACCTCCTCGACAAGGATCTCCTCGGCTGTCCTGCGGCGTTGGTTGTAGCGCATCCTCTCTGTGCGGGCCACCAAGGTGAAGTGTGAGGTGTCCAGGCCGTACGCCTTGATGCGCCGAGCGATGTTGGTGTGGTGGCCGCCTACGGAGTCGAGCCCGATCCGCCGCAACACCTCGTTGACGCTCTTTGACGTGGCGACCGCCGATTCGAGGATCTCCTTTGTCCACTTGGCTCCTTCGGGTTCGAAGTGCGAAGTGTTGATCCCCAACTTCTTGATGCGCCCCCGGATGTAAGCGCGCGTCGAACTCTTCGGATCCACGCCCAACTTCCCCAACGCCTCTGACAACGTTCGCGACGAGCTCGCTGCCTCCTCCAGTCGTTCCCTCGTGTATGGGCTGACCGGCATGATTCCCCCTCCGATTCCGGCCGCGTGTTCGCGACCTCGTACGGAGTAACGAACCGCTAATCGGACAGTCACGCCTGGAGTGCGCGGAATGCGAAACGGCTCGTACCGGATCAGGCGGTACGAGCCGTTCGGGTCTCGGGTCTCGGGGCTTGGGCCTTGGGTATTTGCTTGGGGTGTCAGATCTCCAGGTCTTTGATGATCTTCGCCACGTGGCCAGCCGCCCGCACGTTGTACAGGGCCCGTTCGACCTTGCCCTCCTCGTCCACGACGATCGTGGAGCGGATGACGCCCATGTAGGTCTTGCCGTAGTTCTTCTTTTCGCCGAAGGCGCCGTACGCGTCCAGGACCGTCTTGTCCGGGTCGGCGACGAGCGTGACCTTCAGGTTCTCCTTCTCGCGGAACTTGGCGAGCTTCTCGGGCTTGTCGGGGGAGATGCCGATGACGTCGTAACCGGCGCCCGCGAACACGTCCAGGTTGTCCGTGAAGTCGCACGCCTGCTTGGTGCAGCCGGGAGTGAGGGCGGACGGGTAGAAGTAGACGATGACCTTGCGGCCCCTGCGGTCGGCAAGGGACACCTCGTTGCCGTCGGCGTCGGGCAGGGTGAAGGCGGGGGCGGTGTCGCCGGGCTGGAGTCGCTCGCTCATCTCGGTTCGGTCTCCTTGCGAGGTGGTGGATGCGGAACCGAGCGTAATGGGGGTGCCGGGCGGTGCGCGGAGGGCAAAGCTGACAGACTGTCGATTAGGGACAGGGCCGACGGGAACTGGCCATGGACCGGCCACGGGAAGAAACGACCACGATTACGGAGGCAGCGCGTGTCGGACACGTCGAGCACGCCGGACACCAGGACTCCGGCGCAGATCGAGGCGGACATCAAGCGCCGTCGCGAAAATCTCGCCGAGACGCTCGATGAGATCGGTGTGCGGGTACACCCGAAGACCATTGTCGGGGACGCCAAGGCCAAGGTGGCGTCCAGTGTCGACCACACCCTCGGACGCGCCTATGTCGGCGTCAATCGCGTCGTCGGCGATGTGAAGGGGCAGTTCGTCACGGAGGACGGGGCGCCGCGGCTGGACCGCATCGTGCCCGTGGCCCTCGTGGTGGTCGGCGTCGTCGGACTGCTCACCCTGAGCACCAGGCGTCGCAGGGGCTGAACCCGGCCGCACTCTGCCCGTACTCCGCCCGTACCCACCTGCGTACGAGCGGCGCGAAGGCAGGTAGGTTCGAACCGTGAGCGCCAAGAGGAATGAGCACAGCAGCCATCACGACAAGCTGCCCATCCGGATGCTGCACGATCGTGTGCTCGTGCGGCAGGACGCCGCTGAGGGTGAGCGCCGGTCCGGCGGTGGCATCCTGATCCCCGCGACCGCGGCGGTGGGCCGGCGGCTCGCCTGGGCCGAGGTCGTCGCGGTCGGACAGAACGTGCGAGCGGTGGAGCCGGGTGACCGGGTGCTGTACGACCCGGAGGACCGTGCCGAGGTGGAGGTGCGCGGCACCGCGTACGTGCTGATGCGCGAGCGGGATCTGCACGCCGTGGCCGCGGACCGGTTCGAGGGGTCCGAGGACTCCACGGGGCTGTACCTCTGAGGACCCCGAGACGGAAGTAGAAGCAGAAGGGGCTGGTGGCCATTGTCACCAGCCCCTTCTGGCTGTCCCTTGCTACCGTTGGGGGACCCCGACGAGACGCGCCGTACCGGGACAGGCAAAGACGACGCACCCCTGTTGATTCCTTCACGGAGGTGCCTGATGGCCTGGGTCCTGCTTGTCGTCGCCGGTCTGCTCGAGGTCGGCTGGTCGATCGGTATGAAGTACACCGAGGGGTTCACGCGGCTCGTGCCCAGTGTTCTCACCGGTGCCGGCATCGTCGCCAGCATGCTGCTGCTGTCGTACGCGGCGAAGACGCTGCCCATCGGTACCGCGTACGGAGTCTGGGTGGGCATCGGCGCGGCCGGGGCGGCGGTGTTCGGCATGGCGGTGCTCGGCGAACCGGCGACCGCCGCCCGGATCTTCTTCGTCTGTCTGCTGCTGGTGGCCGTGATCGGGCTGAAGGCGACCTCCGGTCACTGAGTGGTGACCCGTGACCAGCGGTTTACGGGCCGGCGTTTGGGCTGTCTCCTGTTGCCGCGCCGGTTGTGTCGCCGACAGCGTCGCCGGCGGTGTCGATGGCTGTCCAGGCCATCGCGATCGCTCCGTCGAGGACGGCTCGGTCCGCTGTCGGTGTGATGCACGCGGCGGTGAATTCGGGTTGGTGGTTGACGGCGGGGTAGCAGTCCAGGCCGAGCATGGGATGGATGGTGGGCACCACGTGCGAGACGTTGCCCATGTCGGTGGAAGCGCCCGCGATGCCGTTCGGCACGTGCGGGAAGGAACGACCGAGGGTTGTGGCGTTGGCGACCCACCGTGTCAGCATGTCCTGGTCCGGACGCAGGTCGGCGTAGTCGGGGCTCACCGGTGAGGTGGTCAGTTCGCAGCCGGTGGCCAGTGCGCCGGCCTCGAAGCAGCGGTGCACACGGCGGGCCAGTGGTTGCAGCGTGTCCAGGCTGCCCGTTCGTACGATCCAGCGGCCGCGGCTGACATCCGGAATGATGTTCGCGGCGCTGCCGGCCTCGGTGCTGATGCCGCTGATCCGGTCGTCGGTGGCGGTCTGCTGGCGCAGCAGCCCGATGCCCACCTGGGCCAGGGTCATGGCGTCGGCGGCGTTGACGCCGAGTTCGGGGTAGGCGCCGGCGTGGGCGGGCTTGCCGCGGTAGGTCACGTCGAACTGGGTGACGGCCAGGCCTGGCATCGCTGCTGATTCGGTCGCGGCCGGGTGGACCATCATGGCGGCGTGCAGGCCGTCGAAGGCGCCCTGTTCGAGCATGAGGATCTTGCCGCCACCGCCTTCCTCGGCGGGGGTGCCGAGTACGCGTACGGTCAGTCCGAGTTCGTCCGCGAGGGGGGCGAGGCCGAGGCCGGCGCCGACGGCCGCGGCGGCGATGATGTTGTGGCCGCAGGCGTGCCCGATCTCTGGCAGGGCGTCGTATTCGGCGCAGATCGCGATGTGTGCCGGACCGGTGCCGATGGTCGCCGACACCGCCGTGGGCAGTCCGTAGCAACCGTGCTGGACCTCGAAGCCCGCGTCGTCCAGGGCGTCTGCGACCCATCGGCTGGCCAGGTGTTCTTCGAAGGCCAGTTCCGGGTGGGCGTGGATGCGGTGGGAGAGGGCTACGAGTTGGTCGCCGGCTGCGCGGATACGCCGGGCGGCGGTGTCCTTGGCGGTGCCATAGGCCGGGGCTTTGGTGGTGTCTTTGGCGGTGGTCATCGGACGGCTGCCGGGGTGGGGGCGTGGTGGACGGAGGTGGGCCGGGTGGCCGCGTCGTAGGCGGCACGGGCTCCGGTGGCTCCCATGCCGCTGTCGCGGGCGGGCTCGTACAGTCGTTCCGGGCCGCCGCCCTGCCACTGGTTGACCCAGACGACTCCGGCCGGCAGGTGTGCGGCTGCCGCGATGTGGTCGGGGTCGTCGGTGTAGACGGTGGCGGCGAGGCCGTAGCGGGAGGCGGCTGCCCGTGCCATTCCCTCTTCGAAGCTCGGCACGACGACGACGGGCGCGACCGGGCCGAAGGTTTCCTCGGTCATGACGAGCATGGTGTCGTCGACATCGGTGAGTACGGTCGCCGGGTAGAAGTAGCCGGGCCGTTGGGGCACCGCGCCTCCGGTGCGGAGGGTGGCGCCCTTGTTGACGGCGTCCTCGACGTGGCGTCGGACGGTGTCGCGCTGGCGTTCGTCCACGAGTGGTCCGAGGACTGTGGCGGGTTCGGTGCCGTCGCCCAGAGTGAAGGTCTGGGCCGCGGAGACCAGCGCCTCGACGAATTCGTCCGCGATCTGCTCGTGGACGTAGATGCGTTCCATGGAGGTGCAGATCTGGCCGGTGTTGATGAAGGCGCCGAACGCGACGGCCTGGGCGGTGGTCACCGGGTCGACTCCGGCGTCGACCACGACGGGGTCCTTGCCGCCGAGTTCGAGGAGGCAGCGACGCAGGCGGCGGCCGGTTGCGCTGCCCACGCTGCGGCCGGCTTCCACGGAGCCGGTGAAGTGGACGAGTTGTACGTCCTCGTGTTCGGTGAGCGCCGCTCCGGTGGGGCCCTCGCCGAGGATCAGGTTCAGTACGCCTGCCGGGAGCCCGGCGGACTCGGCCAGCTCGAACAGGCGCACGGTGGAAGCGGGTGAACGTTCGGAGGGTTTGACCACCACGGTGTTTCCCGCGGCGAGCAGCGGGCCGAGGGCGCCGAGGACCATGGGGACGGGGAAGTTCCACGGGGTGATCACCGCGGTGGCGCCGAGGGGATGGCGGACGATGTCGGTGTGTTCCCCGCCGGGACCGGTCACCGTCTCGGTGAACGGGTAGGTCAGTGCCTGTGCCGCGGCGGCCTTCAGACCGGCTGTGGCCCCGTCGATGAAAGTGCGCCCGATGCCGACGGGCTTGCCCATCTCGCGGCATTCCAGTTCGGCCAGTTCGGCGGCGTGCGCGGCGATTGTCTCGGCCCAGGCGTTGATGTGGTCGACGCGCTCTGTGACGGTGAGCGCGGCCCAGCGGGGCTGTGCGTCGGAGGCGGCGGCCACGGCGCGCCCGACGTCGTCCGCGGATGCCGCGCCGAAGCGTGCGAAGGCTTCCTCGGTGGCGGGGTTGACCACGGTGACCATGTCCGCGCCGGTGGCCTCTTCCCACCGGCCACCGATGAGGTGTCGCAGAGTCTTCATGTTCGCGTCCTCATGTTCGTTGCCGTTCCTGTGCGGTGGCGGGCGTGATCACGGCCTGGTCAGGGCGCAGTCAGTAGCCAGTCGTCAGTCGTCGAGAGTCAGTCGTCGAGCCGGTCGGCCATCAGCTCGCCGGCCATGATGGTGGCGAGGTTGGTGTTGGCGCGTGGTACCGAAGGGAAGATCGAGGCGTCGACGACTCGCAGGCCCTGGATGCCCAGCACGCGGCAGGCGGGGTCGACGACCGTTTCCGCGGCGTCGGGTGCGCCCATCCGGCAGGTGCTCGTGCCGTGCTGGGCGTCGACGACGGTGGCGAGCAGATGGTCGTCGAGAGCGCTGTCGCTCGCGAGTGCGTCGAACAGCGGCCGGTTCGCCTCTTCCAGTCCTGCGGCGAGGATCGTGGCGGTCTCGGGGCTGCGGCTCAGCTCCACGAGGGCGCGTACTCCCTCTCTCATGGGGGCGAGGTCGCGTTCGTCGGAGAGCATTCTCTCGGCGACGTGGGGGTGTGCCGTGGGGTCGGTGGAGGTCAGGGTGAGTTCGCCACGTGAGTGGGTCTGGTTGAGCCAGACGCCGAAGGCGCCGGAGTGGGACCGGGAGTCCGCGGTGGCCATGGCGAGCACGTTCTGGTTCAGCGAGGCGAACAGCAGGTCGTTCGAGTGGGTGCCCGAGTCGCTGGAGCGTCGTACGCAGACGTTCGTGTGCCGGTCGTGCGGGGACTTGATGGCCGCCTCGGGCCGCAGGGGCAGTGAGAGCACTGTCATCGCGTGGTCCTGCATGCCGAGTCCGACGGGGAGGTTCTGACGGACCTCGATGCCCAGTGTCCGCAGCTGGTCGGCCGGGCCGATGCCCGAGCGGAGCAGGATCGCCGGTGAGTGGATCACGCCTGCGCTCAGGATCACCTCGTCCGCGTACTCGATGACGCCGACTCCGGCCCCAGCCCCGGTTCCAGCCCCGGCTCCGGCCCCGGCCCCGGCTCCGTCGGGCAGGACACGGACGCCGACCGCGCGGTTGTCCTCGAAGACGACGGTGTCCACCAGGGCGCCGCCGCGGACGGTGAGGCCGGGCAGGTCGCGAGCGGGTTCGAGGTAGGCGTCGTTGACGCTGACGCGGCGTGCGTCACGGGAGTTGATCGGGTAGGGCGAGACGCCGGTGGCGCCAGGGGCGTTGACGTCGGGCGCCCATCCCCACCCGGCGGCCAGCGCCGAGTCGGCCAGGGCGCGGTCCACGGCTCCCCAGGCGTCCTTCGGGGTTCGGTAGATCGGGGTGGGTCCGCCGCGACCGTGGTGGGGCTCGTCGCCGAAGTCGCTGTCGTCCTCAAGTTTCGCGAAGTACGGCAGTACGTCGTTCGGCGCCCATCCCCGGCAGCCGAGTGCGGCCCATTCCTGGAAGTCCTCCATCGGCGGCCGGATCGCGATCTGGCCGTTCACGGACGAGCTTCCTCCGGCGCCCCGGCCGCGCCAGTACGGGGCCTGTGGCTGCTTGTCCGTCCGTGAGGAGTTCAGGCCCATCCAGACCAGATGCGCCGCCGTCGCCGGATCCATCAGGGCCACCGCGGGATTGGGCGAACGCCACACCTCGGGCATCTGCGCGGATCGGTAGTCGGGGCCGGCCTCCAGCAGCAGCACCTGTCGGCCCCGGGCGGCGGCGCGAGCGGCGAGTACCGCGCCCGCCGACCCCGCACCGACCACGATAAGATCCCACCTGCGTTGTGCCATTGCTTCACCCTTGGATGTGTGAACGTCGGCGAGTCCGGCGTGGATGTTGGTAATCTGACCCACCCGGCTTGTTCAGTCAAGAGTGAATATTCATTTTTTTCTGTACGGGGGGCACGGGAGGCACGGGAGGCGTCGATGTCGCGAGCCGCTGGCAACGGCGAAGCCGCGGATGACGGTGATGCCGCCGGTGACGGGCGGCTGATCGAGGACTTCGGTCTTCGGATCGGGCGGGCGATGGGCTGGCCCCCCATGGCCGGGCGGCTGGCAGGCATCCTGATGCTCAGCCCGGCCCCCATGACGCTGTCGCAGCTGCAGCAGGCGCTGGGTGCCAGCAAGGGGTCGGCGTCGGAGATGACCCGCCTGCTCATGACCCACGGCACGGTCGACCGTGTCAAGGTGCCCGGGGTGCGCCAGGCCGGGTACGAGTGGCGCTCCGACGCCTGGAGCGGCTGCCTCCAGTATCAGCTCGACCAGACCAGGCAACTGCTGGAGCTCGCCGAGGCCGCGCGGGAGCGTGGAGACGGGCTGCCGCGTATCCAGCGGACCCGGCTACGCGACATGCACACCTACTACGCCTTCATGGTCGAGCAGTTGGAAGGCCTGCTCGACGAGTACCGGCAACTGCTGGACGCCGACGCGTCGTGACCCCGGGACCCCATGACCCCGTAACCCCGTGACCGCACCGTCACGGTCGCCGTCGTCGGGGCTGGCGCCGTCACCGGGCTACGGAAAGTCTCCGAACGTCGTGCTCGTGGTGCCGCCCGAGTCGCCTTCGGTGGTGCCGCCGTCGGTTGTGGTTCCGCCGTCTCCGGTGGTGCCGCCCGAGTCGCCTTCGGTGGTGCCGCCGTCGGTTGTGGTTCCGCCGTCTCCGGTGGTGCCGCCCGAGTCGCCCTCGGTGGTGCCGCCGTCGGTCGTCGTCCCGCCGTCACCGGTGGTGCCCCCGTCGGTGGTGGTGCCGCCGTCGTCCTGGCCCTGGGTGTCCGGGGTCTCCTCGCCGCCGGTGGTCGTCCCGCCGCCGTCCTGGCCGCCGGTGCCGGTCTCCTCCTCCTCGGGGAGGGCCGGCGGGAGTTCCTGTTGTCCGGCGCCCTCCTGGAGGTCCAGGTCGAAGTCCTGGACCTCCACGCCCTTCAGCGCGGCCTTCGTGTACTGGGCCCAGATCTGCGCCGGGTAGCCGCCGCCGTTGATGCGCTCCTGCCCGAGCGCCCCGTACAGCTCCTTGTGCTCGCCCGTGTCGGGGTCCTGGCCCATCACCGCGACGACGGTGGCGAGGTTCGGGGTGTAGCCGGCGAACCAGGCCGCCTTGTCGTCCTCCGCGGTACCGGTCTTGCCCGCCACGGGGCGCCCGGCGGCCTGCGCGGCCGTGCCGGTGCCCCCCTCGACGACGCTCTGCAGGATCGAGGTCGTGGTGTCGGCGGCCTCACGGCTGACGGCCTGCTCGGTCTCCTTGCCGGGCAGCTTCACGTCCTCCGAGCCGTCCTTGGTGATCTTCTCGATCATCGTGTACGTGCCGTGCTTGCCGTGGTTGGCGAGGGTCGCGTACGCCTCCGTCATGTCGAGAACGCTGGCGGTGGCCGTGCCGAGCGCGATGGACGGGGACGGGTTCAGGTCGGGGGTGTCGGACGGGATGCCGAGGTCGACGGCGGTCCTCTCGACCTTCGTGGAGCCGACGTCCACGGCCATCTGCGCGTACACGGAGTTCACGGACTTGTCGGTGGCCGTGCGGACCGGGATCTCGCCGTACGAGACCTGGTCCTCGTTCTCCGGGGCGTACCTGCCGCCGCTCCAGCCCTGTACGGGGCGTTTGTTCGTGCCGTCGTAGACGGTGTTCGGGGTGATCGGGCGGCCGTCCTGCGTGGCCGAGTCGTTCTGCACGGCCGAGGTGAACACGAACGGCTTGAAGATGGAGCCGACCTGGTAGTCCCGGCGCGTGGCGTTGTTGTAGTACTGCTTCGTGTAGTCGACGCCGCCGTACATCGCGAGGACCTTGCCGGTCTTCGGGTCGATGGAGGCGCCGCCCGCGCGGACGTAGTTGTCGACCTTGCGGTCCTTCTTGTCGAGCTCGTCCATCACCTGGTCGTCGACGGCCTTCACGAAGGAGTCCTGTTTGGGCTTCTGCAGGGTGGTCGTGATGCGGTAGCCGCCCGTGTTCAGCGCGTCCTCGTCGAGGATCTTGTGGTCGGTGAGGTAGTCGTTGACGGCCTTGACGATGTAGCCGCGCTGGCCCGACATCCCGGCCGCGACCACCGTCTCCTTGGGCGCGGGGAACTCGACGCCCGAGCGCTCCGACGCGGTGATCCACTTCTTCTTGACCATGCCGTCGAGGACGTAGTTCCAGCGGGCCAGTGCCGACGGCTTGTTCTCCGGGTGCGCGATGACGTCGTACTCGCTCGGCGCGTTGAGGAGCGCCGCCAGATAGGCGCCCTGGCCGGCCGTCAGATCCTTGGCGTCGACGCCGTAGTAGGCCTGGGCGGCGGCCTGGATGCCGTACGCGTTGCGGCCGAAGTAGCTGGTGTTGAGATAGCCCTCAAGGATGTCGCCCTTGCTCTTCTCGCGGTCCAGCTTGATCGAGATGAAGAACTCCTTCACCTTTCGCGTGACCGTCTGCTCCTGGGCCAGGTAGTAGTTCTTCACGTACTGCTGGGTGATCGTCGAGCCGGACTGCTTGCCCTTGCCGGTGGCGGTGTTCCAGCCGGCGCGGAGCATCGCCTTGGGGTCGACCGCCGACTCGGTGTAGAAGTCGCGGTCCTCGGCGGCCAGCACCGCGTGCTGGGCGTCCTTGGAGATCGTCGGCAGTGTCACGTTCTCCCGGTTCACCTCGCCGTCGCGGGCGAGCTGGCTGCCGTCGGCGTACAGGTAGACGTTGCTCTGCTTGGTCGCGGTCGCGTTCGCCGAGGGGATCTTCACCAGGTAGTAGCCGAGCGCGAACAGGCCGACGAGCAGCAGGATCCCGGTGACGAACGTGCCGAGCACCATCCGCCAGGTCGGGATCAGACGCTTCCAGCCGGTGCGTTTGGGCCGCTTGGGCCGCTTGGGCTTCTCGCCGGGCGCGTCCGGTGTCGCCGCGGGGGCGGTCGCGGGGTCTCTCGGTGCCCAGCCCTCGCTCGGCTGCTGCGGTTGAGGCTGGTCGTTCATCTTGTGCCGTGCTCCCGTTTCGCGTCGTACATCTGGTACGCCCTCGTACGTCTGGTGCGCCCCTCCCTCTGAAGACTGTGCCACCCGGTGTTTCGTTCCCAGCACGTGGCACGCGTCACGGGAGAAAATGCGTGGCACGCGGCACGGTCCCGCGGCTAGGCTCCAGCGCTTTGGCTCAGAACGGCTGAAGGGGGCTCGTGGTGATGGCCGTGGTGGGAGCGGGGAGGCTGTACGCGGCCGTCGCGGCGGGTGGCTTCCGACGGTACGCGACCTACCGGGTGGCCACCGCCGCGGGCGTGTTCACCAACACCGTCTTCGGGCTGATCCTGGCGTACACGTACATCGCGCTGTGGGACGAGAGGCCCGGCCTCGGCGGGTACGACCAGGCCCAGGCGGTGACGTACGTATGGGTGGGGCAGGGGCTGCTCTCGGTGGTCGCGCTGATGGGCGCCGGCTTCGAGGACGAGCTGATCGAGAGAATCCGTACGGGTGACATCGCGATCGATCTCTACCGGCCCGTGGACCTCCAGGCGTGGTGGCTGGCGGCGGACGCGGGGCGGGCCGCGTTCCAGTTGCTGGGGCGCGGTGTGCTGCCGATGGTGTTCGGCGGGCTCGTCTTCCACCTCGCGCTGCCGGCCGACGCCGGAACCTGGCTGGCGTTCCTCGTCGCCGTGGTGCTGGGGGTCCTGGTGAGTTTCGCGATCCGCTATCTCGTGGCGTTGGCGGCGTTCTGGTTCATGGACGGGGCGGGGGTGCAGCAGCTGGCCGTTCTGGCGGGTTTGTTCTTCTCCGGGATGACGCTGCCGCTGAACGTCTTCCCGGGCGCGCTCGGCGAGCTGGCCCGCGTGCTGCCCTGGTCCGCGCTGATGCAGGCCCCGGCGGACGTGCTGCTGGGGGAGCGCACGGGCTTCGCACTGCTGCGTACGTACGCCTTCCAGGCCGCCTGGGCGGTCGGGCTGCTCGCGCTCGGCCGCCTGGTCCAGTCGGCGGCGACACGCAGGGTGGTGGTCCAGGGTGGCTGACCTCAGGGAGGACCGGGAGGACAGGGAGGGCCGCGAGGGCGGGGGGCGCAGCGAAGGTAGCGAGGGCGGGGGGTGCAGGGAAGGTAGCGAGGGCGGGAGGCGCGGCGAGGGCCGCGAGGGGTGGCACGCCGGTGCGGACCGCGGCTTCGCGCCGGTCGGTGGATCGCGTCTGGCGGACGGACTGCGCGCCTACCGGCTGATCGCCTGGATGTGGATCCGCTCGACGATGGCGTACCGCGCGTCCTTCGCGATGACTCTCTTCGGCAACTTCGCGGGAACCGCGCTCGACTTCGTCGCGATCCTGCTGATGTTCTCCCGGGTCGACGAACTCGGCGGCTACTCGTTCGGCGAGGTGGCCTTCCTGTACGGCCTGTCCAGCGCCGCGTTCGGTCTCACCGATCTGGTGATCGGCTCGGTGGACCGGCTCGGGCAGCGGGTGCGCGACGGCACGCTCGACACACTGCTCGTACGTCCCGTGCCGGTGCTCGCGCAGGTCGCCGCGGACAGGTTCGCGTTGCGCCGGCTGGGCCGGATCACGCAGGGGCTGCTGGTTCTCGGGTACGCGCTCGTCGTGGTCGACATCTCGTGGACGCCGCTGAAGGTGCTGTTGATGCCGGTGATGGTGGTCAGCGGGGCCGCCATCTTCGCGTCGGTGTTCGTGGCGGGCGCAGCCTTCCAGTTCGTGGCGCAGGACGCGTCCCAGGTGCAGAATTCGTTCACGTACGGCGGCACCACGCTTCTGCAGTACCCGCCGACCGTCTTCGCGAAGGACCTGGTGCGCGGGGTGACCTTCGTGCTGCCGTTGGCCTTCGTCAACTGGCTGCCCGCGCTGTATGTGCTCGGGCTGCCGTATCCGCTCGACCTGCCGGAGTGGGTCGCGTTCCTGTCGCCCCTCGTGGCCACCGCCTGCTGCGCGCTCGCGGGTGTCGCCTGGCGGGCGGGCCTTCGTTCGTACCGGAGCACGGGGAGCTAGCCGCACATGGACACGCAGACGGATTTCGGTCACGCCGACGACTTCATCCAGCTCGATCGCGTCGAGAAGGTCTTCGACGTACGCAAGAAGACCGGCTTTCTGCGCAGTGAGCGGCGGGAGGTGCGGGCGGTCGACTCGCTCTCCTTCACCGTGTCGCGCGGCGAGATGGTCGGCTACATCGGCCCCAACGGCGCCGGCAAGTCCACCACCATCAAGATGCTCACCGGCATCCTCACGCCGAGCGGCGGGCGCCTGCGGGTCGCGGGCATCGACCCGTCCCGCGAACGCACCCGGCTCGCGCAGCGCATCGGTGTGGTGTTCGGGCAGCGGACCACCCTGTGGTGGGACCTCCCGCTGATCGACTCGTACCGGCTGATGCACCGCATGTACCGGATCCCGGACGCGCGGTACGCGGCGAACCTCGACCGGTGCGTCGAACTCCTCCAACTGGGCGAGCTGCTGGACGTGCCCGTACGGCAGCTCTCGCTCGGGCAGCGGATGCGCGGGGACATCGCGGCGGCCCTGCTGCACGATCCCGAGGTGCTGTATCTGGACGAGCCGACCATCGGGCTCGACGTGGTCAGCAAGGCGAGGGTGCGGGAGTTCCTGAAGGATCTCAACGCGGAGCGCGGCACGACCGTGCTGCTGACGACCCATGACCTGTCGGACATCGAGCACCTGTGCCGGCGGGTGATGGTCATCGACCACGGACGCCTGATGTACGACGGGCCGCTCGCCGGGCTGCACGAGATAGGGGAGAGCGAGCGGACACTCATCGTGGACCTGGAGCGGGAACTGCCGCCCATCGACGTCGAGTCCGCGCGGGTGGTGAAGGTCGAGGGACCACGGCAGTGGCTCGCCTTCCCGGCAGCGCAGTCGGCGGCGCCGCTGGTGGCGCGGATCGCGGCCGAGTACCCGCTGGTCGACCTGTCGGTACGGGAACCCGACATCGAGGCGGTCATCAGCCGCATGTACGCGGAGAAGGCAAACTCGTAGGCTGCTGGCATGACGGACGAACTCCCGGACGGACCTTCCGGCGCACTTCCCGGCGCACCTTCCGGCGCATCTTCTGGCGCGTCCCCAGGTGGGCTTCCCGAGCTGCGCGCCTCCGACGCCGACCGTGAACAGGTCGCCGAAGTGCTGAGGGACGCCGTCGCCGAGGGCCGCCTGGACATGGAGGAGTTCGAGGAACGGCTGGAGGCGACCTACAAGGCGCGTACGTACAAGGAGTTGGAGCCCATCACCCGGGATCTGCCCGCGCCCGGCGTCTCCGCTCCCGCCCCCGCCGTGTCGATGGTCAAGCTGCCCGCGGGCAGCGGGGACTGGGCGAGCCGGATTGTCGGCGGTGAGGGCTCGTCCCAGTGGGGCGTCGCGATCATGTCGGGTTTCGAGCGCAAGGGGCACTGGACCGCGCCGAAGCGGTTCAACTCCTTCACGTTCTGGGGTGGTGGCGTCGTCGACCTGCGCGAGGCGAACTTCGCCGACAGCGAGGTCGTCGTCAACTGCGTCGCGATCATGGGCGGGTTGAATGTGGTCGTGCCGCCCGGCGTCGAGGTCGTCGTCCGCGGCATCGGCATCATGGGGGGCTTCGACCACAGTGAGCAGGGCGTGCCGGGGGAGCAAGGCGCTCCGCGCGTCGTTGTCACGGGCTTTGCGTTCTGGGGCGGGGTCGGCATCGACCGCAAGGTCAGCAGGGCGGAGCGGTTGCGGCTGAAGGAGGCGCGGCGGCAGGAGAAGCTGGAGCGCAAGGCTGCCCGCCAGGAGGAGTTGGAGACGGGGCGGGACTGAGCGCGCGGGACTGAGGGGGCCGCCCCTGAGGGCGGCGTCTGAGGGCCCCTGAAGGCTGAAGGCGCCCGACGCCTACAGCTGGGCCGGTGCCGCGCCCTTCAGGTCGTCCAGGTCGAAGGTTTCCGCCATGCGCTCGTAGCCCTTGTCGCTCGGGTGGAGGTGGTCGCCCGAGTCGTAGTCGGGGCGCAGACCGCGCGGGTTGTACGGGTCGCGGAGCGCCTTGTCGAAGTCGGCGTAGGCGTCGAAGACCTTGCCGGAGCGGATCTGGGCGTTGACGGCCTGGCGGGTGTCCTCCAGGACGGGCAGGTAGCCGCGGTGGCCCTTGAAGGGCATGAGGGTGGCGCCGATGATCCGCAGGCCACGGGCGTGGGCCAGCCGCCGCAGTTCGCGCAGCCCGGCGGTGATCCGGTCGGCGTCGGTCTCGTGGGGCGTCCGCAGGATGTCGTTGACGCCGAGGACGACCACGACGGCCTTGACGTTGGTGCGGCCGAGCACGTCGCGGTCGAAGCGGGTCAGGCCGCTCGGGTTCTCGGCGGGACGGCCGAGGCCGCTGGTCAGGACGCGGTTTCCACTGATTCCCTGGTTGACCACGCTGTAGCGGGGCCCGTCCGAGTCGGAGCGCAGCCGGTCGGTGAGGACGTCCGTCCAGCGCCGGTTCTCGCCGACGGTCGAGGTCACTCCGTCGGTGAGCGAGTCGCCGATGACGACGACCGTGCCGTCCGACTCGTTGCTCAACACGTCCACCGCGGTGACATAGCGCCAGTACGGCGTCTGCCCGGTGTACGCGACGCCGCTGAGGTCCTCCGTGCGGTCGCCCTCCGCGGTGTACGAGATCTGCCGTGACTGCGGGTGGTAGGTGACGGGCCCCGACGGGGTCGGTGAGTACGTCGTCACCAGTACGTCCGTGTCGTGCGGGATCAGCAGTCCCACGGCGTCGCTGACCACCTGTTGTCCGGCGGGCACCAGCACCGAGGGGCGGCCGCCGAAGGTGAGGCGCCGCATCGTGTCGGTGGCCGCGGCGGCGTTGTTCGCGGTGGCCGCGACGGCGACCGAGGCGTGGGTGATGCTGAGCGGCTGCTGTCCGTACAGGTTGGACAGCGTGATCCGGGCCGCGGTGCCGCCGACCCCCACGTGCACCACGTTGCGTACCGAACGGCCCGCCATGCCGTTCAGCTCGGTGCCCGGCTCCGATCCGGCCGGGGACGCCGACCAGGCGCCCACCCAGGTGCCGACGGACGCGGGAGCCGCCGAGTTGTGCGGGGTGCGACCGCCGGCCATCGCGGTCTCCCCGCCGTCGTCGGAGGCGACTCCGACGTATATGGCGGCTGAAATGGCGACGATCACGGCGGCGATCGCGGCCAGCAAGGCATAACCGTGACGCTTGGTCATGCGGTGCGTGTCTCCTCGGAAAAGTGGGAGCACGAGGCTCCGATGTGATCACCCCATGATGAGGCATGGCGTGGAAGGAACCCGACAGGGCCCCCTGGACCCCGCTAGACCCCCTGGACCCACCTGGGCATCCCCAAGGACGCACACAGGACCCGTTTGTAATTCCCCCGCCCGGACAGACGCCGGGAACTCCTGTTCCGTTCCAGGAGTCGGTCAGGTTGGGACAATGCGTTATGGGGGACCGGGAACGGATGGAGTGGATGGAACGCACGAAAGAGGATGAAACAGGGGAAACGGGCCCCGAGGGGCAGTCTTCCCGGCCCGGCGGTGTGGCGAACCCCACGGGCTCCACGGGGGCCGGCCGCACCCCACCGAACCGGGACGGCACCGCGCCGAACCGGACGATGAACTCGTTCAGCCCCGCCGACGAGGAGAAGTTCCGCGGGGTCCGCCGGATGAAACTCACGGCGACCGGCCTGCTGCTTCTGGTCGCCGTCGTCTACGTACTCGCCAAGTGGGCCGGGAACTCCGGTGCGGGCGCCTGGGCGGGATATGTGGCGGCGGCCGCGGAGGCCGGCATGGTCGGCGCGCTCGCCGACTGGTTCGCCGTCACGGCACTGTTCCGCAGGCCCATGGGCCTGCCCATCCCGCACACCGCGATCATCCCGACCAAGAAGGACCAGCTCGGCGTCTCCCTGGGCGAGTTCGTGGGAGAGAACTTCCTCTCGCAGGATGTCGTACGTCAGCGGCTGCGGGCCGTCGGCATCGGCAGCCGGCTGGGCACCTGGCTGGGCGATCCCGAGCACGCCGACCGGGTGACCGCGGAACTGGCCACCGCACTGCGCGGCGCCCTCGCGGTGCTCCGCGACTCGGACGTGCAGGCCGTCGTCGGCGAGGCCATCAACCGGCGGGCCGACGCCCAGGAGATCGCCCCCGGCATAGGCAAGACGCTGGAGAAGATCGTCGCGGACGGCGGCCACCGGCGGGTCGTCGACCTGATCTGCGTACGCGCCCACGACTGGCTCGTCTTCCACAACGAGCAGGTGATGGACGCCGTGCAGGGCGGCGCCCCCGGCTGGACCCCGAAGTTCGTCGACAAGAGGGTCGGTGAGCGCGTCTACAAGGAGCTGCTGCGCTTCGTCACCGAGATGCGCGACATGCCCGCCCACCCGGCCCGTGGCGCCCTCGACCGCTTCCTCAGCGACTTCGCCTCCGATCTCCAGTCCGACACCGACACCCGGGCGCGGGTGGAGAACCTCAAGCGCGAGGTCCTCGGCCGTGGCGAGGTCCAGGACCTGATCGCGTCCGCCTGGTCCTCCGTACGGCAGATGATCGTGTCCGCCGCGGAGGACGAGCGCAGCGAGCTGCGGCTGCGCGTGCGGGCCTCGCTGCTGTCCCTCGGTGCGCGGATGGCCACCGACGCGAGGCTCCAGGCCAAGGTCGACGGCTGGGTCGAGGGGGCCGCGGTGTACGTCGTGACGACGTACCGGGACGAGATCACCTCCCTCATCACCGACACCGTCGCCGGCTGGGACGCCGAGCACACCTCGAAGAAGATCGAGGCACACATCGGCCGTGACCTGCAGTTCATCCGGATCAACGGCACGGTGGTCGGCGCGCTGGCGGGCCTTCTGATTTATGCGGTGTCGCGGGCGCTGGGGGCGTAGCCCGGTTTGCCGGGATTCGCTGCTCCCGCGCGTTGTATGGCTGCGTGCGGGAGCGTCGTGGCTGGTCGCGCAGTTCCCCGCGCCCCTAAAAGATCGCGCCGTTCCCCGCCCCCCCCTGACGGGGCTGCGCCCGGTGGCGTGCGAAATGGCAGGTGAGGGCGTGCGAACTGGCAGGTGAGAAGGGGGCGGCTCGGGGAACTCGGGGACATGTCCCCGAGCCGCAGGAGGGCGCCATGGCCGTCGCCGACGTCGGCACCGGAACCGTCACCACCGCCGTGCCCGCCCGGCTGGACCGGCTGCCCTGGTCCCGCTGGCACTGGACCATCGTCATCGGGCTCGGCACGGTCTGGATCCTGGACGGCCTGGAAGTCACCGTCGTCGGCAACATCGCCGGCCGTCTCTCCGAGTCCGGCAGCGGCCTGCCCATCTCGGCCGCGCAGGTCACCGGTATCGCGGCCGCGCTCTATGTGGCCGGAGCCTGCTCGGGCGCCCTGTTCTTCGGCCGGCTCACGGACATCTTCGGCCGCCGCAAGCTCTTCATGATCACCCTGGCCGTCTATCTGGCGGCCACCGCCATGACGGCGCTCTCGTTCTCCACCTGGTGGTTCTTCCTCTTCCGCTTCCTCACCGGCTTCGGCATCGGCGGCGAGTACGCGGCCATCAACTCGGCGATCGACGAGCTGATCCCCTCCAAGTACCGCGGCCGCGTCGACCTGATCATCAACGGCAGTTTCTGGCTGGGCGCGGTCGCCGGCTCGCTCCTGTCGATCGTCGCGCTGAACACGGACCTGTTCGCGATGAACGTCGGCTGGCGGCTGACCTTCCTCCTCGGCGTCGTCCTCGGCCTGGTGATCCTGCTCGTACGCCGCAACGTCCCCGAGAGCCCGAGGTGGCTGTTCATCCACGGCAAGGGGGAGGAGGCGGAACGGCTGGTCACCTCGGCCGAGCGGCAGATCGAGGAGGAGAACGGACACGAACTCCCGCCGCCCGCGGGGGAGATCACCATCCACCAGCGCAAGAGCATCGGGTTCCTGGAGATCGGCCGCACGGTCTTCTCGACCTACCGCAAGCGTGCCGTGCTCGGTCTGTCCCTCTTCATCGGGCAGGCGTTCCTCTACAACGCGATCACCTTCGGCTTCGGCGCGATCCTCACCGAGTTCTTCGACGTGCCGACCGGCAGCACCGGCTACTACTTCGCCGTCATCGCGGTCGGCAACTTCCTCGGCCCGCTGTTCCTCGGCAAACTCTTCGACACCGTGGGCCGCCGGATCATGATCTCGTCCACCTATCTGCTCTCCGGCGTCCTGCTGTTCGGCACGGCCTGGCTCTTCGACCGGGGCTCGCTGAGCGCGACCACACTGACCGCCTGCTGGTGTGTGGTCCTGTTCTTCGCGTCGGCCGGCGCGAGCAGCGCGTATCTGACGGTCTCCGAGATCTTCCCGATGGAGACCCGCGCGATGGCCATCGCGTTCTTCTACGCCATCGGCACCGCGGCCGGCGGTATCAGCGGCCCGCTGATCTTCGCGGAACTGACCAGCACCGGTGTCGTCGGCGACACGGTCCTCGCCTTCCAGATCGGCGCCGGCCTGATGTGCGCGGCGGGCCTCGTCGCGGCGGCGCTCGCGGTCAAGGCGGAGGGGCGCTCCCTGGAGGACATCGCCAGCCCGCTGTCGACGGCTGAGCCGTCGCCGTCCTAGCGGTGGACCAACCGGCTCACCAACCGGTGGGCCAATTGGTGAACCCGCTGGTCAGCCCGCCGGTCCAGGAAGCGGCGTGGCGTACGCCTCAGAGGAACGGGCCGGAACTGAGTACGCGTACTCTGTCGGCCCTGTGTGCGACAGAGGAACCCTCGTTCCCATGACCGAGAAGCTGTTGGGCCTGCTGTCGGAGCGGCCTTGGACGGAACGCTGGTTGACCCGCCTGCTGGGTGCCGCCCTCTCCTCGGCGGCGTACCTTCTCTGCCTCCCCTGGAAACTCCGCAACGGCCCCGAGTCACCCGGCTCGACCACGGAGACGGCGACCTCGGTGACCGGCCCCGGAGTCGCGATCCTGGCCGTGTCCCTGCTCCTCCTGGCCACGTACTTCGGCCGCCGTGACGCCCTGGCCTGGCCCCTGCTGCTGGTGGCGGTGCCCCCGGCCACGCTCATGTACGTCTCGTTCCGCACGCACCGGGAGCCGCCTGACGTGACCGGGTGGCCCTGGCCCCTGACCTGGGCGTTCTCCACACTCGTCATCGCGGCGGGCGTGCTCGTCGTGGCCTCCGTGGCGCGGCAGTTCAGGGCGGACAAGGGAGACTCGATGGAGGGGCTGGTGTTCGCCCACCAGCACCAGCACCAGCAAACCCACCAGCACCAGCAAACCCACCAGCACCAGCAACGCCACCAAGCTCACCAAGCCCACCCACACCGGTGTTGAGCGTCAGGCGCCCGTCGTGGAACCGGGCCGCACGATCATGAGGATCGTGACGGTGGCCCAGAGAAGGTTGAAGATGCCGGTGAACATGGCGAGCCGAACGGTGCTCCGGGTGTTCCGAGTGCCCCGGGTACTCGCGGCGACTTCGGTGGCCCCGGCGACCGCGCCGACCCCGGCTGGCTCCGCTTCCAACGCTTCGAGCAACTCCTCCTGACGCGGCAGCACCAGCGCCAGGAGAACGGCCGCCGCGATTCCGGTCAGGACCATGGAGACGACCAGCCAGGCGTCACTGAGCACGCCCATGCTGAGAGCCGTGGCGAAGCCGAGTACGGGAACGGCGATGCCCACAGCCGCGTACACCCGGCATATCCGGTGCAGCAGACGCACGGTCTCTGTCGCCCGTGGGTCACCGGGATCGGCAAGGGCGCGCCGGGCGCTGGGCGGGAACATACTGGCCGCGACAGTGACGGGCCCGACGGCGACGATCGCGACGAGGACGTGGAGTACGAGGAGCAACTTGGTCACAAACGGACGGTAGACGGCGTACCGGATCTTGTGGAAGTGGCGACATTGCCAGCATTCAACGGATTCTCGCCACGGCTTCCCATGGCTCTCCGGCGCTGAAGTGCCAGCGAGGTGGCAGGCTCCGAGCTTCACCGGATCGCTTGGCCGGAATCCGTGGTCCGCCTACTCTTTTGCCATGCACACCGTGGCCGTACTGGCGCTCGACCAGGTCATCCCGTTCGACCTCTCCGCTCCGATCGACACCTTCAACTGGGCTCAGCTGCCCGACGGCCGTGCGCCCTACCGGATCAAGGTGTGCTCGGTGACCGAGGAGGTGAACGCAGGCGCGTTCACGCTACGGGCGCCGTACGGGCTGGAGGCGCTGGCCGAGGCGGACACGATCATCGTGCCCGGCACCACCGACCCGACCGGCCCGCTGCCACCGGGTGTGGCCGAGGCTCTGCGGGCGGCGGCTGCGAACGGTACGCGTATCGCCTCGATCTGCGTCGGCGCGTTCCTCCTCGCCACCACCGGCCTGCTGGACGGCCATCGGGCGACGACCCACTGGATCGCGGCCGCGGACCTGGCGGCCATGCACCCGGCGGTGACGGTCGACCCCAACGTCCTCTACGTCGACAACGGTCAGTTCCTCACCTCGGCGGGTGCCGCCGCGGCGATGGACATGTGCCTGCACATGATCCGCAAGGACTACGGCTCGGCCGTCGCCGCCCACGCGGCCCGGATGTGCGTCATGCCACTCGAACGGGAGGGCGGGCAGGCCCAGTTCATCACCCACAGCCAGCCACCGACCCCGGCCGGCACGACGATGGAGCCCCTGCTGGCCTGGCTGGAGGAGAACGCCGGCCGTGACCTGACGCTGGACGACATCGCCGCCCGGGCGGGTACCAGTGCCCGTACGCTCAACCGCCGTTTCCGTGAACAGACCGGTACGACACCCCTGCAGTGGTTGCACCGGGCGCGGGTGCGCAAGGCCCAGCACCTTCTGGAGAACACCTCCCACGCGGTCGAGCGCATCGCGGTCCAGGCGGGGTTCGGCTCGCCGACCGCCTTCCGGGACCGGTTCAAGAGGGTGGTGGGGACAAGCCCGCACGCCTACCGGAGGGCGTTCCGGGGAGCGCCGGACGGGGCCGACGCCAGCTCCGGCAGCCGCGGCCCCGGCAGCCGCGAGTCTGGCAGCCGGGGCTCCGGCAGCCGCGAGTCCGGCACCCGCGGCTCCGGCAGTCGTGAAGTCCGCGTACCGCAACAGACGTAACCGCTGTGTCACGGCACCCTCGGGTGCCACAACTCTTCCGGCAGGTCTCGTGTCGAAGTGGTCGTGAGTGAGAGCAACACGGCTTTACCGCCGCATTCACGCACAAGTCACGCACGGGCCATGCACATGCCGTGGCACATGCCACGGCACATCAACGGGGGAACAGATCATGAGCAGCACGCGACTGAAGCAGTTCAAGCAGTTCAAGCAGGTCGAGCAGGTCAAGCAGCAGACGACCGTCACCGCCAGACGCCCCCGCCGCGGGTCCGCCTCGGTCGCCGTGTCCGCGGCCTCCTTCCTGCTGCTGGCCGGCCTCGGGATCGTCGCCGCGCCCGCCTCCTTCGCGGGTACTCCCGGGGGGACCTCCGCGAACGACCGCAACTCCGACTTCGACGGCGACGGCTACGACGACGTCCTGATCGGAGCGCCGAGCGGCACCGTCGACGGCAAGGAGGGCGCCGGGTTCGTCACCGTCCAGTACGGGGCGGCCAACGGCATGGGCACCAACAAGAGTGTCCCCAAGGCCCGTACCGCGGTCTTCAGCCAGTCCACGTCCGGTGTCCCGGGCACCTCGCAGACGTACGACGCCTTCGGTGCGGCCGTCGCCACGGGTGACATCGACGCCGACGGTTACGACGACGCGGTGATCGGGGCGCCCGGCGAGGAGGCCGGTTCACTGGAGGACGCCGGCCGTGCGACGGTCCTGTACGGCTCCAAGGCCGGACTGGGCACCGCCCGCAGCGTCACCGTCGCCTCCGCGGACCCGGCCGCCGGGGACCGCTTCGGCTCCACCGCCACCGCGGCACGGCTGACGGGGGCGACCCCGGGCGACGTCGTCGCCGTGGCCGACCGGCGCGGCGCGGAGCTGTTCACCTACAGCGCGGGCGCGCTGCGGCACACGGGCACACTCGACACGACCGCGCACCCCGCCGGACGCGCCATCACTCCGGCCTACCTGACCACCGGCGACTACGACTCGGACGGTTACGCGGAGCTGGTGATCTCGGGTTACGGCCCGGACGACAACCACGCCCAGGGCTGGTCGGCGGTCTACTCGGGCGGCGAGAGTGGCGTGACCCACCAGCGTGACCTTCGCGGCGGAGTCTCCACCGCGTCGGGGGACATCAACAACGACGGGTACGACGACCTGGTCACGGGCCACAACAGCAGCCTCGACCACGAGGCGGAGGGCATGACCGGCGGCCTGATCGGCGTCTACTACGGCGGTGACAACGGCCTTGAGGGGCAGGAAGGTCCCGAGGACGCGACGGAAGAGGCGCCCCAGTACTGGACGCAGAACTCCCCGGGTGTGCCCGGCGCCGGTGAGCGCGGTGACGCCTGGGGCACCGAGCTCTCCGTCGACGACGTCGACGGGGACGGTTACGCGGACGTCGCCGTGGGCGCTCCCGGCGAGGACATCGGGACGGTCGCCGACGCCGGTGCGGTGTGGCTGCTGCGCGGCTCGGCCGACGGCCTGACGGCCACGGGCGCCCAGTCCTTCGACCAGAACAGCACCGACGTACCCGGCACCGCGGAGGCCGGCGACCTGTGGGGCGCACAGGTGCGGCTCGCCGACTCGGATGACGACGGCCGCTCCGAACTGCTGGCCGCCGCACCGGGCGAGGACACCCGGGACGGGGTGGTCTGGCAGCTGCCCGCGAGCACGAAGGGCCTCGTCACGGGCGGCTCATGGCTCTACGGTGCGACCTCGCTCGGCGCCCCCGGCGACAACGCCCGCTTCGGCGAGGCGATCGACGAGTGAGCCGCGGATGAACCGCGGATGAACCGCGGATGAGCCGCGAGTGAGTCGCGAGTGACCCGCGCCGACGGCGGGGCCGATCCTCAGCCCCGCCGGTCGGCCACGGCCCACGACGCCAGCGCGACGGCCCCGGCCATCCCGAACACCGCGGGCCACGCCCCGACCTTCTTGGCCAGCGGATGAGATCCGGCGAAGGCCGCCACGTACGCGACGGTCAGCGCCCCCGCCGCCCTTCCGCCGGCCTGCTGCCGCCACTGCTGGGCGGCGGTCGCCCCGGCGGCGGCGAGTACGACCCCGCCGAGCTGCCGCTTCCTGGTCCAGCGAGCGACCCCGTACCCGCCGATGAGCCCACTCGCGGCCACCACCGCTGCCGGTACCTTCGCCATCACTGCCTCCTGCTGCTTCCACGTCCGACGGTCTGCCGCGCCCGACGGTCAGCCGAGACTATCCGTCCGCCCGGTTGCCGCGTCCGCCCTGTTGCCGCATCCGCCGGTCTGCCGCGCCCGCCGACCGGTCACGCCCGATCATCTGACCTTCCTCGTACAGGAGGTGAGGATCTGTCAGAGGCTGGTGGCAGCCGTGCCAGAAAAGGTTGCCGTTTCACTGACGCGTGTCGGCGAGCCAAGTCAGCCAGACGCGACGGCTGTTGGGCAGCTCGGGCCGGTCCAGCATCCACAGCACGTACCCGGCGTGCAACTGAGCCCAGGGATTCTCCGAACGCCGGACCGCTTCCAGTCGCACGCGCAGCGGATGCCCGTCGACGACCCGGGCAACGCGCACGTACTCGCGATCCTTACAGCGGTAGGCCCGCCGTACGACGATCTCCACCAGGTCGATCAACTTGGCCCGGGCCACCGGATCCTGCCCGACGGTGTCCGCGGCCAGATCCCGGATGAGTCCCTCTTTCGTGCCCCAGGCCTTGGCATGGCGAGTCCACTCCTGCGGATACCGGGCCTCCCACTCCAGGAAGAGCAGTGCGTAGGGCAGCCCAGGCCACGCGAGGATGTCCTCGTAGTCCCAGTCCCCTCTGCCCCACACTCCATCGGGCAGCGAACAGCTCCGGACCCGCAGGTACTCCTCGTAGGCCGACAGCAGATCCGGATTCCGGTACGGGTCCTGCACGCCCTGCCCCTGCAACAGCATCAACGCCGTGTTGAACCGGTCCAGAGCCTCCGCGGTCGCCTTTCTGGCGGAGGCCAAGTGGTCCAGTGCGACAGCCCGTTCGAGCGGATCCTTCGAGATCAGTCCGTACGCCCAGGCCAGCCGCTCGTCCCACGCCCGGGCGTCGTCGCTGTCCGGCCCACGCTCTTTCCCATGCCCCATGGGACAGATCATCCCCGAGTCCGCCGAGCTCTGCCCCTCCGGGCACCGGTACCGCAGGCGCGTCGCGTGAGGAATTTTTCCGTGCAGTTGACATAAAACCCTGAGTCCTCGCATGCTGTTCGGCACGCCACTGCCGGACTGCTGCGAGATTGGGGTGCCGCACGTGCTGGAACCGGGTGAGCCGAACGCCGAGCGCCGGGCTGAATCGCAGAGCCTCGGTCGTCGCAGACTCCTCGGCCTCACCGGAGGTGCCGCGCTGCTGCTCACGGGGTGCGGACAGGACGGAACCGCCGGCTCCGGGCGCAGTGACAGCGGCAGCTCCGGAGGCGGAGGCGGCAGCGGCTCCGGCGGCGGTTCGGGCGGTGACACCGGGCACGGGGCGCGTCTCGCGGCTCCGGAGGGCGTGCTCGGCGCGAACTTCAACGAGGAGCCGCGCGGCATCACCGCCGCGGTGCTGGACGACCTGCGTACGAAGTGGGTGCGCGGCTTCGTCGCGATGCCCGACCTGGACACCGTGGAGGCGCCCCGGCAGCCGGCCATCAGCTCCCTCCTGTCGTTCGCCGGTTCCGGCTACGGAACCGTGCTGTCGCTGAAGTTCCCGTACCAGTCCAAGCCTCTCCCGCAGCCGGGCACCAGCGCGATGGACACCGAACTCGCCCGCGTCGACAAGGTCCTGGACGCCGTGCTGGACAAGGTCAGCCTCCTGGTCATCGGCAACGAGCCGTTCTTCGAGACGCGCAAGGAGGACCGCGCCACCCTCCTGAACCCCTTCTACAAGGCCGTTGCCGCTCACGTGATCGCCGAGCGCAAGAAGCGTTACGGGTCCGACTGCCGGACCAGCCTGTACATGGGTGCCCTCAACCGGCTTGAGGACCCCGACTGGCGCACCCCTGCCGTCGACGGCTGGCTGGCGCACGTCAAGGCCACTCCCGAGATCGAGGGCGTGGACATTCACCCGCACGTCACCAGCCTCGACAACGCCGAGGCGTATACGGATTACGTGCTGCCGCGGATCCGTTCCGAGCAGCGTTTCCTGGCCACCGAATTCTCCTTGGTGCGCTGGTGGAAGCTGCATTGGAACGACTCGGTGCCCGCTGTGTACGCGAGCCGTTACGGGGTGCCGGCCGACACCCCGGTGTGGCAGGAGGCGCGGGACGCCGCTGCGAAGCCTGTCTCGCAGCGGCGGTGGCGCGATCTGCTGATGAACAGCCGGTGGTTCGCCTCCCGCGAGGACTACCTGACCGACCAGGTAGAGCAGTTCCGTGCCACGGGCCGACTGGCGGTGGCCACCTACGGCGCACTCCAGCAGCCTCCCATGGTCCGCGACATCGGGCGGATAAAGCCGCCGTGGCTGCTGAACAGCCTGTACGCCAACCTCGTCGCCCAGCCTTCGGCGAACGGCGACATGGCCCACAACCCGGCGTTCTTCGACACGTTCCGCGCTCTCCAGGACTCCTCCGCCGAGTCGTCCGCCGAGTCCAGCGGTTCCAGCGGGTCCTGAACGACGGGCCGACAGCGCCCCGCCCGCCGCACTCCTGCCCGCTGCACTCCTGCTCGCCGCACTCCTGCTCGCCGCACTCCTACCTGGTCCGGCGCCGGACCTGAATGCGGTCGCCCTTCGGGCCCGTCCACTCCAGCCGCACGACACCGGGCGCGGCGGCGTCGGAGACACGTGACGCGTTCGACCAGTAGCCGAAGGCCGGGTTACGGAAGAACGTCGCCCACAGTCCGCCGCGGTGATCCTCGAAGAAGTTGTTGTGGCCGGCGCCCACGCCCGCGGTCCAGCGCTGCGAGTAGGGGCCCTCGAAGCGGTCCGCGACAGCGACCACCGCGTCGTACTGGTACTGCGTCCGGCCGGTGCCGGGCGGGTCGTAGGCGTTGCGCGTACTGCCGTCGGGGTTGATGGAGCTGCGATCCCAGGCGGCGTGCAGCAGGAAGTACTTGCCGCCGTGCTTGAAGACGTACGCGCCTTCGAGATAGGGCTCGGGGGCGTACGGCGTCTGCTGGAACGACGGGAGGTTCGTCGTCGGGACGATGTCCTCCATGTCCTCCCGGAACGTGGCGTGCAGGTTGTTGTGCAGCACCAGCCGCGCCTCGCGGCCCTCCGTGTAGAGGCTGCCGTCGATGTGGTGGTACGCGCCGGGCTCGATGAACGCCGGCCCGCCGGCGACCGGGTCGCCGAAGGGCTTGTCGAGGTTGCCCCGGACGAGGCGGTACGGGCCCTCTACCCCGCCCTCGCTCACCAGCATGAACGAGCCGACCTTCCGCGAGTGGTCGCCCATACAGGCGACCATGTACCACTTGCCGCGGAAGTGGTGCAGCTCCGGCGCCCAGACGTTGCCGCGCTTGCCGAACCGGTCGTCGTACCAGTACTCCTGCCACGGCGCGACGACCGTGCGCCCGGGGCGGTTCTCGTCGGCGAACTCGGGCGACCACACCTTGCCCCGCTCGGCGCCGGGGCGGATGCCGGTGGTGTCGGCGAGCTTCCACGGGCCGCGCATGTCCCGTGCCGTCCACACGAAGAGGCCGTCGTTCCAGGGTCCGGCCGCGGGGAGGCCGGGCACGCGGGTGGTGCCGGTAGCGACGTAGAGCGGACGGCCGTCGACGACGAAGCAGTTGACGTAGGTGTCCCGCATCCAGACCCGGCCGAGCTCCTTGTCGCGGGGCCGGAGTTCAAGGGGGAGGACGAAGGAGTTGTCCTCGCGCGGCCACAGGTCCTCGCGGGTGTCCGCGAGGCCGTAGGGCGTGGGATCGGGCCAGTTCGGCGGGTACGGCCGTGCCGATGCGCCTGCTGCCTGCGCTGCCTGCGCTGCCTGCGCTGCCTGCGCCGGCTGGCCGGCGGCCATGGACAGTGCCGCCACCCCCGCGGAGCCGGCGGCCCCGGCCAGCAGAGTCCGTCGGCCGACGGGTATTCCGTTCTCGGACCTGTTCATCAGTTGAACTCACCTTCGTTCGCGGCGGTTTCGAAGACGGAGAGGGTGGTGTCGTAGTCCGTCTTCACGTCGTACATCGGCGTCATCCAGTGATAGAAGTTGTCGCCGCGCTCGCGGAGCAGGTCGTACAGCCGCTGGGTCAGCGCCGTGCGAATGCCGCGTATCTCGGGGTCGTCGTAGAGGTTGTGCAGCTCGTCCGGGTCGGCGTCGAGGTCGTACAGCTCGTTGCGGGACTCGGGGTTGATCACCAGCTTGTGGCTCCGGGTGCGCAGCATCCGCTGCGGGTACGGGAAGTGGTGGCCGTGGAACTCGGCGAGGTGGTGCTCGTCCCACTGCGGGTGCTCACCGCGTACGAGGGGCAGCAGGCTGCGGCTGTCCACGGCCGGCCCGGGGTCGCTGCCGGCCAGTTCGAGGATGGTGGCGGTGCAGTCCGTGAGGGAGACGAACTCGTCGCGCACCTGGCCCCGCGGGGCGCCCGGAACCTTCAGCAGGCCGGGGATGCGGTAGATGTCCTCGTACATCGCCGGCCCCTTGTCGTGCAGCCGGTGGGCGCCGGTGAACTCGCCGTGGTCGGCGGTGAAGAACACGGCCGTGCGTTCGTCCAGGCCCAGCTCGCGCACGGCGTCGAGGATGCGGCCGATCTGCTCGTCGATGAGCGTGACGTAGCCCCAGTAGACGGCGATCAGCTTCCTCGACTCCTCCAGCGGCATGGTGTCGAAGGCCCACAACTTGCTGTAGTTGTGCTGGACGGCCGGTTTCTCGGCGAAGGTCTCGTGCACCGAGGCGGGCAGTTCGACCAGTTCCGGGTCGTACATGTCGTAGTACGCCTCCGGGAGGATGTACGGCAGGTGCGGCCCGAAGAAGTGGGTGGCCAGAAAGAACGGCGCCCCTCCGTCGCGACCGTCCTGCACGCCACCGCCGTCGTCCTGCGCGCCACCGCGGTCGTCCCGCGCGGCGAAGCGGTGCAGCATCTCGATGGTGCGCGTGGCCAGGTAGTACTCGAAGGTGGCTTCGACCGGCTGGTGGAGGCGGGCGGCAAGGAGGTTGCCGGGGCTGCCGTTGGGCGTGGTGCCCCGTACCGGATCCGTGATGCGGTACGCGGGCAGGCCGTTCTCCTCCAGGTAGGCGAGGTAGTCGGGGTGGTCCACGGGGTTGTGCCAGCCGGCCAGGTCGGGGCCCTCGAAGCCGTAGTCGGCGGCGGTACGTTGCACACCGCCGTGCCACTTGCCGACCAGCCCCAGTTGGTAGCCCTCGTCGCGCAGTTGCTCGGAGAAGGTGAACTGGCCGTCGGAGAGGTCCTCCAGATAGCCGACGTTGCGCTCGTAGTTGGCCAGCAGCTTGTGCCGGAACGGGGCCGCCCCCGTGAGCAGGCTGGCGCGCGCCGGGGTGCAGATCGCGGTGGGCGTGTAGAAGCTGTCGAACCGCGTGCCCTCGGCCGCGAGCCGGTCGAGGTTCGGGGTGCGCGTGTGCGGGTTGCCGTACGCACCCAGGGTGTCCACACGGTGCTGGTCGGTCATCAGGAAGAGCATGTTGTGGCGCACGGGGGCCTCTCGGGTGGATCCGGCTCGCACGTCGGCCGGGGCAGACGGTCACATTGGCGTGGCACATTGGCGGGGGCAGGCAGTCGCATCGGCGTGGCACAACGGCCGTGGCAGTGTCCGGCCCGCCGCCATGTCGCCCAGGCGGCGGTGCCATGCTCGGACCCGGCCGAGATTTATGTCAAGGGTGCTGCCATAAATCGCACCCAGGGCGTACTCAGGACGCACCCGGGACTCTCGGCGGCGTCGCGCGATCGCCATCCTGAGTTACCAAAAAGTTACGAGGCGCGATACTGGGCCTGTCTCCCCGTACGTCCTGGCAGGTCAGGCCAGTTGAAGCAGGGGGCGCAGCGGAGGCCGACAGGGCGAAAAGATTTCGTCCCAACTCATTGACGAAAATACCCGGTGCTCACATGCTGTCCGGCATGCACGAACACGACGGCCCACTGACGCGGCTGAGGCGCAGCCATGAGCACGGCGTTCTCGATCTGCTCCGCAAGCACGGTCCGATGAGCCGCGCCGACCTGGGCGCCCGCAGCGGGCTGTCCCGTACGACGCTCCACGACATTGTCGGCGGCCTGGTCGGCAGTGGCGCGGTGGTCACCAGCACACCGCATGTCGAGGTGCGCAAGCGCGGCCGTCCGGTGGAGAAGCTCAGCCTCAACCCGGCCGCCGGTGAGGCGGTCGGCATCGACTTCGCGCGCCGCGCCGTGCACGTCGCGGCGGTCAACTTCGCCCATGAGGTGATCGGCTCGGCAAGCGAGGCGCATGCCACGGACCTGTCCTGGCCCGAGCGGGTCGACATCGCGGCACGTCTCCTGACCACGTTGGCCACCGACTCGTCCGACGGCTCGTCCGACGGCTCGTCCGACGACGGGGCGGACGGCGCGGCGGACGGCGGCCGGGGTCAGGCCCGGGCCCGGAGCCAGGACCGGAGTCAGGGCCGGTCAGCCACCGTCCACCTCGACGCGCTCAGCACGATCGGCGTCGGCGTGGTCGGGCCGACCACGGACCCCGGCAGTGAGAACGCCCACGCGCAGGGCATCGACGGCCTGCCGGACCTGCTGCGCAAACGGTTCGGGGTACCGGTGTTGCTGGACAACAACACCCGCCTCGCGGCCCTGGCCGAAGCGGTGTGGGGCGCGGCGGCGGACAGCAGCGACGTGCTCTACCTGCGGTTGTCGCACGGCGTCGGCGGCGGTCTGGTCGTGGGCGGCGCGCTGCACCGGGGCCGGTACGGCCTGTCGGGCGAGTTCGGGCACATCACCGTGGACCCGGCCGGGCGACAGTGCGAATGCGGCGGGACCGGCTGCCTGGAGACCCGGGCTTCGCTCGACGCGGTCCTGTACCGCTACCGCGAGGCCGGCGGCCGGGCTGCCGACCTCGCCGCGTTCCTGGACGCCACCGCGGCCGCCGAACCGACCGCCCTGGAGGTGCTGGAGCGTGTCGGCAGCGAGATCGGCGAGGTGCTGGCCGCGGTCTGCCATGCCGTCGGCCCGGGCGTCATCGTCGTCGGCGGCGAACTGGCGGAGGCAGGCCCCGCCCTCCTCGAACCGGTCGAACGGGCCCTGCGGCAGCACCTGATGCCGATGGCCCGCCGGTACGTGGACGTGCGGCGCGCGACGCTCGGCGAGGCCGGCAGCGCGCTGGGCGGCATCGCCCTCGTCCTCCACGAATCCCCCTTGCTCTCCCACTATCCGCAGCCCGTCTCCGAGGAGAACGAGTGAAGCCATCAGCGAGGAACCAGAGGAACCAGAGGAACCCATGGCTGTGATCACTCCTCCCGAGAAGACCGCCACCGACACGCGGCAGCAGCGACCGCGCCGCTCCCGGCTCCGGCCCCTGGTCCTGAACGCCGTGGCACTGGCCGCGGGTGTCGCCCTGTGGGCCGTCGTGGCCGCGCTGGGGCTGGTCGAGGACCTCCCCTCGCCGACGGCGGTGGCGCAGAAGGCCGGCACCATGATCTCCGACGGCACCCTGGCGTCGGATACGTTCGCCAGCCTGCGCCGGGTCTTCATCGGTTACGCCCTCGGCGTCGTCGTGGCCGTACCGGTCGGCTTCCTCATGGGCTGGTACGCGACGGCGCGCGCCCTGATCGAGCCGTACATCCAGTTCTTCCGCACCATCCCGCCCCTCGCGCTGATTCCGCTGGCGGTCGTCCTGCTGGGGATCGGTGAGGTGCCGAAGATCGCCGTGATCTTCCTGGCCTCGTTCATGGCCTGCGTCGTCTCCTCCTTCCAGGGCGTCATCGACGTCGACAAGACGCTGATCAACGCGGCCCGGGTGCTCGGTGCCCCGGACCGGATCATCTTCGCCAAGGTGGTCGTCCCGGCCTCCACTCCGTTCATCCTCGTCGGCATGCGGATCGGCCTCGGCGCGTCCTGGGCGACGGTGGTCGCCGCCGAACTCATCGGCGCGCAGGAGGGGTTGGGCTACCGGATGCAGAAGGCGTCCACCTGGTTCGAAATGGACACGATCTTCGTGTCCCTGATCACGATCGGCGTACTCGGGCTCGTCATGGACCGGCTGTTGCTGCTGGCCGAGCGACGCCTCACCGGCTGGCAGGAGCGACGATGAACAGCAAGATCTCTTTCCGTGACGTGGTGAAGACCTTCCCCCTGAAGGGCGCCACTTTCACCGCGCTCGGCGGGGTGAGCCTGGACATCGCGGACCAGGAGTTCGTCACGGTCGTGGGCCCGTCCGGCTGCGGCAAGTCCACCCTGATGAACATGGCCGCGGGGCTGCAGGAGCCCGACTCGGGCAGCGTCCTGGTCGACGGCACGCCGGTGTCCGGGCCCGGCCCCGACCGGGGGGTGATCTTCCAGCAGTACGCACTGTTCCCCTGGCTGACCGTGCGGCAGAACGTGGAGTTCGGGCTCAAGCTCGCCTCCGTCCCCACAGTGGAGCGACGTCGGCGGGCCGAGCAGGCCATCGATCTCGTAAGCCTGAGCGAGTTCGCCGACGCCCTGCCCAAGACGCTGTCCGGCGGCATGAAGCAGCGCTGCGCCATCGCCCGTGCGTACGCGGTCGACCCCCAGGTGCTGCTGATGGACGAGCCGTTCGGCGCCCTCGACGCCCTGACCCGGGTGCAGCTGCAGGACCAGCTGCTGGAGACCTGGAGCCAGGAAAAGCGCACAGTCCTGTTCATCACCCACGACGTGGACGAGGCCGTCTACCTCGCCAGCCGGGTCGTCGTCATGGCCGCCAGGCCCGGCCGCATCCACCGCGTCATCGAGGTGGATCTGCCCTACCCCCGTACCGAGGAGATCCGGCTCTCGACCGAGTTCCGGCGCATCCGCAACGAGGTGTGGACCTCGGTGTACCACCAGGAAGCGCCGGCCCGGTCAGCCTGACCCGGCAGCCCCGTCCGAGCCATTAACCCGGGCCGCTGCCCCGAACCGCTGCCCCGAACCTCTGCTCCGAACCTCTGCTCCGGGCTTCCTCAAAGCCGGCCCGAGCACCTGCGAGCCAACCCGAGCATCGCCCGAGCGTCACCCCGAGAGGACCATCCCGTATGCCCACGCCTGCGCCCACACCCATGCCCAGAAGCACGATCAGGCGCGCCTTCACGGCCCTGCCCATGGCCTTGGTGCTCTCCCTCTCCGTCGGCGCGTGTTCCGGTGGTTCTTCCGGGGACGACAACACGGTCCGGTTCGGTTACATCGGTGACTACAACGGCGCCAGCCTGCTGGCGATCGCCGAGGACCAGGGGCTGTGGAAGAAGGCGGACCTGACGGCGAAGGTGAAGTCGTTCAACAACGGCCCGGTGCAGATCCAGGCACTCAGCGCCGGTGACCTGGACTACGGCTACATCGGCCCCGGCGCGATGTGGCTGCCCGCCTCCGGCCGATCGAAGGTCATCGCTGTCAACACCCTCACCTACGCGGACCGTGTCATCGGCCAGCCCGGTATGAAGTCCATGAAGGACCTCAAAGGCAAGAAGGTCGGCGTCCCCGAAGGCACCTCCGGCGACATGATCCTCAACATCGCCCTGGAGAAGGCCGGGATGACCGCCAAGGACATCACCAAGGTCAACATGGACCCGTCCACCATCGTCTCCGCCTTCTCCTCCGGACAGATCGACGGTGCCGGCTTCTTCTACCCCGCCATCGACACCATCAAGAAGAAGGTCCCGAAGCTTGAGGAGATAGCCAACACCAAGGACACCGGGGACGCCTTCCCCACGGCGTTCGTCGCCGGCAACAAGGTGCCCGAGGGGAAGAACAGCAAGGTGATCAAGGTGCTCCAGCAAGCCAACGACTGGCGTCAGGAGCACCCCGAGGAAACCATCGCGCTCACCGCCAAAATGCTTGAGGTCACCGAGGCCCAGACCAAGGCCGACGCCTCCCACGTCCAGACCCTCTCCACCAAGGACCTGGCGGCGAAGACCAAGAGCGGCGAGGTGGACGAATGGCTCAAGAAACTGGGCGACTTCTTCGTCCGCAACAAGCAACTGGACGACAATCCCGACCCGGCCGAGTACTACACGGGCGATCTCTACTCGAAGGCATACGGGAAGTAGTCCGCGCCGACCGAGCCGCAGGACAGCGATGAAGAGCACCGCAGCAACGCCAGAACCCACCACAGAACCCACCACGCAGCGGAGCCCGCAGCCAACCCCGAAAAGCTGCTGCACCCCTCCAAGGCAGAAGCCAGAAGCTCACAACACCCCCAACACCCCCAACACCCCCAACACCCCCAACACCCCCAACACCCGCGAAACACGATTCAGCTCTGCCACAGCGGCCGCCCGCCACCCTCCGCACACCGGATACGCCGACCGCATCACTCTCCCCGGTGGAACCTTCCGCATGGGCAGCGAGGACGAGGACGCGAACGCGGGTGACGGCGAAGGCCCCGTCCGTGACGTATCGGTCCGGCCCTTCGTCATCGACGCCTACGCGGTCACCAACGCCCGCTTCGCGGCGTTCGTCGAGGACACCGGATACCGCACCGAAGCGGAGGAGTTCGGCTGGAGCTACGTGTTCGCGAAGTTCCTGCCGGGCACCCTGCGCAAGACGTCACCACGCCCGTCGGCAACTCCCTGGTGGTGCGGCGTCCAAGGCGCCGCCTGGAACAGCCCGGAAGGGCCGGACAGCCGACTGGACAGCCGCTGGGACCACCCCGTGACCCACGTGACGTGGGAAGACGCGGCTGCCTTCTGCCGGTGGGCAGGCGGACGACTGCCCACCGAGGCGGAATGGGAGTACGCCGCACGCGGAGGCCTCGACCAGGCCCGCTTCCCCTGGGGCGACGAACTCGCCCCGGGTGGGAAGCACCGCTGCAACATCTGGCAGGGCACCTTCCCGTTCCGCAACACCGAAGCCGACGGCTACGCCGGCACAGCACCCGTGCACGCCTACCTCCCCAACGGCTTCGGCCTCTACAACGTCGCCGGAAACGTCTGGGAGTGGTCGGCCGACCTCTGGCAGGACGACGACCCCGACCGCCGTGCCATGCGAGGCGGCTCGTACCTCTGCCACGACTCGTACTGCAACCGCTACCGCGTCGCCGCCCGCACCGCGAACACAGTCGACAGCTCTGCGGGCAATCTTGGCTTCCGGGTGGCCTGGGACGCCGAATGCCGTGAGTGACCGACCAGGGAAGTCAGGGGTGTGGGGTCAATGGGCAGCAGGCACAGGGGTGCTCTGTTCCCGCAGCTCAGCCAACCGCCGCTGGTACAGAGGTCCAGCAGCGAAAGCCCCTCTTGCCTCGCTCAGGGTGGACAACTTCATAAGGTGATGGGCTACGGCCTTGAGGTGCGGCAGACCAGGCCAACACATGCTGTTGCGCGGTCCGTCCACATTCCTGCGGTTCACCGGGGAGGCACAACGGGTGCTGGGGACCCAGCTTGTTCGCTGCGTGCCGAACGTAGCGCGCAATCGCCGCCCCTTCCTCGTCGGTGCGCCGCACAGCGCTGTCGCTGCTCTCCCACCCCCACGGCTGGAAGGCGTCTCCGTGATCGTCCATGCGCGCGCTCCAGGCCATCGCAGCGGATCAGGTCGGCACGCCGATCGTGGCCGCGCTGTCCGCTTCTTTGGGGTCGCAGTGCCCGACTGAGGGACCACACGGACCACACATGGGCAGGAACTGCGGTGGAGTACAGGACTGTGCGCCTTCTCCGTCACGGCAGCTGTAGATGTGGCTGCTGCGTCGTGAGTTGAGGCTGGTCAGCGGGATGGCGGGGTGCCTGCGAGCATGAGTACGGCCACCGTGATCATGAACGTTTGTGACGACGTTTCAGAACCAGGTGGCCGCAGAGGCCACGATAGCCGAGCAGACATGGACGGCGGCCGCCCGACCGTCACCGACCTCGCGGCCCGGGTCCCGAAGAAGAGCTGAATGCGCCTGCGCACCGGCCACGGCCTCAGGGGCGACCGCCACTACGACTGGGCCTTGCTCGACATCCAGCCCGACGACACCCCCGACACACACCGGCCCAGGCACGCCACCATCCTGGTCCGCCGTCACCGCTACACCCGTGAACTCTCCTTCTACCGCTGCCACTCGGCCACGCCCGTCACTCCGGCCGATCTTGTGGATGTGGTGTGCTGAAGGTGGCGCGTCGAGGAGGACTTCCAGACCTCCAAGGGCGTCTGCGGCCTGGACCAGGGCCAGAGCACCTGCTGAAACTCCTGGATGCGCTGGACTTTGATCAGCATGCTCGCCGCAGCAGTCCTGGCCGTCACCCGCGCCCGCACCACCACGGCCACCATCACCGACAGCGAGGCCGTCCCGGCCAGCGCCCGCGAACTGCTCCGCCTCCTGCGGATCACCGCCCTGCCCCGCCCCCGACGCGACCACCTCCTGCACTGGTCCGCCTGGCGCCGTCACCACCAACACCAAGCCGCCGAAGCTCACCGGAGATGGAACAACATCACCGCCACTGCAACGACCTGACCAGCAACAACACCCTACCAATCAAGGAACTACAGCGAGCACCGCAATCTACGACTGAAGGGCTAGCAGTGCCGCAAACCGCGCGCGGTGGGATTGGCGTCGAACGAACCCGGCGTATTCACCCAGTCCGCCGGAACATAGCCCCACCCGTCGTAGCCGGGAGCAACCCAGTCGGCGGCGGTGTGGTACCAGGTGGTATTGCCGCCTCCGTGCAGTCCGCCACTGGTCCAGCAGTCGAACCAACTGTAATTCGTTTCCAGTTGTCCCGTGATGGGTGCCTCATGGTAGGCGCCCAGGCGGGTGATGGCCGGCGCCGCATTCCCGCAATACAGCCGTCCGTCGCTTGCCCGAACCGCGCAGTCATCGTCAGATGCGGCACTGGCCGAGGGGGCGGAAATCACACCACCCACCGTGAGAGCGAGGGCTGCCATCCAGAGGGAGAGATGCTTACTGGTTCTACTCATCGACCTATCTGTTTCTCACTAGTTTTCGATCTCGGACGAAAGGTGCTGTGCGGCTGTCCGGCTATTTCCCGTACTCCCCTCACGTGGAATAGCAGTCGCGCACCGGGTCCGTCTCGCTGTAGATGGCGGTGTCCTTCATCCAGCCCAACTGTCCGTTGTCGGCCTTGGTCATGAGCCAGCGCGTCGGGTGCGGACCGCCCACGTAGGCCTGTCCGTCCAGCTTGCAGTAGAACCAACTCGGGTTCGAGTACATGGTTCCGACGATTTCGTTGGGATTGGGATACAGGTGGTTGTTTCCTATCGATCCGTAGACCGAGGCACCGGAGACGTTTGAGCACCAGGACCTTATGCCGTCGCCGTCCGGCCAGCAGCCGTCAGCAGCGGATGCGGAGGGCGCTGCAACAGTTGTACCGAACGCGGCAGCAAGGCCGGCAGCGGTGACAATCAGCCGTCGAAGGAGCACGTGAAGGTTCCTTTCCTTTGCAGGGTGTGTGTTCAGGTCGGGCGTGCGGGACTATGGAGTTCCTGAGGACGCAGGAATTCACTGCTGACTTCGGCACAGGGGGACATCGGGCAGTTGATTGTCCGGGCTGCTGATGTAGATGTTGCTGACATAGCCGCCGTACTGGGGCAGGTAGGCCCACCACTGGTTGGTGTACGGGGGGACCGAGACGGTCTGGCCCTCCTTCTGGCAGCCGACCAGCACCTCGACCCCTGCGGGGAGTTTGATGCGTGCGGCGGAGCCGGTCGTCGCGCCGTCGCGGACGTTGACACCGGAGTTCCAGGTCCCGAACCACGTGCCTGTCGGGCGCACACCGCCGGGAACCGTCAGTGAACGGGTCAGCCTGCCCAGGTCGGTGTAGGCCTTGCCATAGGGGGTGCCGGTGTTGTGCAGGGTGAACACGGCCACGATGGAGCGGTCACCTGCGCCCACCGTCCCGGTCGTGTGCAGGGCCGGGTGCGTCACGTCGACGTCCGCCGCCTCCCCGCCTTGAACTGACGCGGCGGAAGGACACGTACCGTTTTCGCGGCCGCCGAAGCCCGACCAGCCCTGCTTCACCGCCCAGGGGCGGTCGAAGGCGCTCGCGATACCGAAGTGCTGGTCGAAGAGGTCGATGGTGGAGCAGCGTGTGGACTGCCGCAGGTTGCCCATGATCAGCTCGCGGACGGGAGCGGGCGCCTGGTCGAGCAGGTAGCGGTAGATCTTCACGGTGTCCGCGGCCGACATGGCCGTGTAGCCCCACATGTCGTCCTGGCCGTCCGGTGGCGGGTTCGTGTTTTGGAGTTTCAGTTCGTAGGCCATCCGGCTGACGATCGCGCCCTCGCCGCCTCGTACCCAGAAGTCGCTGGCCGCGTCGTCGTCGCTGCTGCGGAGCATGGAGTTCAGCTGGGCCCGGTCAGCGGCGGGGATCTCGTAGTCCGGGTCGCGGTTCCACATGTAGTCCAGGGCGATCAGGAGTTTGACCACGGAGGCCGACCGGAACTGCATGGCCGGGTTCAGTTGCTCGGTGAAAGTGCCGGTCTGCCGGTCGAAGACGGCGACTCCCGCCGTCACGCCCGCCGGCACCGTGAGGCCGGCCGCGGCGCGCGGCGAGGGCGATGCCGTGTCCGCCGCCGCTGTCACTGTCGGGCTCAGCAGGGCCGTGATCACGGCCATGGCCACGGCGCACAACGCCGCCACGGGACGCGGCCTGTTCCATCGGGGCATGCGCTCAGTACCAGTTCGTGCGGTCGACGACGCCGTCGTTGCACACCAGCGCCGCGCGGGACACCCGCCCGTCGAGGTTGTTGCCGATCTTGGTGTAGGCGTAGGTGAGGCCGGCCTCGACCGGTTCGGACGTGTTCACCCAGCCTTCCGCACCGCCGTCGTCGGAACGGTCCAGGTAGGCCGAGCAGTTGGTGGGGGCGTTCTCGATCCGGGCGAAGGAACCGCAGCCGCCGTTGTAGAAGTACTTCAGCGTGATGGTGTATCCGCCGTAGCTGACGGTGTGGTTCGCGACCGGGGAGTAGTAGGAGCCGGCGCACGACGTGGACTCCGGATAGAGGCCCTCGTTCGCATAGGTGCCGTAGGCCGCGCTGTCCGCGTGGGCCGCGCCCGCCGTGGTGAGCAGCAGTCCGCCCGCTGCCGCCGCGGCACCGAATAACCGCAGTGAAGGTGAGATACGCATGGTGAGTTCCCCATCCCGAGTGGTGGTTCGGCCGCGTGTGCCGAGCCTGCGGGAAGGAGCCTCACCCGAACCGCGTTCGGGGAGCAATCTGTTCGGCGTACGTCGAAAGCCCTCCGAGGAAGAGATTCGAATCGCTGTCCGGTGGGTAAGGAGGCCGGTCAGCCGTTTCCGTGCAAGAGCGCGGCGCCCAACGGCGTGATGTGGTGGATCACCGCACCGCCCACTCGCCGGGTGTTGAGCAGCCGTGCCTCACGGAGGATCCCGGCGTGGTGGCTCGCGCTGGCCGGCGAAATGCCCGAGCGCCGGGCCAGATCGGTGGTCGTACAGCTGTCGGCGGCGGCCCGGAGGACCGTGGCCCGTGTCTTGCCCAGCAGCGCGCCGAGAGCGATCTCGGGGGCGGCCGGCGGTGCGGCGGGGTTTCCCGCGAGCCAGAGCGGATCGTGGTCGACCGGGTAGACCAGCACCGGATCCAGTTCCGGGTCCTTGAGGAGCGTGGGACCGGGCCAGCAGAAGAACGACGGGACGAGCCGCAGCCCACGCCCCCGCAGATGGAGGTCGCTTCCCAGATGCTCTCCGCCGACGTACAGGATGGGCGATTCCCAGCGCAGCGAGGAATGCAGGAGGGGCAGTGTTCCCGCGAGTCCCTGGTTGAGCATCGCCGCTCCCACGGCGGTCCGGTTCGCGTCGAAGCGGGCGCGGATGTGGGACCAGAACGGTGCGACGGCCAGTCGGTGATGCCGTCGCAGGGCATCCGCCAGGACGCGCAACGAGGGAACGTCACCGTCGGCCAGCCGCTGCCCCCATGCCGGTACGCGCCGGTCTTCGGCCAGTTCCGTCAGATCCGCGCGCAGGCGTCGGCGCGGGGTGGACAGCAGGGCCTCGATCCCGTCGTCCAGTTCCCCACCGGGCTCGGGCAGGGTGGGGGTCAGGAAGTCCGGTGAGTAGCCCCGCGGCGGAGCCAACAGCCGCACGCCGCCCCAGACTCGCCCGGCCCGCCCGGTCACCTGCCTGCGCCAACGGTCGAACACCAGCGGCCCGTCCCCGTTCTGGAGCAGGTGCATGCTGAGCAGCACCTCCCACATCGGATCCGGGCGACCCGCCAGAACGACCCGTGAGAGGTCTTCCGCAGTGAAGTGAATCCGTAAAACCAATGATCGGCCCCCGCGTCCCGTACGGCCCATCCCCCTGGCGGGCCAAGGAAATAATGCCACCGGAGCACCGACCGGCAACCAGTTGCGGCCTCAAGTAACCATCTGCGTCCGTAAGTTGGCCAAAACAGTCCAACCCGACGGGCAATGGGCGGACCCGCGTCGCACCGCATTCTGGCTCCGGCCAAGCAACTGCCAACCTCTTACGGAGAGCCGCTGAGCCATCCCGGCATGCTGGCTAGACGCGCCTGCGCCCACAAGCCCGGCCCCACAGCCCAACCAACCCGCCCGCATCCATGCCTCCTGGGCCCCCGCCTCTCCGGGCCGCGCGCTCGCTTCTCACCCGTGCTGGAGCGGGCCGAGTCAAGGATGAAGCGCAGCGCAATCGCCGCAGGCGACGGCCGAAGGCCGCCCTTTACGCGGCGCGCGGAAGCACGACACTGCCAAGAAGCGGGTGGCGCCACGGCCACCAAGGCATACATACCGTTTACGCAGCCGAGGTGCAGCCCTACAAGGCCCGTATGAAAGCCCGCCAAGCCGGGACACGAACGGCTACGACCGGTCCCGCTGCGCACTTGGAGTCGCGTAGTAGCAAACCGCCCTCGACGCGGGCACCCTCGACGCACTCACCGCCGGCGCCGTTGCTGTAGGAGGACCTGAACCAGGGTGAGGGGACTTCGGAAGCGGACGGCGCGATCTTCATCCTGCGTATTCCTTAAGAATGGACTCGACCAACTTGGTGGAACGTTGAGGGCTGAGGGCGGCGGCCCTCAGGCCGTCGAAGGCCCTGGTGTACTCCCGCACATGATGCTCCCCTTCGAGGTACACGGCATCGGTGATGCCGTCCCGGTACACGATGTCCGGGTCCTCCTGGTCGGGGAAGCCGAGGACGGTGAATGCTCCGGTGGCCGGGTAGCTCCCGCAGTCGAAGGGGAGGATCTGCAGGGTGACGCCGGGTGTCCGAGTGGACTCCAGCACGCGTTCCAACTGGTCGCGCATCAGAGAGCGGTCACCGATCACGTGCCGTAGCGCCGCCTCGTTCACGACGAACCAGGCGTCCGGGGCGTCGGGACGCACCAGCATCGCCTGACGTTCCATGCGCACGCGCACGGCACGATCGATGTCGTTCGCTGTCATGTGGCTGCCGCAGGTGTGCAGTTCACGAGCGTACTCGGCGGTCTGCAACAGGCCGGGCAGCAGTTCGCACTGGTACTGACGGAACGTCGACGCGTCCTGCTCCAGACCGATGTAGATGTTGAACCATTCCGGCACCCCTGTGCCGTGTACCTGCCACCATCCTCGCGTCTTGGCCTCTCTGGCCAGGGACTTGAGAAACTCGCGCATTTCGTCGCTGGTGTCGTAGAAGCGACACAGTCCATCGACGTCCGAGGGCTGGACCCGACCGCTTCCCGTCTCCATACGGTTGACCTTGGACCCGCTCCAGTCCAGAGCCGCTCCCACCTGAGCGCAGGTCAGCGCACTTTTCTCGCGGAGCTTCTTCAGCTCGATCGAGAGTCGACGGCGACGTGCCGTCGGTGAACCTGCCATGCGAGCCCCCTCTTCGTAGCGGCCCCCAGTCTCAGTGCCAAGGCGTGGCCTTGCCAATCACTCATTCGTGGGAATCCCTTCGTGCACATTGCAGAACGGGATGAGCCGGCGTCACGCTGTGTGCGGACAGGCAACGGCATGTAGCGGCTGGGGCTCACCGATCGACCGGGTGAGCCGTGCCGCCGGTGTGGTGGGAGGAGCTGCTGTGATCCAAGGAGCGTGCATGGTGCGGAAGCCGTGGGACCTGGCTTTTCTGGCCGACCCCGAGGAGGTGTCATCCCTGCGGCGCATCGTTCGTATGAACCTCGGGCTCTGGGGGCTGCATCGGATCGCCGACTCGGCGGAGTTGTGCGTGAGCGAACTCGTCTCCAACGTCGTCACCCACGTCGGCGCGGGAACTCCGACCACCCTCGCACTGGCCATGAACGGAACCTTTGTGCGCATCGAGGTCCACGACACCGACACCAGGGCGCTCCCGACACTCGTCGGCGCGTCCGCCGACGCGGAGTCCGGACGCGGCATGATGCTTGTCGGCGCCGTCGCCGAACGGTGGGGTGTCCAACTGCGATCGGACCACAAGGTCACCTGGTGCGAGCTGGCCACCGACCTGCCCTCGCCACATGGCCACAGCGGCGGGACGCGCGTCACACGGGCCGAGGCGATGCTCGGCCTCTACGGTGCGGCCCGTCTGCCCCGTACGGCGGCCACGGAGGACTCCTTGCTGAGCGTGGCCGTCGCGGAGGAGGCGGCGATCGATGTGATCGCTGACCTCCTCCACTGGCTCCGGGCGCACGGCTGCGACCCGGACGAGGCCCTGGACCGGGCACAGACCCACTTCGAGGCCGAGACGAACCCACGGGACACTTGGTGAGGCGTCGCTCAACCGGTCAGGAGGTCGGCGAAGAACCCGATGGACGGATCTTCCGGAGTGCCCACCAGCAGGGCGCGGTCGAGCAGGCAGTTGTTGTGCTCGCAGCTCGTCTCCGGAAGCATCACGCAGGCGTGACAGGCGGCGAGGTTGGTGGAACCGGTGCCGGTGGCCTCGGACTCGATGCACAGGGGATCGGCGGAGCACCACTGCGCGCGGTGCACGGCCGAGCGCAGCGCCTGGGCCAGCCGTGTCGGCTCCCCCTGGGCGACGACACCACCGAGGCTGCCCGCCGAGTCGCTGGTGGCCGTGTATATCAACAGGCCGGCCATCGTCTCGTCCGCGTACAGGCGCTCGCGCAGGGAGGCCGCCGGATAGCCGGCGTTCAGGCTCCACTCGTTGATCAGCGCGTGGGCCAAGGTGTGCAGCAGCACCATACGAGGTTCCGCCGGCGAATCGGGGACCTGCGCGGGGTCGGAGGCCCGCTCGCGCAGCAGCCGCTCGTGGTTGGCGCGGATACGGTCGGTCCGGGCGGCCACCGCGGTGGAGGCGGCCCACCTCTCCAGGCGATCGTCGTCCAGGCGCAGGAAGACGCCCTCGCCGTGGACCTCCATGGCGGGCAGCCAGTTGATGGGGTGCAGCGACAACGCTGCCTCGTGCACCTCGACGTTGGAGTCGGGGGCGGTGACGCGGGAGAAGGCTTTGAGCGCACGGACTTCGCGCAGACGCTTGACGAGCATCGGGGTCATCACGCCGGTAGGGAGGAGAGGGGCGCTGTCGCCGGACGGCGGCTCGCACACGAACTGCTGGCGTCGGTCGTTGTCGGCCTCGGCGTTCCCGGCGCAGAGACGCTCGTACTCCTGCCTGCGCAGGGCGAGGTAACGGTGGTTCTGTCCGCCGGAAGACCCGTCGGGATCGGGGTCCTCCTGGTCCTCCGCCTCGATCAGGGCGAGAACGGCGTCGGTGGAGATCTCCTCGTTCGGGAACGCTCCCTTGAGGTAGATCTCCAACTTCAAGAGGTCGGTGGCGTACTCGCGTACGGTGTCCCATCGCCCGGAGAGACGATCGGCGAGGCCGTCGCTCCAGGGTGGGATCGACAGCGCCGACTTGAGGACCGGAGCCCACACGACCGAAGAACCACGCTGGAGCGTGCGCGGCGGCTGGGCGCACGGCTTCACGGGCGCGTCCTTCAGCCACGGACACCTACCCGAGCAGGGGACCTTGAGGTCGGCGAGCGCTGAGCGGCGGAACGCGCCCTCCATCGACACCTCGGGCACGCCGCACGTGCACGAGATGAGGATGGAGCGGAGCGAGGCGGTACGACCGGAGGTACGCAGACGCAGCTCGCCGCCGCAGTGACCGGACGCGCCGTCCGCCCGGTTGCCCCGATGTGCCCACTTCCAGTAGGGGAAGTCGTCGAGGTGCCCGTGTTCGCACGCCACCACGAAGCGGGAGGGGACGAGGTCCTCCTCGCAGTCGGTGCAGATGTTCTTGCCGGGCGGCGGGTTGAAGCCCCGCACGTGCTGAAGAGTGTCGCAGCCGGGGCAGGAGTGCCAGAGCGGGAAGCGGCGTACCCGTATGCCGTCCTTGCTGCTCTCGTCCGACGCGGGGGGCAGCCGGAAGTGCTGCACGCCGAGGATGCGGGCCAGCCGGTGCTCGTAGATGATCGGCGCCTCAGCGAGGCTCCACGCCTCGTGGGCACCGTCGAGGCCGGCCACGATGAACGACTCGTTGTCGACGGCGATCAGTGAACCTACGCCGTACGTGGTGATCATCTGGGCCCGGCGAACGGCTCCGCGTCGGGGGAGGTTGTGCCGGGGGACGGTGGCGCCGGCGCCGCGACGGCGGCGGGCGGGGGGCGGGGTCATCGGGAAGCCTCCATGAAAAGGGCGGACTCGGCGTCGACGTCGCGCAGACTCCACAGAGTCGACCAGGCCTCGGCGTCCTCCGACTCGTCGTCGTAAGCCTTGAGCAGGGACGGTGTCTTCTTCCCGCGTACGGGCTCGTAGAGGAGGCTGCCGAAGAACTCGGCCTCGCTCTCCCATGAGTCCACGAACTCGTCGAAGGCGGCGGAGGTCGCCTCGTACTCCTCCTCGTCCACCCCTTGCACACGCGCCATGAGGATGGGCTTGATCTCATGACGAAGGGCGTCGACGTAGTCGGCGATGCGGCCGGCGCCCTCGTTCGGCCGCGCGGCCGGGATCAGGATGCGGGCCAGGGCGACCACGACCGCGTGCAGACCCCGGTCACGCGCCCGGGAGGAGAACGGGGTCACGGACGTCGACTCCACCTCGCGGTACAGGGCCGAGTGGAAGTGCAGGAAGTTCTCGTAGTGGGACCGGTCGCGGGAGCGCGTCGCGTTGAGCATGACGGCGACCAGGCCGGGGTGGGAACGCCCGACCCGGCTGGTGGCCTGGATGTACTCGGCGGTGGTCTGCGGCTGACCCATGACGGCCATCAGACCGAGTCGGTCCACGTCGACACCGACCGAGATCATGTTCGTGGCCAGCAGGACGTCCACGACGTCCGGGTCGGGGTAGCGCCGCTCGATCTGCTTCAGGCGGGCAGGAATCGCGCTGGCGTCGATTCGGCTGGTCAGCTCCGAGTAGCCGTCCGTACTGCGTGGAACTTCGAGCCCGTCCCGCTCGGCCAGGAGATTCAGGTACGACGCCACGTCGTCGTGCACCTGCAGCTCGGCCGCGGACAGCAGACGCAGGCTGTTGAAGTAACCGACCAGGGTCCAGTAGGCGTCGCGCACCTCGTCGGTGGTGTCGGTGCGCATCGCTTGGTGCAACAGGGTGGCGTAGGTTCGGATCAGCAAGGTCGACTGGCTGGTGCCGGGGGCGAGCAGCCCGACGTAGCGACGGCTGGCCTTGACCTCGCGCGGTGTCTCGACGGCGAACCAGGAGTCCCGCGAGTCGAGGCCCGCCGGCGGGAACTGCCGCACCTCACGGTCGAAGAGGGCCTTGCCCTGCTCGCCGGCCCGACGGATCGTCGCCGTGGAGGCGATCACCTTCGGCTGGTCGGCGAGGGCGTCGACGGCGGTCTCGTACAGACCTGTGAGGGTGCCGAGCGGACCGGAGATGAGATGCAGCTCGTCCTGCACGATCAGCTCGGGGGGCGGCGTGCCGTCGGAGCGGTCACGGTTGAAGAGCGCGGCGGTTTGCTCGCGCCACGGCATCGACGCGAACTTGTCGACGGTGGCGATGACAAGGGTCGGCCGCGCGTCGTACACCGCGTCGTCCACGAGATGCACGGGCAGACCGGAGGCGAAGTCGCAGCCGTCACCGGGACAGCGCACGTACATGCGCCGAGCGTCCTCATCCACCTCGTAGTCGTCGGCGTCCATGGCGGTCCCGCACCACGGGCAGTAGTGGAGCTGGGCCGGGTTCTCCTTCTGCAAGGTCTTGCCGGCGCGCAACTCGTCGAGCTTCCCGGCCGCGACCTTCAGCTTGTTGGGCGTGGCGGACCTACCGACCCACATGCCGATCGAGATCTGCTCGGACCCCAGCGTCTTCGGGTTCTCGCGGCGCATCAGTTCCATGGCGCAGATGAGGATCGTGGCGCGTTCGAACTGCTGAAGGGTGAGCAGCCGCAGCGTGTAGCGCATGAGGACGGTGACGCCGCCGCCCCGTTCCTTGCCGCGAATGCGACGCAGGAAGGTCGTGAAGGCGATCAGCCCCAGATACGCCTCGGTCTTGCCACCACCGGTCGGGAACCAGAGGAGGTCGGAGATCCGGCGGTCCTCGTGGTCCGCGTCCTCGATGCCGGTCAGGCACAGCAGGACGAACGCGATCTGGAAGGGCCGCCAGCGGCCCGACGCGACATCGGGTTCGCCCTCCCGACCGCCCTTCACCCAGTCGGTGCGCGCCCGCTGCTGCGCCATGGCCTGGTTGGAGAGACGGAAGGCATGCATCACGTCGGGTTCGGAGCGCAGGAGCTCGATGCCCCGGCGGATACGGCGCAGCGCCTCGCGGCAGGCGCGGATCTGCTCGTGAGCGGATTCCTCGTACGGGGTGCCGGACAGCTGGGAGGCTTCCGCGTCCTTCCGGGCGATCCACTGCTCGTAGCCGTTCACCAGCCCTTCGAGGGCGGACAGCACGTCGGCGTCCGGGCAGGTGGCGAGGTCGTGCATACGGAGCGCGGAGGCGTCGATCTCAGGGTTGGAGTCGGTCAGCAGGACCTCGTGCGTGGGCAGGAACTCGGTGCGGACCTCGGCGATCGCGGCCCGTTCTATGTCGGTGATCCCGACCTGCGGCGGTGTCCAGTCCCAGGCGGCCGAGCAGCCGTGCCCGACGGCGAACGTCGGGGCGTGCCGGTGCAGGAGCCGGCTGGTCCCCAGCTCCTCGTCGACCGCGCTGAGGGCGGCGGGGCGCTCGACGAAGGCGGAGGACCCGTTGGCGGCGGTGACGGTCAGCCGGGGCTGGAAGAGACCGTAGGCGTCCTGGAGCTCACGCTCACCCACCTTGTTGCAGTTGATCAGTGTGATGGTGACGGTGACGGTCCCCGTGGCGCTCGGCTTGCGGACCAGGACATCGAGTTCGACACCGTCGGCCAATTTCGGCTTCGGCCTCGGACGGCCGGGGTCGGTGACGTCGACCGACACCTCCGGCAGGTCGAGCACCCGACGCCTCCAGTGTTCACGTTGGTCGACGGTGGTCCTCGACTCGGCCCGCCTGGGCGCCACCTTGTGACCCTCGGAGTCGACGGGGTCGTACATGGCGGCTCGCGCCTTCACCACGATCGTGTCCGTCGCCGTCGGATCGACGGCGAACGTCAGGCCCATGCTGGAGGGCCTGCGGTCCCCGACCGACGGCAGTTCGACCGCCGGGGCCGACTCGTCCGCGTTGTCGTGGCTCAGGACCGGAGCGGCGTCAAGGCCGTCCTGCTCGGCCTCGTCCTCCTCGACCTCTCGGCGCGCTGCCCCATCGGCGGGCTGCGGATAGAGCACGCCGATGGGGTAGACCGTGATCGGCGCGTCCTGGGCGAGGACCTCCTCGCGGTCCTCGCCGACGGCGTCGTCGGCCGGACCGAGCAGGTCACGACGCAGTCTCTCGACGAGGTCCTCACGGGCCCGGTAGTGGGCGCCGTGGCGTCCGGTCGTGCTGTCGGTCATGATTTCTCGTCTCCCTTGTGAGTGCCCGGCGCGCGCCGGTAGTTGCCGAGTCCGTCGAGTCGGGGGGCCATCCACGCCCCGTGGTCGCCGAGCCCGGCGCGGATGCTCGCGGCGGCACTGCCCGCGACCGTCTCCACGCAATCCACCCGCAGTCCGGTGATCTCGACGGGCCAGCTCACCTCCCAGTTGCGGGAGATCTTCTCCACCGCGTACAGGTCCCTGCGGAAGCTCTCCGAGACCTCGCCGATCTCGTGGTCGCGGTGGTGGAGCCCGTAGGGCGGGCTCTGGTCCGGTCCCATCGGCATCTCGTGACGCAGCTGCAGGACGACCTCGTCCCCGGGGCGTACGTGGCCGAGCAGATACTCCTGCACGGACAGGGCGGTGGCATCCGGCAGGTCCGCGCCCGGCGGCTCGTCCCAAGAGACGTCCCGGTCGGCTGCGGCGATGCCGTATCGCTGGTGCGCCTTCCACCCGCCCTTGTAGAAGCGGTCCGTACGGCGCTCCCTACGAACCTGGGCGGTGTTCGGCGGGCGTACGTGACACAGGTCCGCGCGGGCCCGGGTCATCGCGACGTACAGCGCGCGGGTCTCCGCCGCCAGGTCCACCTCGGTGTGCTGTTTGCGCAGCTCGGCGGGGGTAGGCGGGGTCAACAGAAGCACCCGGTCGTACTCCAGGCCCTTGGCCCGGTGGACCGTGGAGACGACGAGCCGGGACGACTCCGAGGGCGCGAGTTCTTCGGGGAACCGGCCGTCGGCCACCGCCCGACGCACTCCGTCCAGCTCCAGGAATCCGCGCGGCCCTCGCGCCACACCACGCAGGGAACGCCAAGCCTGAGCGGGGTCGGTGCCGTCCGGCAGCGGGATGTCGGCGACGATCTCCAGGAAGCGCGCCTCGGCCAGGGTGGGCGCACCGGCGCGACGGAGGAGTTCGGCCACCCAGTACGGCACGGGGCGGTCGCGGAGCGAGCGCTTGAGGCTGTGGTCGACGCCGCGGGAGGCGAGTAGTTCCGACACCGCAAGCGCCTGGCGGTTGTCCCGGGTGAGGATCGCGCAGGTGTCGGGGTAGACCTGCAGGGCCATCAGGGTCGACGGGTCGTCGAGGAGACCCAGGTCGGGAAGGACCGAAAGACGGCCGCACAGCTCCCGGTAGAGGCGTTCGCCGTCCTTGTCCGTGGCGTCCGGGCCGAGCCGCTGGATCTCCGGGCCCAAGGACAGCGCGGTCCGCGCATCGGGTGCCTCCGCGCGGAAGTTCTCCGTCAGGTGCAGCTCCACCAGGTCGTCGGGATAGGAGACGCGCAGCCAGGTCAGGAAGTGGTCGACCTCGGCGGCCCGGGCATCTGGGTCGTCGATCTGGAAGCCGTAGATCGACTGCGCGGAGTCCCCGACCACGGTGAATCCGCACGAGTCCTGGAACTGGTCGAGAAGGGTCTCGACCATGTCGCGGCGGTCGCCGACGAGATCCTGCACCTCGTCGATCACCACATGGGAAGGCCCTCCCGCCTCGCCGGCCTCGACCGCCCCTTTCCCGATCGCCCGCGTCGCCTCCCTGATCCGCTCGTCGAAGCTGCGGCGCCCCCACTCCTCGTCCGGGTACGCCTGGGCCAGCAGGGCGTACGCCCAGGAGTCGAAGGTCTGCACGCGCACCCGCCGGGCCCGCTGCCCGTGCGTGGCGATGCGACGACGCAGCTCGCGCACGGCGGCTCGGGAGAAGCTCAGCACGAGGATCTCCCCGGCCTCCAGCGCGTCCTCCTCGCGGCCGACCAGGGCGTCGAGACGCCGGACCAGGGTGTGGGTCTTGCCCGACCCGGCGCCGGCCGTCACCAGGACGCGCGCGTCCCAGGGCTGGTCGACGACGGCCCGCTGCTCGTCGGTGAGCGCCGGGCTGTCGGCGTAGGCGTCGATCACTTCTCGCTCCAGAGGTGCTCGAACTGCGTGAAGGCCAGGGCCTTGCCGTAGTTGGTGATGTTGTCGCGGACGTTGAGGATCAGGCAGGTGTCCTTGCCGCCGTTGCGGGGACCGCGCAGACCGCGCCCGATCATCTGCTGGTACACATTGGGGCTGTAGGTGGGGCGGGCGACGACGACGGCCCGCGTCGCCGGGGCGTCGAAGCCCTGGGTGAGGACGCCGTAGTTGGTGAGCACCCGGGTCCGACCGCTGCGGAACGCGTCGATCCGGCGGCGGCGGTCGGAGGTTGAGGTGGCCGAGTCCACGGCTGCCGCGCCGATGCCCTGGCCGTTCAGTTTGGCCGCTAGGAACTTCGCATGGCTGACGGAGGTCGCGAAGACGAGCACCGGCCAGTCGTCCGGCATGCTCTTGATCTCGGCGATGATCCGGTCATTGCGGTCGTGGTCCTCCGCGAGCCGCTGCTCGGCCGCCTTGGACAGGATGCTCAGCTGTTCGGCCTGCGTCCGCTCCTGAGGAGTCAGTTCGATGGTGCCGCCGGTGAGTTCCCGATGCTCGACGCGGGCAAGCATGCCGAGCTCCTGGAGTTCGGCGTACGGATCACCCGTCGTGAAGACCCCGTCGTCCAGACGCGTGACGCCGAACCGCCGGACCAGACGCTCGGTCTCCTCGACGTTGGTGTTGCGGAACGGGGTTGCCGTCAGGCCGAGCAGGTGTCGGTCGGTGCGGGACGCCGTGAGCCCCAGGTGGGAGAGGATCTCGGTGTACTGCGGGGCGATGGCCATGTGGGCCTCGTCGACGATGACGAGCGCGGCCCGGCGCAGCCAGGTGTACGCGTCGGTGTCGAGACAGACCCGCAGCTTGGCGTCCGTGGCCACCACGAGGTGCGGCCTGTCGGTGACCGGTCCCGCCTCGTTCGTGGTCCAGAGCCGGCTGATCACGAGTGGTGTCTCCGCGCCGACCTTCTCCCACACGAACTTCCAACTCTGCACCGCCTGTTCGCACAACTCATCGCTCTGAGCGATCCACAGGATCGGGCCGTCCAACTTCTCCACCTGCTTGACCCAACGGATCACCGCCTCCGCCGCGACGCGCGTCTTGCCCGCGCCGGTGGGCAGGGACAGCATCCCTCGCTGCGGGGCGATGCGGTCCAGCATGGTGAAGACGTTCGTAGCCAACCGCTCCTGGTAGTCGTGGAGCCGAGGGAACTGGGTGGGGCCGGACACCTCGATCCGGGGATCCAGGGAAGGTGCCCTGACGCCGGCGAAGGAGTCGGGGAAGTCGAGGTCGGAGACGAAGGCGAGCGCCCGGGAACTGCCGGAGAACGACGACGGGGCGTTGGTCGGGTAGTTCGCCTGGAGGTCTCGGACGTGGACCTGCAGTATGCCGTCGCCGTGGGCGTCGAACGCCAACTGCGCGATGCGGGAACCGGAGGGTTCCGCCCCACCGAGAGCGGCCTTCTCGCTGTCCAGCAGTCCGGCGGGCAGCCCGGTGCGCAGGGTGTCCGCACCGATCAGCAGCTCCAGTTTGGTCACCACGTTCTCGGCCCCGCGCACCGCCTTCAGCGTTTCCCGGACCTTGAGGCTCTGCTCCTGCTGCTCCTGCGCGTCGAGCACCTGGCGGCAGCCCGTCTCCCGGAGATTCAGGCGCAGCTCGCGGTCCACCGCGACAAGCGCCTCCAGGTCGGTGGCGGGTTCCATGACCAGTACGGTCGTGCCGTCCAGCGCGCTCTTCAACGGGGTGGGCTTCATGCCGTTGGGGGTGCGGAGGACCTCCTCCAGCTCGGAGCAACGCAGCAGGGAGTACTCGTTGGCGGCCTTGCCCACACGCTGTCGGAGCGTGGGGTAGGCATCGCGCAGCGGGATCGGCTCACCGGCGGCCACATGCCGGGTCTCCTTGCTGATGACGTCCGCGTACGGCAGCATGCCCCACTGCTTGACGAGCAGTGCCGCGTCCCCGGGGGAGGCGGTGAGCAGGGCGGGTACCTGCTCGGCGCGCAGCGCCTTGTACTCGGCCGGCGTGGCGGCCACGGCGATCTCGCCGTCCTCACGGGTGCTCCACTCCGTGCCGACGCGGCAGCGGGTGAGGGAGTCCTCGGGGAAGGCGACCTCCAGGCGGGTCAGCATCACGTACATGTTGCCGACGAAAGCGTCGTCCTCGCTCTCCCTCAGCTGCTCCAGGAGCTGGTCCCAGTGCTTGTCCGGCACCTTGTCGAGGCTGACGGGGAGGCCCAGCTTGCGGGCCTTCTCGGAACTGATCGCCGCGACCGGCAGCAGGTCACGGTAGGCGTCGAGTTGCGGGCCGACGGCCTCGGTGAGCGGCTTGAGGCCCTGGGAGGTCTTCACCCGGCCGTGGCGCCGGAGCATCCAGTGCAGGGGCGAGGCGACGGCCTGACGCGTGCCGACCTGGACGCCGAACTGGCGCGTCCAGCGGTCGATCACCGAGTCGTCGGACAACGCCGCCACGAAGGCGGCCTTCGCCTCGTCCGACATCAGCGGAAGCAGGTGAAGGGGACCGCCCACAGCGGCGCCTTCGAGCTTCATGCGGGTGATCTGCGGCCGGGACGCACGGTCGTCGAGCTGTCCCAGGTAGAGCTTGTAGGCCCACTCGCGGTACTCCCGCTCGTACCAGTCCTCACTCTCGGGCCGGTAGCCACCCGTCGGCCGGTCGCGCAGACCCACCTCGCGGAAGAAGCCGGCGTCGTCCGAGTGGAAGCGCATGTCGACCGTGAGGGACGGGTCGGACTCGGCGGTCACCACCGGGCCGGGAAGCATGGTGTTGCGCATCGGGCGGTATGTACCGTCGGTCACCCGGACGTGGAGCGTGGTGAGGGGAGTCGCTACACGGGAGCGGACCTCGTTGGAGACATGGCTGCCGCCCGCGCTGTGGAACAACTCCCAGAAGTGGTTCCAGTCCTGGGGCGCGTAGTTGTCGAAACCCTGGTCCAGAACGCCGACGAAGCGACCGCGTGCGTCCGCCTCCTGGATACCGACGGTGTTCAGGGCCATCGACAGGGAGTCGTCGTCGGACAGCCCGGCGTGGACGTACACCAGGTCGTCCTTGAGCCCGTCCTGCACCGACCGCCGGAAGACCTTGCCCGCGACCGGCGGGACGAGGCCGTGGTCCTCGGTGAGTACGACGCGTGCCCTGCGGGCTTCGACGGCGTAGGGGGAATCCACCCCGATCACGTCGGCGACGATTCGGATCGCGGCGGCGGAGGACGCCGGGGTCTTGTCCGAGACGAGTGCCTCCAGCCACTCCTTCACCGTGGAACGGTTCAGCTCGGCGGCTTCCAGGATGTGCTTGACCTTGCCCGCGCGGAGGTTGTCGGCCTCGGCCGAGGGGTGCAGCCAGTTCGTGGGACGGCCGGCGTAGGCGTTCCACATCCCCAACCACCGTACCTGGTCCCTGGGAGTGGCCTTGCCCAGGTCCGGAGGGAAGTTGAGGTCACGAGGGGTCTGCAGGACACCGTCCTGGTCCGGAAGCGAGGGACGCTGGACCGTCACCGCCCAGATGTGGCGGGTCAGGTAACGGTCGGCCCAACTGACGGTCTCCGACTCACGGGCACGTCCGGGCAGCAGCGGAAGGTAGGCGGCGGGGTCCTCGGCGGGCGCCAGCTTCGGCAGGGAATCGACGACGAGGCGTGCCCCGACCTGGATCAACTCCTCGTTGAACGGTGACGAGTCCAGCAGGTTCTGCCGGTCCTCGTTGGTCTTCCAGGCGCCGTTGAGGTATCCGCTCAGGGTGATGTCGTACTTGGTGGGGAAGAACGACCAGAACTTGCCCCGTCCCCTCGGGGAGGTCAGCAGGCCGGTCGCCTCGTCCTTGGTGTACGCCGGGACCGCCCACGAGACGTCGATGGCGATCCGGTCGTGCATCTCGCCGGCGCTGAGACGAGCCCGTTCCGTGGGCTGATGGGTGTGTGTGAAGACCTTCCATCGGTGGGCCGTCACGGGGCTGCCGGTGCGCTGCTCGTGGACGGTACGGAGATGACCGTCCTGTTCCGTCCTGAGCACTCGTCGGACCACCGGACGAAGTCGCCGGTCTTCAAGGGTCACTTCGCCCACGTGCGGGGAGAACAGCTGAAATCCGGCCGGGAAGCTGTCGCGTACCGGGCTGGTGCCGTTCCCTTCCTTGCGCGGGGAGAGGGGGACGGCGTGCATGTCGTAGGCCAGCTTCTCGTCGGCCTTGGGGAGCAGCGGCAGACGGACCACCGTGGTCGCCCACCCCATCAGCTCGTCGAGCGTCTGGTCCCTGCTCCGTTCGGCCGCCTCGTCGAGGGGACGCGCCATACGCAGTACCGGCGCCTCGAAGTTCTCACCGAGGTGCTCGACCCCGGGCACGCCTTTGATCTGCTCGTACGCCCATTCACGGTCGAATCCGAAACAACCCGTACGACTGAAGAACTCAGGAGCGTCCGACACGACGAGTACCGACTTCACGCCGACACCGAAGCGCCCGATCTGGCCACCCCGCTTTCGGGACATACTCATCCGAAGAATGGTCTCGGCGCCCTCGGGAGTGACGGGAGTTCCCTGGTTCGCGCAGTAGAGGTGCGTCTCCGTCAGGACGACATGCACCTTTCCGCCGGGCTCGTCGGCGATCTCGTCGGCGGCGTTCTGGACGAGTTCGAAGAGCTGACGGTCACCGTAACCACCCTGGGTGATCCGTCTTTCCCCGTTGGCGTGCTCCGGAATGAGTCCGGGGTCGACACGGTAGGTCTCCAGGACGCGAGCGGACTGCTCGACGACGGTCTTGATCACAGGCGTTTCGACAGCGGTCATGGCGGGACTCCATTCCAGGAACAGCGAGTACGAGGGAGCGCGGAAACCGGTCGCCTGCATCCGGCCCAGGCGCGCGGTGCGGTGCGTTGGTAGGCGTAGTCGCTGCTCGTGGGGTCAGCGGTGAGGGTGACGGCAGGGACGCGATGTCGGCGCCGATGGTTCCTGTTTCCCTGTGAATCAGGGGTAAGAAATCGTTTCTCCCGTGCCGCGTCGAACGTGCGGGAGTCCCGCGTCATGTGTCGGAGACAGGAAAAGAAAATGACTGGTCACGGGAACCCATTCGTATGCGTCGAAAGAGACTGCTCGTACAGCACGGCAGGGGCGCACGAATGGGGGGAGGTCCGGTGACCTACGGCGCACTGAAACCAAATTGAAAGGAAGGGTCACGTGGCGGTGGACCGCGTTTCCTGACGGGAGGTTAGCGACTTCTGTTCGAGTGGCGCAAGGGGGCGCTGCGGAATGAGGGCCCCCACTTGTTGCGGAGGTCGGAGGAGTAAAAGGGATGCATGGCGCACAGGGTGATGAATGGGGGCGAAAGAATCTGATCCTTCATGACAACGTTCCTGGGGTCGGAAGGTGCTCGTCAAGTACTCTTTGACAGGTCGCTGTCGCGTCAACCGATCCGTGCCGTGGTCGAGACGGTGACCCGAGAGAGGGGGAAGCGTGGAGGTCGGAGAAGACTTCGGGCCCTGGCTGGCCCGTCAGCTCCAGCTGACGAGGATGAAGCAGACGGAGCTCGCCGAGGCGGTCGGGGTGACGCGTGCCGCCGTCTCCGCCTGGATCACCGGCCGGGCCGAGCCCCGCACGGAGACGATCAACAAGATCGCCGAAGCGCTCAAGTTGGACGTCGGAACGCTCCATACCCGCACCACCGACACGCTCGCCGGCCTCCCGATCACCTGGTACCACCGCCCCGGACACGCCGACGGAGGGCGGGAGTTCGGCAACGCGGCGGCCTTCGCCTTCGAGGCCGACCTGGAGGTCCTGGCCCGCGAGGCGACCCAGAACAGCCTGGACGAGCGCCGTAGGGAGAACGAACAGCCGGTCCGCGTCCGCTACACCCTGAACGAACTGACCGGCGAGACCCTGGCCCGGTTCCGTACGGCCATACGTTGGGACGACCTGTTCCCGCACTACGAGAGCGCCGCCGCGCAGAACCAGAAGGTCGGTCGTGTCATCAGCGCGGGTCTCCGTGAGATGTACGACCGCGACCGTCTGGTGCTGCTTCGCGTCGACGACTACAACGCGAGCGGTCTGACGGGCGACGACTACGCAGACGGTCGCTTCGCCGCCGTCGTGCGTCGCCAACTCGACAGCCGCAAGTCCGACTCGGGTGCCGGTGGCTCCTACGGTCTGGGCAAGGCCACCCTGTGGGCGACCAGCCGGCTGGGCCTCGTCCTCATCAACTCCACCCTCGCCGAAGCGCACGAGGGTCGCACCGACCGACGGTTGATCGGGCGCCTCGACCTGCCGTGGCGCGAGGTGGACGGCAAACCGTACGCGGGCCCCGCCTGGCTCGGCCGCCCCGACGCCGAGTCGGACAACGTGGACGTAGTGCGTTCCTGGTGGGCGGACGAGGACACGGTCAAGAGTCTGCACCTCGATCGCGAGAGCGACGATCCCGGCACCTCCTTCCTCGTCGTGGGAGCGCACGACGTCGCCAGTCTCGCGGGGGCACGGCCGGACGGCGGCCCGAGCGACGACGAGGACAGTGTGGAACGCATGCACAAGCGGCTGGTCCAGGCGCTCGGCCGCAACTTCTGGGCGGCGATGACGACGGGTGGTGACCGGCAGCCGCTCCTGGAGGCGTCGGTCCGGACCCAGCGCAACGGCGAGGAGTTCCTCAAGGAGGAGCGGGTCGACCCGATGATCTACCAACCGGCACGCTCCCGGGCCTTGCAGGCGTTCCTCGCGGGGAACACGGTGGAGCGGATCACCGAGGTGGGTCAGGTGGCCGCTGTCACCGTGCCGTTGAAGGTGCCGGACATCGCGGGACGTCCCGGCTCGGGCGGCGAGCACCGAGCCGTGCTGCTCGTCACCGATGCCTCGGACTCCGACGGGAAGTCGAACCAGGTGACAGCGATGCGCGGCAACCGGATGACGGTCAGAACCAGTCGGGTCCCCGACCTTCCCATGGGAACCGACCCGTTCCAGGCGGTCCTCCTCGCGGGGCGCGCCGCGGGCGAGGGCGCCCCCTTCGCAGCGGAGGCGGAGGAGTTCCTGCGTACGTCGGAGCCGCCCGAGCACAACAAGTGGAGTCAGACGGAGGAGTTGCGTATGCGCTACTCGCCGTCGGCCCACCGCCGGATCGCGGCCCTGACGACGGCGACGAACAAGGCCGTGAAGGAACTGGCCGCCGTCCCGAAGGAGAAGAAGGACAGCAACGGTACCGGCAAGGTACGCAAGCGGCTGAAGGTCTCCGGCAAGGCCGCCGCCAAGGGCAACATGGCCGTGGCCCTGCCGAAGCTCGACGATCTCGATGCCACGGTCGGCACCGACGGAGCGTGGCAGGTCACCGCTGAGGTGAAGGTACCCACGGGCGGTGAGACCTGGCACATGAGCCCGGTCGCGAAGTTGGAGGTCAGGTCCGGTCCACGCCCCGTGGTGCGGTGGGCCGAGCTCGTCGCGGTCAGCAACTGTGAAGTGGTCGACGGTGTGCTGCACTTCGCGCCCGGCGCGCGCCGCGCCTCCTTCCGAGGAGTCACCGACGTGTCCACGCACCCCGTACGGGCCGCGCTGACCGGTCTCGTCGTCGAGCTCCACACGGGCAGGGGAGACAGCGCATGAGGGCCTATCCGTACCCCCGCCCGTCCGGCCCCGTGACCATGCGGGTCACGGCCGTGCGGCTGAGCGGTCCCGGCGAGGCGCGGGAGGATCTGGACGCCAAGGGTTACTCGGTCGTCGAACAGGTCGTGGCTCTGGGGCGTGCCGAACGCCCGGATTGGGAGACGGCCCGGCTCAAGCTGTCGGCGACCGTGCCGGCCCGGGAGATCGAGACCAAGGGACATTGGTCGGACATGACGGTCGTCGCCGTCCTGACGGAGAAGGCCACCAACGCCCGAACCGTCGCCCGGCTGGAGCCGGACGGATCGGACAAGCGGGATTGGACGGGAACCGTCACGCTCGCCCGACCCGACCACCTGGACAGGGCGACGCTCTCCGTCCACGTGGTGGCCACGGTCGACGGCGTACCGGGCCGGATCATCGCCTCCTCGGAGCGGGACTGGATGGTCGACGTGACGGCCGACGTGCCGCTGCGGGACCGTCAGTTGGACGTCGTGACGGTCAGCTTCGCGCGTGCGGCCGAGTGGCTGCGTCCCTTCCGGGACGCGCCCTGGATGGTGGACACGTCGGGCCGGATGCCGACCGTCCGTCTGAACACCGACTTCGAGGGCCTCACCGCGTTGGTGCAGGGGGCGGGGACCAAGGTCGAGAGCTTGGTGGGCGAGATGCTGCTCTCCCAGTTGTGCACCGACGTATGGACCGCCGTGTTCCACACCGCAATCGGCGACCTGGAGATCGAGGACGACGGCACGCCGCTCCTCCCGCCCGACTGGCGGGGCGAGGTGCTGCGCGAGATGCTGCCGGACGTCGTGCCCGGACTATCCGTCGAGGACGCGTTGCGCGAGGTGCACGCCCGTCGCACCGGGGACGGGACCTGGGCCGAACTCCAGCCGCGCATCCACTACGCCGCCACGCGCCGCGCCGAGGTACCCAAGACGCTGGGCGAGACCGTCCGTGGCATCGAACGACTCGACCAGGAGGCCACCGCGTGACCGCAAGACCCGAGCACCTGCCGGAGCGGCTGGCCCTGCTCGCCGACATGCAGGCCGCCACATACATCACCGAGGGCCTGCTCACGGGGCGTGAGGACGTCCCCTCGATCGCGCTGAACAAGGCCACGGAGGAGCTGCCCGTCGACGACGCCCGATTCCGCCTGCGACCGGTGCGGGACCTGATCGACGACGTCATGTACAAGTTCCGCGACGACGAGCGACCTCCGACCGCGGCGGACGCCTGGCTGGCCCCCCGCCTGCACGCCACGCTCCGACTGACCCGCCGGGAGGCGGCGGACGCACGGCTGTGGTCCTACCTGGCACTCGGGGCGGCTCCGGACTACGTCGTCCGGCGCCACCTGCCGACGACGCCGAAGAAGGACGGCGGCGCGTCGAGCGTCGCCCGGGTCAGGTTCCGTGGCCCGCACTACACACAGGCCTTCGCTCGTCTGTGGTGGGCGGCGGAACTGTTCCGCAACGGTCCCGACTATTCCCCGGTCGTGGTCGCGTGCGGGAATCAGGACATGCTCAACACCGCACTACGGATGGACGTCGTCGACCACCGCCCGACCGCTCTGGCGCTCGTCCGCCTCATCGAACGTGAGGTGATACGTACCGGCCGTGAGGCCAACGCGCTGGCTTCCGCGGTCAACGCGTCGGCCGCCACGCTGATGTACGACGTGGTCGCGCAGGACTCCGAGCGGGACGCGGAGCCTCTGCGCGACTGGATCGCAGCGGCGGAAGGGGCTTCCCCGGTCAGTCGCAACGCGCTGCCCGAGGGCCCGGAGGAAGAGCGTGCACCTGAGAGTTCGGTGGCGGTGCTCGCCGACTACTTCGAGGGGCTCTTCGCGGATGCCCCGGTGCGGGGGCGTGAAGTCGTGGAGGAGCTCTCGGCAGGCTGATCGTAAGGGTGGCCGGTCGGACAGGCTCGCTTCAGCGGGCACCCTTCGAGCCGGAGGTCGGCGCTGCGCAACACATCGACGGAACCGGCCCACCTGAGGTTCAGCCCGTCCGGGAAAGAGGGGGTCAGGCCGAGCGCAACTCCCAGGACGTGCATGCCGAACAGAGGGGGCACCGCATTACCGACCTGCTGCGCCTGGTCCCTGCCGGACCATGGGAAATTCCCGGGGAACGACTGGAGGACGCCGGCCTCATGAATGGTGAAACGAGGCAGAGGCTCCCCGTTCTCGTCCATCGGTCGGTTGCGGGAAACCTTCCCCGTGACGGTGAATGAAGGTTGGTCCCAGTGCCGGATTCCCCGATTCTTCGGATCCCCGCCGGATCCGTAGTTGGAGACCACGTAGAATTTCGAGTCACGCGGAATCGAATCGTGGGAGGAATCCAGCTCTTTTTTCGCGGCGAACAATGCGGAATGCATGGAGCGCCACGGTTCTTTCGACTCCTCCTCTTCGGGTTTCTTCGATTCGACGGCGAACAGGGTCGCATCGTCCCCGGCAGTTTTGTTTCGAAGGGTGACGAAACGGGCGTGTGTGGGACCGGGCAGTTCCAAGGGCTTGTCCGGGTGCTGCTCCCCGTCGATGAGGCGGGCGATGAGAACTGCTCGTTTGCGGGTCTGCGGGACGCCGTACTCCTCGGTGCGTAGTACGTCGTAAGCGACCTCGTACTTCACGTCCTCGTTCTGCACCTGTCCGGAACTGTCGAGACGCGGACGCTTGATCACACCACTGGCGAGCACCTTTGCGTATGCGCGCCAAACCTCGTAGACCGCGGGTACCTGCTCCAGGACGATGTATTGGTACGGCCCTCTGCCCGAGGTGATTGCCTTGAGCAGATAGCGCAGCGGCTCCAACACCAAGCGGGTACGCCCATCGAGGTCCTCGAGCTTCTTGTCGACGAGCTGACCTTCTGGATCTTCGATCAGCTCGTCGATTAGTTCCGTCACCGTGTTCAAGGCTTCCCGCCCGGCGCCGTTCCCCGCGATGGAGAACGACTGACAGGGCGGTCCGCCTGCCAGAACCCTTGTGTGCGGGACCTCTTCATAACGCTCCTCGCGCATGACGGTCACATCGGCGTGAATGGTCGGCAGGCCGGCCCGGTAACGCGTTTCGCATGCGTTACCGTCCAACTCGATACCGACGCTGGTGAGACCCAGGAAATGCGCTGCGACATCCAATCCGCCAGGGCCGGCGAAGAGGTCGAGGACGTCGTAGTCAAATGATCTGTCCTCGGGGTCGTGCGTCTGTGGTTCCGGGTTGCTCATGTGGCCGAAGTGTAGCCGGCCGGCGACCGTGATCGTCGCCCGAGTGCCTCGGCCACCACGCGTCCCAACGCCTCACCGACGGCGGGTGGGGCGGCGTTGCCCACCTGCCGATATCGGGCGGTCTTTCCACCGGCGAAGCGCCAGTCCGCGGGGAAGTCCTGCAGCAGTGCCGCCTGCGCCACGGTGATCTTCACCAGCCCCTCGTCGCCCAGAGCGGGGTCCCACGCGAAGTCGTGGTCGGGGACCTCGTCACCGAAGGACTTCGTGTAGACCCCCATCCGCTTCCACTGGGCCTTGGTGCCGCGCGGCCCGAAGTCCGCGCCCCCTCGCGCCTTGGAGCCGCCCACGAGTGTTGGAGCTACGTGCACGGCTTGGGCGGCCCAACGGTCGGCATCCGACCAGCCCCGGGACCGCATCGACGGCGCCAGTGCCTGACCCACCGATACATGTCGGCGAACGGTAGGCACGGGCGGCTGGAACGCCTCGGCCCACTGGTGCTTCACAGCCACGAGGACACCCGACTCGCGATCCTGCGGCACTCCGAAATCGGCGGCGTTCAGGACGAACCAGCGCAGTTCGTAGCCGAGGTGTTCCAACTCGCCGCGCAGGAAATCACGTACGGGTGCGAAGGAGTCCTTGTCGACCAAGGTGCGCATGTTCTCGATGATCAGAGCCCGCGGTTGTACGGCGTGGGCGAGGTACGCGGTGGCCTCGATGAGCCGGATCTCGTCGTCGGACGAGTCGCGTGTCACGGTCGCGTTCGATTTCACTCGGGGAAGGCCAGCCGTCAGCACGTCCACGTCGTACGCTTCCGGGTGCTCCGAAGGGTCGAAATCCAAAAGATCCTCTTGCACCACGTTCCAGTGTGGGCGGTTCATCAGGAGTGTTTCGCACGCATGCGGGTCGATGTCGAGGAGCAGCTTCGATTCGAAACCGGCTCTCTCCAGCCCGAGCGCGAGACCCCCCGCGCCTGAGCAGACATCGATGAACGTCAGCTCACTCATCGTTCCGCATCCCCCTATTGCTGTGCCGCTGTCGGTCCACCGTCGCCGCCACCCGCTCCGCCACGTCCCCCGGTGCCTCGTGCTCCCAGAAGCGCAGCACCGTCCACCCCGATGCCGCCAGATGCCGCGTCGTCTCCGCGTCCCGGGCCATGTTGCCGTCCAGCTTCTCGCGCCACCACTCCGCGTTCGCCTTCGGCCGGGTCGCGTGCTGCGGGCAGCCGTGCCAGAAGCAGCCGTCCATGAAGACGGCCACCTTGGCGCGGGTGAAGGCGATGTCGATCGTGCGTCGGGACATCTCCGGGACCCGCACGTTGAGGCGGTACCGATGACCTGCGGCATGGAGCAGCTTCCGCACGGCCACCTCGGGCGCGGTGTCCCGTCTCGCCTGCCGACTCATCCTCGCGGAGACGGCGGGCGAGGACGGTTTCGCGGTGTTCATGGACGTTTCCCGTGCTCAGCTGTCCTGGCGATCGACGATCGCGTGGTCGCTCCTGCCGTTGTCCCGGGCCCGGAAGCGCAGCAGGCCGCGTCCCGCCCGTGCGGCGCCGCCCGGTGCGACCAGGGTAAAGGCCATGACCAGACGACGGGGGTCGACCGAGCCGTCGGAGGACAGCACGGGATCGGACTCCACGACCGGGTACAGCACGACGGCGCCGCGCCGGGGGCGGACGAGTGACTCCACGGCTCTGTGGCCGTGAGGCGCCCTGCCGGCCCCCGCGATGCGCAGGACGGCCGGCCGGTGCTTGGGCTCGCTGATCGCACCGAACAGGTCGTTCCGGCGCCGCGTACGACGGGCCAGCGACAGCGGTCGCGATCCGAGGACACGCCCCTCGGTACGGCGGCCCGACGTCTGCTGCGGGGCGATCACGACCCAGTCGTCGATGGGCGGGTTGAGGTTTCCCGCCTCGACCAGGGACTCCAGGTGGGGGGAGAACTGACGCGGCTCCGACCAGCGCAGCTCGCACAGCACCTTCAGGAGGGTGTCGTGGTCGACGGTGGAGACGAGTGCCTCGTACTCGGTTCCGCCGCAGGCGAGGGTGACCGGCGGCGTGTCGAGACGGTCGAGGACCGGTTTCCACGTCTCCACGTTGTGCCGCAGATCCCCCGTCGCCGTGGCGGCAGGGTAGGCCGACAGCTCCACCCACTCGCCCGGCGACCGGATCTCCACCAGCTCCGCGTTGAACATCTTGTTCCGCGCCGCCGGCATGAGCGTCGGCAGGTGCTGGGACACCAGGGGCGGGACCTGCGAAGGCGTCAACTGCGGGCGCCCGTCGATCAGCTCCGCGTACCGCGCCAGCTGCTCGCGGAACAGTTCCTCGTCCCGGCACACCGCCTCGAACGCCTCGTACAGGTCCGCCGTCTGGCTGCGGCCGTACGTCTCCTCGCGGCCGATGTACAGGCGTACCAGGTCGCGGTAGCCGGGGCGGAAGCCGAACCAGCGGCCCATCTGCATCAGGGTGTCCGCCTGCTGGGTCGTGCGGCGGTAGTAGGTGACCGTCAGGCCCTCCACCGTGAAGCCGCGGGACAGCTTCGTGCCGCCGACCAGGATCTTCCAGACGTGCGGCGTGCGGTCGAAGTCCAGGTCGAGCTGGTCGAAGTAGCGGTCCGAGTCGCCGTTCACGACGATGACGGGACGGCCGCCGGAACCGATGAGCTGGCGGGCGCGGCTGACGTGCCGCCGCAGTTCCTCGTACGAGGCGGGGGTGGGGAGGTCCGTCGCGCGGGCCTCGGTCACCCGCGCGAAGTCCGACTCCCACAGTGCGGCCAGGCGGGCGTGGCCGGTTGTGGACGCGTAACCCGCCTCGTGCCACATGGAGTTGATGCGTAGAGCGAGCTCCGCGTGGTCGTCCTTCTTCACCGACTCGTGCACGAGCATCGTGTGGTGGCGGAACGGGCCTTCCGGCACACCGTGCGCCGCCCGGTACAGCTTCAGGGCGCCGGACAGGACGAATGCGTCCATCGCCTCCTGGAGCCGGTCACCCGTCGAGTCGTAGACCCCGCGGACGTGTGACTTCTCCTGCGAGTTCGCGTACGTGCGCTCCTCGGCCGGGACCGTCGAGTCCAGATCGTGGAAGTCCTGTACGCCCATGTAACCGGCCGGGCGGGGGAGGGAGATGAGGAAGTCGGAGGGGAAGATGTCGTCGCCGTCGCTCGGGTCCACGAAGACGTTGGCGAACGGGGTCGCCGTGTAGCCGACGTACTGGGCGCGCGGCAGCAGCCCGAGGAGCTGGGATATCAGGCTGTTGATCGCCGTACGCTCGGTGCGGCCCTGCTCCCACTTCTTCGGGTTCGACGTGTTCACGGACGCCTGGTCGGACTCGTCGTCGATGATCAGGGCGGGCAGTTCGCCGAGGATGCCGTGGATCTGCTTGAGGTCCTTGACCAGCTTCTCCAGGACGGACTTGTTCTTCTTCACCACCATCACGCGGGCCGCCGCGTGGTGCAGGTTCGACGGGTCGTGCAGCGGGCGCGTCGGCTCGCGCTTCTCGAACTCCAGGGCGCGGATGCCCTGCGCCAGGCTCTTGTAGTCGTTGCCGCGCGTGGTGAGCCGTTCGATGTCGAACGCGCCACGGGTCGAGGGGCGCCCGCCGTGCCGGACGAACTCCGGCCACTCCTCGTCGTCGCCCACGTAGTCCACGCCGACCAGGCTGTCCACGTCGTCGGGGTCCGCGCCGCGCAGGATGTTCTCCTGCCCGATCAGCTCCATGTCGAGGCGGCGCTGCGTCTGCGCGCGCAGCATGTTCAGGGTGCCGCCGAGGACGATGACCAGGCGGTATCCCGCGTCGATGGCCTTCGCGGCGACACCGGTGAAGTTCGCGGTCTTGCCGGACTGTACGTAACCGACGACCAGGCCCTTCGCCTGGCGCGCGGCCGTCTGCTCCGGGTCGGCGAGGCGCTCGACCACCGCGCGGCTCGCCTCGTCGACATCGGCGACCGCCTCGGACGACCAGCCCTTGGCCCGCAGCTTGCGCTCGTACGCCCGCCAGTAGAACGAGCGGGCCTCCGCGCGCTCCGGGGTGTACCAGGGGGTGAACTCGCGGGTGATCACCGTGGCGCCGGGCACCTCGGACACCCGTACCAGCTCGTCCAGCGCCTTGCGCAGGTCCTCGCCGAGCCGCAGCCGGTTGTACGCGGCCGCGCGCCGCTCCGGAGTGCGCGGAGAGGTGTCGGCGGCCCAGGGGGCGGACCCGGCGAAGTCCCAGTCGTTGAGGTGACGGCTCCACAGGGCGAGGAGCGCCTCGTCGCCGGTGGCGAGCCGGGCGCGGAACGTCTCCTCGGTCAGGTCGGCGTCGGGGTGGTCCTCGTCGGCGGCCAGCGCCGCCCACTTGGCGAAGTGCTTCGGTCCGCTCGTCATGCCGGACAGGGCGGAGGCGTGGATGGTGAGGAGGGCGTCGTCGCTCACGGAGGTCCTTAGGCGGTCGGGGTGGCGGTGGCAGGGGAGGGCGGGTCAGGAGTCGCCGCGTTCGCGGCGCTCGCGCTGGACCCGTACCGACGCCAGCAGGATCGTGTTCCAGTAGTCGACGCGGTCCTGGCGCGTCCTCTCCCAGCGGCCGAGACCGAAGCAGTCCTCGAGGAGGAGGTAGAGCAGCGTCTTGGTGACCGGGGCGTCGTTCGAGCCGCCGCGCCGGCCGTCGTTGAAGTCCTCCCGGAACGACCTGTTGAGGAGGACGGTGTTGGCCTCGCGGTCGAGGTCGAAGAAGCGGTCGTCCGGCAGAGGGGCCCAGCGGAACTCGATGGGCTCCTCGCCCGGTTTCTCCGGCAGCTCCTCCTTGACGACCCGCTTGACCTTCGGGTCGAGGCCCTTGCCGGGAGGCGTCACCGGCTTGCGGGTGATCTCGGTGCGCTTCGAGCCGTCGCGGTACGCGGTCTCGGCGTCGAGGAGATAGCCGTGGAAGGTGTGGCCCGCCGCGTCCACCGCCTTCTCCACGCCGAGGGTGAAGGCGGGAGTCACGGTGACGCCCTCCTTCTTCACGTCGAGGCTGAAGACACCGTTCGGGGACGTGGGCAGATCGACCTCGACGCGGGCCAGGGCGAGGTGGCCCTCCGGGTTGCGGAGGCCGTTCCAGCCGCCGGCCTGCACGAGCCGGTCGTTGCGGTAGAAGTAGAAGCCCTGCCGGTCGGCCAGCGCGCCGATCTGGCGGAAGCCCGCCTGATTGGACTTGGCGGGCCAGATGTGCGCGGTGAGCGTCACCTCGCCGACGCCTTCGACCGGCGCGGTGAACGAGCGTGGGTAACCCGCCCGGCCCGGCACCGTGTAGCCGAAGGGGTCGAGGGGCTCGACGCTGATGTGGTCCAGCTCCTCCCACTGCCCGCCGCCGCCCTCGCCGACGTCCCACACGGCGACGTCCAGCTTCAGGCCCTTGTGCAGGAAGCGGTGGAAGTAGAGGCCGAGGTGGGTCTCCAGGCGGGATATCGCCTTCGACAGGTACTGGTCGCTCTGTCCGCGCGCCACCGTCTCGAAGGTCCGTACCCGGTCCCAGCGGACCACCGTGCCCTGCCACTCGATGACGCCGTCGTAGCGGTCGACGAGGTCCTGCGCGTACCGCGGGTCGACGGTGTCGCAGCGGAAGCCGTCCTCTATGCCCTCGGCCGTCAGGCGGCGGCCCGCGGCGCGACTGCGCCGGGTGCGGCTGACGACGGTGAGCGAGGCGGCGTGGGAGAGGGAGGCGGCCTTCAGGCCGGTGCCGTACATGCCGAGGGAGTCGTCGTCGTAGTCGCGGCGCTTGCCCACCGTCATCGCGGCGTCCAGGCCCGCCTCGTCCATGCCGCGGCCGTTGTCGATGATCAGCAACGTCAGGATGCGTTCGGCGTCCCGCAGGAAGTGCACGACCACCTCGTCGGCGCCCGCGTCGAGGGAGTTGTCGATCAGGTCCGCGACGGCGACCTCGAAGCCGTATCCCTGGTTGGTGAGCGCCTTGGCGTAACCGGAGTCCGGAGGCAGGTGCGTACTGCCGGTGGTGGGGACGTCGTACTGCCAGGCCGCGCTTGGTTCGTAGGGCATGGGCTCCTCGTGTACACAGGTCGGAGGCTGCGTGGGGGAGGAGCGGCCCGACATCTCGGTCGATGGTGTGACGGTACTGCAAAGGTCGGACACCGTAACCGTGGGTGCCGAAACGGGACGGGAATTTCTTACGCCCCTTGCCCGGCGGGCGGCTGGGGCCTCCGGTCTGAGGCCCCAGCACCGGGGACGGACGGAAAGGGGGACAGGCCGCCTACAGGTCCGCCCCGTGGCACCCCTCGTACGCCGTTCCCGACCCACACCAACAAGCCGCCCCCCGCTCCGGCGGCCAGGCCTCCGCCCTGCCCCGCGCCGCCAGTGTCGTCGCGTACTGCGGCAGTAGTGACGCGTCCGCCGGTGAAGCCAGTTCCGAGGCTGCGAACGCCTCGTAGGACGGGACCGTGCCCGTGACGATGCCCAGGTTCGGGGTGCCGGATGCCGCCAGTTCTCGTAGCGAGGACTCTATGGTCGCCAGGTGTTCCTCGTGGGACGGGTACTCCGTGGAGAGGGACGGGTACGCCGCCAGGAGTTCGGTCAGTTCGGGGGCCGGCCAGTGGAGGACCGCCACCGGGAACGGGCGGGACAACGCCTCGCGGGCCGTGCCCAGTTCGGCGCGCAGGCGCGAGATCTCCGCCTCCAGTTCCGCCGGGTTCTCGGAGCCCAGCGACCACACGCGCTTCGGGTCGTGGAGCTCGTCCAGGGAGACCGGGGAGGAGTTCAGCGTGTCCGCGAGGGAGTCCCAGTTGTCGTGGGGGAGGCCCAGCATGCGGCGTACGCGGTGGCGGCCGAAGAGGACCGGGTGGGTCGCGTACGGGGGTTCCGGGACGTCGGTCAGGAGGTGGACCGCCGCCTCCGTGAACGTCTCCTGTGCGGCTTCCAGCTCGTCGTGGGCCTCCAGGGCCTCCGCCACGATCACCCAGGGAGCGGGGTCGCGGGGTGCCGCCACGCGGACTCCGGTGATGATCGCCCCGGCCTCCGCCTCGTGGCCGTACTCCCAGAGGTTGGCCGCCTTCAGGGCCCGTACCAGGAACGGGTTCTCCAGCGGGATCGGGCTGGAGAGCAGGCGGTCGTAGAGAGAAGTGGCTCGCGGGCGGTCGTCGGCCAGTTCGAGGTGGGCCGCGGCCTGCACGAGCAGGTGTTCGGCATCCTCGGGGTACAGGCCGGCTGTCCGCTCCAGGCGTGCTGCTTCGGCGTTGTGGTCGACGTACTCGGCAGAGGTGTCGGGGCGCATGAGTGACACCGTACTGCCGACGGCCGACAGAGGTCAGGTATGTGCAGGCCAGGGGTGAGATCGGCGGAGGGGCGTGAGGGGGCGCGGGCGGCCGTGGGCGGCGTGGAGGCGTGGAGCCTTCATGGGGATGGTGAGTTGGCGCCTCAGCCCTTATCGTGCGGCCCTCGGCTCCGGCCTGGCCTGGTTGTCGCCCCGGTCCGGTTGTGCCCCCGGCCCGGTTGCCGCCTTGGTCCCTGGATCTCCGGAGAGGAGGCACGCGCGTGCGGGTTCCTGTCGTTCATCAGCGGGCCCGGCGGCGGCGTGCGCGGTACGCCCGTCTCCTCTGGAACGGTGCCGAAGTTCTCGTGACCCTCGGTGTCGTCATCCTGCTGCTCGTCGTCCACCAGCTGTGGTGGACCAACCGGCAGGCCAGGGAGGGCGCCGAGAGGAAGGTCCAGGCCCTGGAGAGGGAGTGGGAGGGGAATGGGGATGGGGTGGGCGGGGGTGGGCTGGGTGGTGGTGTCTCGGGTGTGGGCGGTGGGGCCGGCTCCGGTGGCGGCTCTCCCGGCTCCGGCTCCGGTGGCGGCAGCGGCTCCCTGCGTACGCCGGGCTCCACGTCCCAGCCCCGCTGGTCGCAGGCCTATGCCATCCTCACCATCCCCCGTCTCGGGCTTCGCGTCCCCGTCGCGGAAGGCGCCAGTAAGGCGAATGTGCTCAACAAGGGGTACGTCGGCCACTACCCGGGCGTCGCCCAGCCCGGACAGGTCGGGAACTTCGCCCTCGCCGGGCATCGGAACACCCATGGCGAGCCCTTCCGCTACATCGACCGGCTGCGGCGGGGAGACCGGGTCGAGGTCGAGACCGAGGTCGCCCTCTACACGTACGTCGTCGACAGGACGCTGCCGCGGACCTCGCCCGGAGACGGCGGAACCATCCGTGCGATTCCTCGCAGCGTTGTGAGGCCCGCGTACGGATACACCGAAGCCGGGCACTACCTCACGCTCACCACGTGCACGCCGGAGTACACCTCCAAGTACCGCCTGGTGGTGTGGGGGAAGCTCGACTCCGTGCGGCCTCGATAGGTAGATGGGTAGATAAGGCGATAGATAGGTCGATGGGGTGATGGGGCACGGCTTCTTGGCCTTGTCGTAGCGGCCCGTGCTTCCTGTATAACGGCAGGAGGCCGCAGAGCCAGCTGGACGAGTGGGAAGCCAGATCGACGCGTAGGGAGGAGAGCAGCCGATGACACGGACCTGGGCGCAGTCGAAGCCCGCTGTCCTGCTGCTCGTCCTCCTCCTGCAGGTGGCGTTCCTCGACACCGGCAGCCTCTCCGGAGCCGTCGCTGTCACGTTCGCGGCGACCGCCGCGGCCGGGTCCGCGCTCGCCGCCTGTTCCCTGATCTCCTCGCGGCTCGCGCCCGCCGTGCCCCGTACGCGGGTCCGAACGGCCATGCGCGACCGTGAGCGGCGCACGGCGTTCCTGCCGCAGCGCGATCCCGATGCCCGGGGCCGCAGGCGTCCCAGGGCCCCCGGCCGTCCCCTCCTGACGGCCGCGTAGGGGACTTCGCAGCAGCATCCGTGCTTCTGGGTTCCTCCTCTCCTGCTTTCGCAGCCCCCTCGCGGGTCGTCATGCCGACGCACGTCACGTCTCATCTCCTTCGGCACGACGCACGACGAGACCCACGGAGGGCTCACCCATGTCTGTCTCCTCAACCGTTTCCTCATCCGTCTTCTCTTCTGTTTTCTCCTCCTTCATGTCCGCTTTCGCGAGCCTCGTCGAGGGGCTCGCCGAGGTGCTCGACCCGCTCTTCCACGCCTCGGCGACGGCTGCCGCGATCGTCCTGTTCACCGCGTTCGTACGGCTCCTCGTGCACCCCCTGTCGCGTGCCTCGGCGCGCGGGCAGCGGGCGCGGTCCGCGCTGCAGCCGCAGATCGCCGAGCTGCGGAAGAAGCACGGGAAGAACCCCGAGAAGCTTCAGAAGGCGGTGCTGGAACTGCACGCCGCGGAGAAGGTGTCCCCGCTGTCGGGGTGCCTGCCGAGCCTCTTCCAGCTGCCGGCCTTCTTCCTCCTCTACCACCTGTTCTCCAACTCCCGGATCGGCGGCGAGGCGAACTCCCTGCTCGCCCACAAGCTCTTCGCGGCGCCGCTGGGGGAGCGGTGGGCGGACGCGCTGGGTGACGGCGGGGTCTTCGGGGCGCAGGGGCTGGTGTACGGGGGACTGTTCGTGATCGTCGCGGCGGTCGCCACGTTCAACTACCGGCGTACGAAGCGGATGATGGCGGCCGGTGCCGCGGCGAACGGCGCGGGCGGCGCGGGTGGCGCGAACAGTGTGGGTGGTGCGGGCGGCGCGTTCAGTGGTGTTGAGGACGGGGCGCAGCAGGTGCCGGGGCTCGGCGCCATCACCAAGGTCATGCCGCTGATGTCCTTCTTCACGCTGGTCACCGTGGCGTTCGTGCCGCTGGCCGCCGCGCTGTACGTGGTGACCAGCACGACCTGGAGCGTGGTGGAGCGGGCCGCCCTGTACCGGGACATGCCGGGCACGGTGCCGGCCGCCGCCGTACTGGGCTGACGCCCTGGGGGTACGGGGCGGATACGGGGCTTGGGGCGAGGGCGGTTACGGTCCAGTCCGTGAACCAGGTATTGCGGACTGGACGCCGACCTTGGAGGATCGACCAGTCCTCCGATGGCTGCACTCAGCTGCATCAGCTGCACCAGTTGCGCCCATTCGGTCGGACCGCCTGCGATCAAGGGAGACTGTGCTCATGAAGCTGCTGCGAGTCGGTACGGCGGGGGCCGAGCGGCCCGCGCTGCTCGATGCCGAGGGAGTCCTGCGGGACCTGTCGGGCATCGCGCCGGACATCGACGGGGCGCTGCTCGCCGACGACGCGGCGCTCGGCCGGATCCGTACCGCCGCCGAGGCCGGGGAACTGCCCGCGCTCGACGCGGACGGGGTACGGGTCGGACCGCCGGTCGCCCGAATAGGCAAGGTCGTCTGTATCGGCCTCAACTACCACGACCACGCCAAGGAGACCGGCGCCGAGCCGCCCGCCGAGCCGGTGATCTTCTTCAAGGCGGCGGACACGGTCGTCGGGCCGCACGACACGGTGCTCGTGCCGCGCGGCTCGGTGAAGACCGACTGGGAGGTCGAACTGGCCGTCGTCATCGGGCGTACGGCGCGCTATCTCGGCTCGCGCGAGGAGGCGCTCGCGCATGTCGCCGGGTACGCGGTGGCGCACGACGTCTCCGAGCGGGAGTTCCAGATCGAGCGGGGCGGGACCTGGGACAAGGGGAAGAACTGCGAGACGTTCAATCCGCTGGGGCCGTGGCTGGTGACGGCGGACGAGGTGCCCGATCCGCAGGCGCTCGGGCTGAAGCTGTGGGTGAACGGGGAGCTGAGGCAGGACGGCAGCACGTCCGACCAGATCTTCTCCGTGGCCGAAGTCGTGCGGTACGTGAGTCAGTTCATGACTCTTTATCCCGGGGACGTGATCAATACCGGTACGCCGGCCGGGGTCGCTCTGGGGATGCCTGAGCCCAAGCCGTTTCTGCGGGCGGGGGATGTTGTGGAGTTGGAGATCGAGGGGCTGGGGCGGCAGCGGCAGGAGTTCAAGCCGGCGTAACCGTTCCACGGGGCGTTCCACTGGGGTACGCGGGGAGGAAGGGTGGTGTGGTGTGGTGCGTTGTCGGGTGCCGGTCCGTCGTGGCTGGTCGCGCCGTTCCCCGCGCCCCTGGGGGCTGCGCCCACTTAAAGACTGCGCCGTTCCCCGCGCCCCCAGGGCTGCGCCCCTTATCGGGCGATGAAGCGTTCCAGTGCCTGCACCACCAGTGCGTGGTCCTCCAGTTGGGGTAGGCCCGATACCACTACCGTGCCGATGACTCCGGTGCCCTCCACCGTGATCGGGAAGGCTCCGCCGTGGGCCGCGTAGGTGTCGGGGTCCAGGCGGGACGAGGCCTCGAAGGTGGTGTCCTTGGCGCGGAAGCGGGTGCCGACCAGGAGGGACGAAGCGGCGTAGCGCTCGACGACCCGGCGTTTGCGGTCGATCCAGGCGTCGTTGTCCGGGGCCGAGCCGGCAAGCGCGGCGTGGAAGAGCTGCTGGCCGGCTCGGCGGATGTCGATGGCGACGGGGGCGTTGCGCTCGCGGGCCAGCTCGACGAGGAGCGTCCCGAGGGTCCACGCGTCGTCGTGGGTGAAGCGGGGGAGCGTCAGACGGCGCTCCTGCTCCTCCAGCTCGGCGATGGTCGGCGCGGTGGCGGACGTGGAAGTGCTCACAGGGTCACCGTCACGTTCTCGCGGGCCGAGCGGCGCGCGGCTTCCAGGACGTCCAGGGCGGCGGCGGCCTCCAGGGCGGTGACCGGGTTCTCGCCGGTGCCGCGCAGGGCTTCCGCGACGGCCGCGTAGTACGCGGGGTACGCGCCCGGCACGGTCGGGACCGGGGTGCCGCCGCCGGTCAGCGGGGACTCTCCGGAGCCGACACGGCCCCACAGCTCCTCGGGCTCGACGCCCCACTCCTTCTCGTCGCCCGCGACCGGGCGTCCGCCGTCGCGCAGGGTGGCTTCCTGGGGGTCGAGGCCGTACTTCACGTAACCGGCCTTCGAGCCCAGTGTGCGGAAGCGCGGGCCGAGCTGGGCCGTGGTCGCGGAGGCGTAGAGGTGGGAGCGGACGCCGTTCGTGTGCGTGATCGCGATGAACGTGTCGTCGTCGGCCTCGGCGCCTGGGCGGCGCACGACCGACTCGGCGTACACCGTGGCCGCCGGGCCGAAGAGGACCAGCGCCTGGTCAACCACGTGGCTGCCGAGGTCGTACAGCAGACCTCCGATCTCTGCAGGGTCGCCGGACTCGCGCCAGCCGCCCTTGGGCTCGGGACGCCAGCGCTCGAAGCGGGACTCGAAGCGTTGGACGTCGCCGAGGCCGCCCTCGGTGATCAGCTTGCGGAGGGTCAGGAAGTCGTTGTCCCAGCGGCGGTTCTGGAAGACCGAGAGCAACAGGCCGCGCTCCCCGGCGAGGGCGGCGAGCTCGCGGGCCTCCGCCGCCGTGCCCGCGATCGGCTTGTCGACGACGACCGGCAGGCCCGCCTTGAGGGCGGCCCTGGCGATCGCGACGTGCGTCTTGTTCGGGGACGCGATGACGATCAGGTCCAGCTCGTCGGCACGCTGCCAGAGTTCGTCGGGGGTCGCCGCGAACCGCACGTCGGGGAACTCGTCCCGCGCCTGCTGCTGCCGCTCCGGGTTCGTCGTGACGATCGTGTCGAGGGTGAGGCCCTCGGTGGCGGCGATCAGCGGGGCGTGGAAGACGGAGCCCGCGAGGCCGAAGCCGACGAGGCCCACACGGAAGGGGCCTTCGCGACCGGGGCTTTCGCGAACGGTGCCTTCGCGGAGGGAGGTGTCAGAGCCTGTGCCAGTCATGCCCTCCACTTAAACAACGCTGTTGCCAAAGTGCAAGCGCCGGAGACAATGGGGTGTGGACGCGAGCAGTGCAGCTACGCGAGCAGTGCAGCCGGCAGTGCGAAGCGCTGAGTGCGGAAGGGGTGCCGAGTGGCTGGGGTCAGGGTCGGAGGGATGAGCGGGGTCGGTGGGGTGAGCGGGGTCAGTGGGGTGAACCTGCTCGCGCTGCGCAGCCACAACGCCGCACTGCTGCTCGACCTGGTGCGGCGGGCCGGGCGGGCGGGAGTGAGCCGTCTCGAACTCGCCGGGCGTACGGGGCTGACTCCCCAGGCCGTCAGCAAGATCACCGCTCGGTTGCGGGAGGACGGGCTGGTGACCGAGGCGGGACGGCAGGCTTCCACGGGAGGCAAGCCCCGGACCACGCTGCGGCTGGTGCCGGAGGCCGGACATGCGGTGGGACTGCACATCGACCGGGACGAGCTGCGGGCGGTCCTGGTCGACCTCACGGGCGAGGTCGTCGCGGAACGGCGGGCCGGACTCGACCTGGGTGCCGGGGCGGAGGCGGTGCTGGGGGTGGCCGTGAGGGAGGCCAAGGCGCTGACGGAGGGGCTGCTGAGCGGGTCGCTTGCGGATACCGGGTCGCAGCCGAGTGTTCCGCCCTACCCCGGCACCCCGTCCTACCCCGGCACTCAGCCCCACCCCGGCACTCAGCCCCACCCCGGCACCCAGCCTCACTCCGCCACCAGGTCCACCGTCCTCGGTGTCGGCGTCGCCATGCCGGGGCCCCTCGACCGCACGCACGGCGTGCTGCACAGGGTGACCGGGTTTCCCGAGTGGGACGGGTTTCCGCTGCGGGACGCCCTGGTGCGGCGGCTCGGGGTGCCCGTCGTGCTGGACAAGGACACGAACGCCGCGGCGCTCGGGCTGGCGGTCGGGGGCGAGGTCGGAGCTTTCGCGTACCTGCATCTCGGTACGGGGCTGGGGGCCGGGCTCGTCCTGGGCGGGGCCGTGCACCGTGGGACGCGTACCGGGGCGGGGGAGTTCGGGCACCAGGTCATCCAGTTGGACGGGCCGCCCTGTACGTGCGGCAACCGGGGCTGCGTCGAGGCGCTCTGCCTCGCGGCGGTGGCCCGGGGAGACGTCGACGAGGCGGCCCGTGTCCTCGGCGAGGGCGCCGGAAACCTCGTCGGGCTGCTCGACATCGACCTCGTCCTGCTCGGCGGCCGTACGGTAGCGGCGGAGCCCGAGCGCTTCGTACGCGGCGTCGGCGCCGTCCTGGACGCCCGTGCCCGGCGCGAGGGTGCGAGCAGGCCCGTACCCGTACGGACCGCCCCCGGCGGCGCGCGGGCCGTGGCGGAGGGCGCGGCCCAACTGCTGCTGGCCCCGCTGTTCGGACGGACACAGGGCTGAACCCGGACGGCGGCCCGGACGATAGACCGGATGGCGACCCGGACGGCAGACCGGATGGCGACCCGGACGACGGCCCGGAGGACAGCCCGGGCGGCGGCCCGGACGGCAGTCCCCGGCACTGGCCCGACCGAGCGCACCCGCACCCCCGGACGGCCCCACCCCCAGCGTGCCGGAGCCGACACTCCGGGCCCCCGTGGGAGGCTCCCGTTTCCATGCGACTGAGCAAGCCCGTGTCTCTCGCCGTTACGGCCGCAGCCGCCCTCACCTCCGTGCCCGCCGCACAGGGTGCCGCGCAGGCGATCCCGGCCGACGTGACGGCCGGGCCCGACCATCACGTCGGCCGGCTCGAACCCGGCGGGCCGAGCTGTGTCGCGTCCGGGGAAAGGGAGTTCCCCGTCCGTACGCGGATCCACGGCGGACCCGATGCCTACGACGCCGGGGGCGGGTACCGGACCTGGTACATCGATCTCGCCAACATCACCGACGCCACCTGCGAGAACATCCACCCGGTCGTCGTCCTGGTGGACGGGAAGAAGGCGCTGAAGCCGGAGCAGCCGCTCCTGGAGTTCTACGACGGGGAGCGGTCCCGGCCGCACCCCGTGACCTTCGAGCGGACCGACGAGGACGAGCACATCGGAGTGCTCGGCTCCGACGAGGACGACGGCTTCCCGGGGTTCACCGTGGCGCCCGGCAAGACCCTCTCCGTCAAGGTGCGGCTCGCGGTCACCTCGGACGCGGTGGCCAACGACGTCGTCGCGAACGCGGCCGTCGTCCAGCGGAACGAGGACGACGGCGCCTGGGTGGGGCAGTCGAACGACTACCGGTTCCGCATCGTCGGCGGGGACGCCGAGAAGGAGGGAGGGGCGGGCGAGCGGCGCGGCGACGCGGGCGACCGGAACCGGCAGGGCGCCTCCAACGGCGTACCGGACGACATCCCGTTCGCCGAGGAACTGGCCGGCACGGGGCGGCCCTCCCCGCGCACGGTCCTCGCCGCGGTGGCCGGCGCGCTGCTGCTCCTCGGCGCCGGAGCCGCCGCACTGATCGTGGCCCGACGCAGGCGCTGAGCCCGCGGCGGGGCAGCTCGCGCGGGCGCCGGTCCTGGCTCTGCCGCCTCCAGCCCGGGCTCTGCTGCCTCCGGCTCTGGATGTCCCGACCCCGGCCCTGGCACTCCCGCCCCCTCCACCAAGATCGGGCGGATGGCTAGTCTGGGGGCTCACGCAGTACGCGTACGGCAGGAGACGGCACATGGCAGAGCGCAAGCCCATCGAATCGTGGCTCACCGACATGGACGGGGTGCTCATCCACGAGGGTGTGCCGATCCCCGGCGCCGACGCCTTCATAAAGAAGCTCAGAGAGTCCGGGAAGCCCTTCCTGGTCCTCACCAACAACTCCATCTACACAGCCCGTGACCTGCACGCCCGCCTGCGGCGGATGGGTCTGGACGTGCCCGTGGAGAACATCTGGACGTCAGCCCTGGCCACCGCCCAGTTCCTGGACGACCAGCGTCCCGACGGCTCCGCCTACGTCATCGGTGAGGCGGGTCTGACCACCGCGCTGCACGACATCGGGTACGTACTGACCGACCACGAGCCCGACTACGTGGTCCTCGGCGAGACCCGTACGTACTCCTTCGAGGCCATGACCAAGGCGGTGCGGCTGATCAACGACGGCGCCCGTTTCATCGCCACCAACCCCGACGAGACCGGCCCGTCCGCCGAAGGCGCGCTGCCCGCCACCGGCGCCGTCGCCGCGCTGATCACCAAGGCGACCGGCAAGAAGCCGTACTTCGCGGGCAAGCCGAACCCGCTGATGATGCGTACGGGACTCAACACCATCGGCGCGCACTCGGAGACCAGCGCGATGATCGGCGACCGCATGGACACGGACGTCCTGGCCGGCCTGGAGGCGGGCATGGAGACCTTCCTCGTCCTCACCGGTCTCACCACGCCCTCGCAGATCGAGAAGTACCCGTACCGCCCGTCCACAGTTGTCGACTCCATCGCGGACCTCGTCGAGCGGATCTGACCGCGCCCGGCCGGGAGTTCAGCAGCAGGAACTCCAGACGGTCCCAAACGGCCTTAAACCTTCGCGGTCCCTCCCGGCACCCGTACGGCGCAGTCGAACCCCTCCCCGGATGCGTCCTCGTCTCCCGAGGGGGACGCTCCAGGTGTCTGGAGGTTCACGAATGGGTTCACTGCGACTCGCTCTCTGCGCAGGTTCGGTGGTCGCCGCCGCTCTCACCCCGGCACTCACCCTCTGTGCGTACGCCGGCGAGGCGGGCATCTCGGTGACCCCCTCGTCCCCGGCGCCCGGCACCGACATCCAGGTACGCGTGCGGGGCTGCGGCGGGGCGACGGGCACGGCCGCGTCGAAGGCGTTCGTCGCCGACGCGCTACTGGTGGGCCAGGCCGGCGTGCTGCTCGGTGAGACACGCGTCCGCTCGACGCTCACCCCGGGCACGTACGACGTCAGGGTCACCTGCGACAGCATCGACGACAAGGTCAGGGGCACCTTCACCGTCGCCGACAAGCAGCAGAAGAACAATCCCGCGTCATCTCCCGCGTCATCTCCCGCGTCACCTCCCGGGTCGCCCCCCGCGTCACCCCACGTGTCCGCGTTCGCGTCAGCTCGCACGCACGCCCCCATCTACGCCCCCGCCCCCGCCTCAGCGTTCGCACCCGCACCCGTGTCCGCACCCGCGTCCCCCGTCGCGCCCGTGCACGCGGGCGGCGGCGGCACCACCCGGCTCACCGCCGCCGAGGCCCAGTCCAAGGGGCCAGGCATCCGTGACGCGGTCGTCGGCCTCGTCCTGGCCGGAGGCGCCGCCGTCGCCGTGGCCGTCAGCAGCGCCCGGCGGCGGCGCGGTCGTACGGACTGAGCGGCCATGTCGGAAGGGAAGCACCGGCAAGATCGGCAAGGTCTACAGGGTCGGCACGACCGGGTAGACCGGGCAGATCAGGAAGGCCGCGGGCGTGCCTCCGGCGGCGGCCGGTTCCTGGTGGGGGTCGCCTGGGCGCTGCTGCTGCTCGGGCTGTGGCTGTGGGGCCGCGAGGTCACCGACGTACGGCAGGGCATATCCTCGCCGACCACGGGCGACGTGGCGGCGGTCGGGAGGCCGCTCGGCGTCGAACTGCCGCCCGCGGTCGAGCCGTTGGGGGACGCGGACGCGCGGCCGCAACGCGTGGACATCCCCGCGCTGCGCGTCCAGGCGCCCGTGGTGACCCGCGGCCTCGACCGGCGCGGAGCCATCGATCCGCCGCCGTACGGTCAGTCGGGGACCGTGGGCTGGTACGGGGGCGGCGTGCGGCCCGGGGCCGCCGGGACCGCGCTGCTCGTCGGGCATGTGGACACCGAGACCCGGCCCGCGGTCTTCTACCACCTCAGCGAGGTGCGGCCGGGTGCGACGGTCCGGGTGGTCCGGGACGACGGCGTGATCGCCGAGTTCACCGTCGAGGACGTACAGGTCTACGCCCGCGACCGCTTCGACGCCCAGAAGGTGTACGGGACACGGCAGTCGGGGCGCGCCGAGCTGCGGCTGATCACGTGTGGCGGCTCCTTCGACCGGGACAGCCGCACCTACACGGCGAACGTGGTCGTCTCCGCGTACCTCAGCGGCACAGGTCCCTGAGAGCTGGCTCTGTCCGGTTCGGAGCGGCACCCTGCCGGCAGCACCTTGCCCGGTCGACGACCCGCTCCCCCAGGAGCCGTCGACCGGGCTGGTCCTCGACCGTGCGCGCACGGGCTGCGGGAGTAACCCGGCGACCGGCACGGGAGGTTCGGGGACCCATCCGGGGACGTGCGGATGGTTCGACAGCCGGGGGCCGGGGCCGTCTGGGACGACTTTAGAACGGATGAGCGTTCCGGCCTAGAGTGCGAATGACGCCAAGTCCCGCTCCGGTGGCGCTGAGTTATCCGTGCAGTTGGCAACGGCCTCGACCGGTGTCCGCACCCGCGAGGACCGGCTTGGCCGGGGTGTTCGGACCGTCCGGCGCCCGGCCGGCTGCCCGGGCTGTAACAGCTGGCCGACAAGGTATGAGCGTTCTCGTAGGCGACCCGACACGTATGTCAGGATTGCTACTTCGCACGGTGCACCCGAGGGGGAGTTTTCTGATGTACGGGAGTAGGGGGGCCGGGGTAAGGGCGTCCGTGGCGGTGGCGGGAGCTGTGCTGCTGTTCGCGGGGTGTTCAGCCTCCGGCGACGACGGCGACAAGGACAAGTCGGGCGCCAAGGTGGGCCAGCAGCCCAAGGACAAGGACCCGTTCTGGGTCAACCCGAAGGGGAACGCGGCCGAACAGGTCGCCACCTATGTGAAGGACGGCAAGGACAAGAACGCCGAACTGATCAGCACGATCGCCGAGCAGCCCACCGGTCAGTGGCTCAGTCCTGAGAACGCCGAGCAGGAGGCGCGCGGTTTCACCGAGGCCGCCGCGAAGGCCGACCGGGACGCGCTGCTCGTCGTCTACAACATCCCGCACCGCGACTGCGGCCAGTTCTCCGGCGGCGGCGCCGCGGACGGCAACGCGTACCGGGGCTTCATCGATCAGGTCGCCAAGGGCATCGGCGACCGCGCGGCCACGGTGATACTGGAGCCGGACGCCGTTCTGCACATGGTGGACGGCTGCACTCCGCAGGAGTTCCACGAGGAGCGTTACGACCTGCTCCGGGGCGCGGTCGAGAAGTTCAAGTCGCTGAAGAACACGAAGGTCTACCTGGACGCGGGCAACGCGGGCTGGGGCAAGCCCGACGACATCGCCGGGCCGCTGAAGCAGGCGGGCGCCGAGAACGCCGAAGGCTTCGCGGTCAACGTGTCCAACTTCTACAAGACGGCCGACAGCACGAAGTACGGCAAGGAGCTGTCGGCGAAGGTCGGCAACAAGCCGTTCGTGATCGACACCAGCCGCAACGGCAACGGACCGTATACGGGGGGCGAGCCGGACCAGAACTGGTGCAACCCGCCGGGGCGCGCGCTGGGCGAGTCACCCACGACGGACACCGGTGACGACCTCGTCGACGCCTACCTGTGGGTCAAACGGCCCGGCGAGTCCGACGGCACGTGCAAGGACGGTCCGAAGGCGGGCGAGTGGTGGCCGGAGTACGCACTGAAACTCGCAAAGGCCAGCAAGTAGCCGGCCGGCAGCGACGTTACGTGACTGGGGGCGCCCTCCGCATTCGGAGGGCGCCCCCAGTCACGTAACGTCCGACTCCCCGTCCGTCAGGGGACCTTCACCCACTGGGCCTTGCTCGGGGTGCCCTGGTCGTCCGTCACGAACAGCATGTACCAGCCGGACTCGACGAGGTTGCGGCCCTTCGGGACGGTGACCTCGACGCCGCCCTTCGTCTTCTTGAGGCCCAGCGCGATCGACCGCTGGTCGATGTCGGTGACGTGCGTCGACGCACTGGGCCGGATCAGCCGGGCCGACTTGATCGACGAGGAGTGCTTCGAGGAGAACGTCGCCGACTCACCGCGCGCGATGGTCTTCGGTCCGCCGGAGAGCGTCGGCTGCGAACCCTGGTACAGATACGGCGGCGTGTAGATCTCGACGCGCTGCTCGAACTTGCCCGGCTTGGTGTTGGCCTTGTCGGCGTAGAGCGAGTCCGAGCCGAAGAACATCACGCGGCCGTCGGGGAGCAGGATCGAGCCCGAGTGGTAGTTGCGGCCCACCAGCGGATCGGCGACCTGCTTGAACTTGTTGGTCTTCGAGTTGTACATCCGGGCCTGCAGGATGTTGGAGTCGCCGCGCCCGCGGTAGTCCTCCGAGCCGCCGGACACCAGCACGTCGTCGTCGGGCAGGATCGAGTACTGCGGGTAGCGCGTGCCCTTCTCCAGCTCGGGACCGTCGACGAACTTCGGGTTGTCGTCCAGCAGGTCGATGATGCGGGTCTTCTTGCTGGACAGCTTGGACTCGCCGACCCCGCCGCCGCCGATCACCATGTACTTCTCGTCCTGCGCGGGCGGCAGCAGCACCGTGCCCGCGGTCTCCAGGCGCTTCGGGTCGGACATGCCCTTGAGCTTCTTGAACTTGTTCGACTCCAGGTCCCAGATGCCCGGGTCACGGCCGACGTCGTCGGGTCCGTAGCCGGCGTTCGCGCCCGAGTAGAACAGCTTGCCGTTCTGCATCAGGGAGATCGCCGGGTACGTCGGGAACTGCCTGATGCCGTCGGTGTACGTCCACTTCTTGGTCTTCGGGTCGTACACCTCGTTCTTGCCCGGCACCAGCTGGCCGATCTCGTCGAGGCCGGAGAGGCTGAGGATCTTGCCGTCGGACAGCGTGGTGAGCGTCGGGTACCAGCGCGCCTCGTTCATCGGGTCGACCTTGATGTACTTCTCGGCGACCGGGTCGAACTCGTAGGCGTCCTTGATGCCCTGGAAGTCCTTCTTGTCGAGGGCGAGCTTCTCGGCGATGCCGTACGTGTTGCGGGCCGCCGTGCCGGACAGGCCCTGCACGCGGTAGTTGTCCTGCGTGCCCGTCTCGTACTTGGCGCCGCTCTTCTGCGCCTCGACGTAGATCCGGCCCAGGCCCGGTTCGTTGCGCAGGAACTTGCCGGTCGCCTTGTCGAAGACCTTCTCGGCCCGCTCGACGACGACCGGGTCCTTCGACACGAACGTCTTGCCGCCCTCCTTGCCCGTGAAGCGGGTGCCCGCGGGCAGGGTGATCGGCTTGTCCGGGTTCTCGTTGTGGACGACCATCAGGCCGCCGGCCTTGGTGGTGTCGCCCTTGAGCTTCTCGTAGCGCTTGGTGCCGCCCGCGATCAGCAGGTTGCCGTTCGACAGCTGCGTGTGGCCGGTGCAGAACAGGTCGGCGGGCGTCGGGATTTTCTTGATCTTGTTCGTGACCGGGTCCCAGACGCGGGTGTCGAACTTCTTCGCGTCGAAGTTGTCCTGGTTGTTGCCCGAGCCGGCGATCAGCAGGATCTTGCCGGTGTGCAGAAGCGCGGCGTGAATGGTGTTGAGCCGGTACTCCTCGGGGAACTCGACCGTGTCCCACTTGCCGTTCTCGGCCTTGTACTCAGGTCTGTTGATCTTGTACTCGTGGTACTGCTCCGACCCGAAGCGGTAGAGCGCGGGCCCGTTCATCCCGGCCAGCGCAAGCACCACCGCCGCACCTATCGCGATGCGGCGGGCACGGCGGCGGCTGGAACCGTCTTTCACTTCAATTCCCGTCTGATTTGACTGACTTATCTGGCTTGCCTGACTTGGCTGGCTTGGCGTAGTGGTCGGCGGTGCCCGGAAAGGTTCGCCGGCGACGTCGCCGGGGGCGAGGTTCACGGCGGAGCAGCCGCGGGCCTCAGAGCCGGAGTCCTGACGCAGGCTCTCAGTCCCCCGGTTCAGTCCCCCGACTCAGTCCTCCGGTTCAGTCCCCGGACGGACGGTGCTGACCTCCGAGGGAGATCTGTACGGTCTGGTCGTTTCCCCCGCCCGACGCCCAGCTCGGCCTGTGCTGGGGTGCGTGGGGTGCGTGAGGCGTGGGGGGAGCGGCCGGGGACTGCTTGGGCTGGAGGGGGATCCGGCTGTCGTGTACGGGCGCCGGGGGCTCCGGGGGAGCACCGTCGCGGTGCTTCCTCCCCTTCTTGTCCTGTCGCATCATCCAGCGCCAGGCGAACATCGGCGAGGCCGTGATGAACAGCGCGAACGTCGCCCAGGTGATCATCGCCGGGTGGGCGTGACCGTAGACGAAGCCGGCGGTGATCGAACCGCCGAAGATGGCTATGAAGTACCAGTGGTACCTGAACGTCCCGAACCAGGTGTCGGGGCTCGCGGAATCGCCCTTCGGTGTGACCACGAACTTGCTCTTGCGCCGCAGTATCGCGTCGAGCAGCGCCTTCGCGTACAACGGCGCCGACAGCGCGGACATGATCATGCCGGCCACGCCGCCGGAGCCCTCCGGCTCGTGCGGCGACACGTTGTGGCGGCGGTTCCAGACGTAGAGGCCGATCTGCAGCGCGGAGGCGTTGCCGTAGAGCATCAGCCAGATCGCCGGGTCGATGTTCACACCCGAGGCGCCCAGCCCCAGGAACAGGGCGCAGCTCAGCGCGGCCAGGATCCAGTTGAGGGCCGACATCGGGTAGAAGATGATCATCATCGTGTAGTTGAAGAACTTACTCGGCGGCAGCGAGTAGGTGCCCTTCCAGTACTGCTTGAGGATCGTCTCGTACGTACCCCGCGACCAGCGCATCTGCTGGGTGAAGAAGTCCGTCCAGGCGTTCGGGCCCTCGCCGACCGCGAGGACGTCCGGGGTGTAGACCGAGCGCCACTTCTTGCCCGTCACCGGGTTCTTGTGGCGGTGGATCTCGAAACCGGTCGCCATGTCCTCGGTGATCGAGTCGTACAGGCCGCCGATCTGCTTCAGCGTCTTGATGCGTACGGCGTTCGAGGTGCCGACGAACATCGGCGAGCCGTAGGCGTTGCCCGCCCGCTGGATCAGCGCGTGGAACAGGAACTGCTGCGACTCGGCGGCCTTGGTGATCGGGTTGTCGTAGTTGCCGTAGACCTGCGGGCCGATCACGAAGCCGATGTTCGGGTCGCGGAAGAAGCCCAGCATCCGCTCCAGGTAGTTGGGCAGCGGGACGTGGTCGGTGTCGACGGAGGCGAAGAAGTCGTAGTGGTCGCCGTGCGCGTCCAGCCAGGCGTTGTAGTTGCCGTGCTTGGTCTTGGCGCGGTGCGGGCCCTTCTTCTGGTTCCACTTCTCGACGCCCTTGCGGGAGAAGTGGTGCACACCCAGGCGTTCGCAGACCGCCTTCACCGCGGGGTCGTCGCCCTCGTCCAGCAGCCAGACGTGCATGAGGCCGCGGTGGCGGATCCTGACCGCGGCTTCCAGGGTCTTCGTCACCATCTCCAGCGGCTCCTTGCCGGGCACGAAGGAGGTGAGGAAGGCCACTCTCGTGCCGGACTCGGGCACCACCGGGATCGGGTCGCGGGCGACCAGCGTGGCGTGCGCGTTCGACAGCACGTTCATGCAGCGGAACAACTCGATCAGACCGATCGAGACGAGCATCACTATGTCGAGCGCGGGCAGGAAGTCGTAGGCGGGATAGTCCCGGTCGGTCCAGTGCGCCGGCTGGAGCAGCCAGCCGAGCAGCACGAGGGACAGGAGCGGGGCGGCGCCCAGCATCAGGGCGGCGCGCAACCGGTGCGGCTCCTGCGAGAGGAGCGTGCGGTACTGCACCTTGTACGGCTTGCCCGGATCCGGCTGGGTAAGAGGACCTGCGAGTCGGCTGTAGTGCTCGTAGTCGTATCTCGGCAGGTTCTTCTTGATTCTGCGGAAAGTGCCGGTCCGCGTCTGTGACGGCACCCTCAGCTGGGTGGTCTCGGACGGATCGGAATTCTGCCGGGCGCCCGTCGGCGTCGACGTCATGAATCATCCCCCCACACGCGAGTTTCCGCGTGCTCGTTGTTCCCTTCGCCGGCGGGGCCCCCTAGACCCGCACAGGCGTATCAACAGCAGGCCCCCGTCACCACATCGTCCACATACCTTATAGACATGGTGAAGCGGCCTTCCGGTTGCATGATGCCCCCCTCGGCATCCGTTCACGAACGGGTCCCCAATCCCCGCCTTCGGACTCAACCGGTTCCAAGCCCCCAACTGCGTTGTAACCGCAGCCTCTTGTAGCCCAGGGTTCTACGCCGTTCGCCATGATCACAAGATGCGAAACAAGGTGTTTACCGGTCATACGGGCTCATTGGGGTGCCTGCTGGTCCCGTCTGGCCATGTTTGGTCCCGTTGCTGTCAACCGCATACGGATGTTGCCGAAGTGTTCCCTTATGGCGTCTTCTGCCCTGTTCGCGTCGCCGGAGCGCACCGCGTCGAGGATCTCCCGGTGCTGTCGGCAGGTGACCCGCGGGTCCTGCGGAAGATCCACGAGATCCGTGCGCACGCGGTGGAAGGCGTCCCAGAACGCCTCCAGGAGCTCGCTCAGGAGCAGGTTGCCCAGGCCTCGGTAGAGGGTGGCGTGGAAGGCGCGGTCGGTCTCCGCGAGGCCGGTGCCGGCGGTGGCCTCGGCCTCCATGCGGTCGACCAGTGCGTCCAGTGTGGCCAGGTTCTCGGGTGATATCCGGCCCGCGACCTGGGAGACCAGTCCGGTCTCCACCACCTCGCGGAGCTGCAGCAACTGCAGCAGGCTGTCCTCGCCGCGGTAGTGCCCGGCGACCGTGCGGAAGGCCAGGCCCTCGATCACCGGCGCCATGGACATCGGCCCGACATACGTACCGAAGCCGTGCCGGATCTCGACGATGCCCATCGCCTGGAGAGCCTTGAGGGCCTCACGCACGGAGTTGCGGCCGGCGCCGAGCAGCTCCATGAGGTCGGGCTCGGTCGGCAGTACGGCGCCCGAGGGCAGCCGACGGTCGACGATGAGCTTCTTGATCTGCTCCTGGAGGTCGCGCGCCATGGCCAGAGGGTAGCGGGTCCCTCGCGGGTGCCTCCGGCCATGCGCGGGATGCCTCTGGGGCCGTGCGCGGGGTGCCTCTGGGGAGGCGCTCCGGGGAGGCGTGAACCCCCTGCCGACCCTGCCGGACGCATTCCGGTTACATCATTCGGACCGTCAACATGCGGCACCCGGAGACAGTTGAGAAACTGACGAACGTGCAGAAACGCGTAAATTTCCAGCAGGAGTACCAGCAGGAGTATGAGGGGAATCGCATGGCGGCTCCGGTATTCGAGGAACTCTCTCCCGAGAGCGACTGTGACTGCCCCGGATGTACGCACTGGCGGCAAGTGCTGCCCCATTCCGCGGCCGGCGGATTCGGCGGGCATCCGGCGGCCCGCTCCCCGGCCCGCGGACTCTCCCGGGCGGCCCCCGGACTCGCCCGGGCGGGCGGGACCCCCATGGCGCTAGCCCTCGCGGCGGCCGCGGGCACGGTGCTGGCGGGCTCCGTACCCGCCGTCGCCGCGGCGCACGCCCCGCAGCGGCCCGGCGTCCCCGCGGCCGACGACCCCGGCACGCCGCAGGGCGCCAGGGCCCCGCTGCATGGCCCCGGCGGCACTCCGACCACGGTCAAGGCACCCCTGATGACTCGGGCGGAGATCATCAACCGGGCCAAGAAGTGGGTCGACGCGGAAGTGCCCTACAACATGAACGCGTACTGGTCCGACGGCTACCGCCAGGACTGCTCGGGCTTCGTCTCGATGGCCTGGAACCTCGGCGGGAACGAATGGACGGGCAGCCTCGACACATACGGCGTCAAGATCGCCAAAGCGGAGCTCCAGGCCGGGGACATCCTGCTCTTCCACAATCCGGCCAACCCGGAGAAAGGGTCACACGTCGTCATTTTCGGCGGCTGGACGGACTACACGCAGAGCCAGTACGTCGCGTACGAGCTGACCCCTCCGCACGCCCGCAGGAAATCCACCCCTTACGCCTACTGGAGCAACGCGGACCGCTATGTCCCGTACCGCTACAAGGAGCTCAAGGTGGAAGCGGGCAGCGGCGGCGCGGGCGCCGTCACGCCCGCCACGGCCGCCTACCCAGGCGCGGACGCCTTCGGGCCCGGCGCGGACAACGCCTACATCACCCGGCTGGGACGGATGCTCGTCGGGCGGGGCGCCGGAGCGGCCTACCGCTCGGGGCCGGGGCCGCGCTGGTCGGACGCGGACCGGCGGGCGACCCGGGAGTTCCAGCAGGCACAGGGCTGGACCGGGGCGGACGCCGACGGGCTGCCGGGCCCGACGACCTGGTCGTACCTGGTGAACGGGAAGGGCCGGAACGTCAGGCCCGCGAACGTCGGGGGGGCCGGCACTTCCGCGCGGCCCGCGGCCACCGGCGTCGCCTCGCACGGCGTCCCCGGCTATCCCGGGCGGGCGCTGTTCCGGCCCGGTGCCGACAACTCCCATGTCACCCGGCTCGGGGAGGAACTGGTGAGCAAGGGATTCGGCACGTACTACACGCAGGGTCCGGGACCCCGCTGGGGCGAGGCCGACCGGCGCAACGTCGAGGCGTTCCAGCGCGCGCAGGGGTGGCGCGGCGGGGCGGCGGACGGCTACCCGGGACCGGAGACCTGGCGGCGGCTCTTCTCCTAGGGCACCTCTCTCCCTCTCTCATGGCTGTTCTTCCCGGCGCGGAGGCACGGAGGCACGTATGAGTACGACGACCACTTCACACTCCCCGGAGTCCGAGGGGACCCCCGAGGCGGGCGGCCGCGACGGCCGCGACGGCCGCGACGGTCGCGACGGTCGCGACGGTCGCGAGAAGGGTGGCCGCGGGACGCGGGTCATCCGGACCGAGGCGACCACCGAGATCCCGGTCCACCTGCTGTTCCGCGACGAGCCCGAGCCGGTGTCCGTACCGCTCGCGCCCGCCGTCGTGAGCCGTCGGCGCGGCACCGGCGAACAGCCGCGGATCGCCCGGCGCACACCGGCCCCGCTGCCGCCGAGGCCCGCGCCCGAGGTCGACCCCGACCTGGTGGAGCGGCCCGCGCGGGTGCTGCCGGGCACGGCCGGAGCGCTGGCCGGTGCCGTCGGCGCGACCGGATGTGTCCTGGCGTCGTGGTGGGCGGGTGTCCTGCCGCCGCTCGCCGTGGACGCGCTGGGCCTGCCGGCGCACACCGGCGCCGGGCTCGGCGGCCTTCAGTGGGCGATGCTCGCGGGGTGCGGTGCGCTCGGCCTGTTCGGGTTCGGCGGGCTGGCGCGCGGTCGCACCGGCCGGGCCTGGGTGCTCGGCCTCTTCGGCCGCTACCGGGGCACGGTCCGGCGCACCGGGCTCATGTGGGTGAACCCGCTGCTGCTGCGCCGCCGGATCGACGTACGGCTGCGGCACTGGCGCAGCGACCCGATGCCCGCGGTCGACGCGAACGGGGTCGCGCTGCGCGTCGTCGTGCTCGTCGTCTGGCGGGTGCGCGACACCGCCCGCGCCGCGCTCGGCGTCGAGGACCACCAGCGGTATCTGGGCGAGTGCGTGGAGGCGGCGCTCGCCCGGGTTCTCGCGCAGCTGCCTGCCGACGTCTCGCCGAACTCGCCGAACTCGCTGAGGGCGGCGGACTCCGCGACCCTGCGCAACACGGAGGCCGTCAGCGACTCGCTGACCCGTATCGTGGCCGCGGACGCGGCGGCGGCCGGCCTCCAGGTGTTCTCCGCGCAGCCGGTCGGTGTCGAGTACGCGCCCGAGATCGCCGCCGTGATACAGCGCCGCCGGATCGCGGCTCTGGACGCCCAGCACCGCGACACGCTCCTCACCTCGGTCGTCGACTCCGTCGAGGACACGGTGACCCGGCTGACCGTGCGCGGGCTCGTCGAACTGGACGACTACGAACGCAAGGCTCTGGTGAAGGACCTGACGGTGGCGTTCTATACGGGGCATGGAGATCGCTGACCACACCCCCGCCGGAGACCCCCTCACCCTTGCCGACCTCGCCTCGGACGCCTGGAGCCTGACCGAGGGCACGCCGCGTGCCGTTCTGGGCCTGGCAGGGCCGCCCGGCGCGGGCAAGTCGACCCTCGCCCGCGCCCTGGTCGCGCACCTCGGCGAGGGCGCCGCCTATCTGCCCCTCGACGGCTTCCACCTGTCCAACGCCCAGCTGGAACGCCTCGGCCTGACCGCCCGCAAGGGCTCCGAGCCGAGCTTCGACGTGTGGGGGTACGCCGACCTGCTGCGCCGGGTCCTCGACGAGACGGTCCGCGACATCTACGTACCGGACTACGACCGCGACCTCCACGAGCCCGTCGCCGCGCGGCACCTGGTGCCCCCGGCCGCCCGGCTCGTCGTCACCGAGGGGAACTACCTCGCCTGCGATTTGCCCGGGTGGCGGGACGCGTACGTGCTCATGGGGGAGTGCTGGTACGTGGAGGCGCCCGGGGACGTGCGGCAGAAGAGGCTGGTGGAGCGGCAGCTGGCGGGCGGGAGGGGCGAGGCGCAGGCGCGGGACTGGGTCGCGACCAACGACGACCCGAACGGCGAGCTGGTGGAGAAGTCGCGGGACCGGTGCCATCGGATCCTCTCCACGGTCGGCCTCTCCATGACCGGCCCGTCCGCGACCGGTCTCTCTGCGCCTGGTCGGTCCGTGACTGGCACCTCCACGACCGGCACCTCCGCGACTGGTCCTTCCACGACTGGTACGGACCCGTCGTCCTTTTGATATGGACACAGCCAAGTCGCGGCAATAATCTGATACTTGGTCTAGACCTGAATCATCGCTTCACCTTCACCTTCACCTCCCTCCTCACCCGCACGTATCGCGATGCGCACGCACGGCTCACGGAACTTCCCCCACGTTCTCCAGGAGCGGCAGCATGCGAAAAACTCCTCAGCCAGCCCCTCAGTCAACTCCCCCACCCCGAAAGCGGCTCAAGTGGTACGCCGCCGCCGTCGGGCTCGTCACCACCGGAGCGTTCGTGCTCTCCAGTGGCGGGGCCACCGGGCACGGCTACACCGATCTCCCCATCAGCCGGCAGAAGCTCTGTCAGAACGGCACCGTCACCAACTGCGGTGACATCCAGTGGGAGCCCCAGAGTGTCGAGGGCCCCAAGGGCTTCCCGGCGGCCGGGCCCTCGGACGGCCGGATCTGCTCCGCGAACCACACCAACTTCGGCGCGCTCGACAAGGCGACGGCGCCCTCGGGCGGTGCCTGGCCCACGACCAAGGTCAACGGCGGGCAGAGTTACACCTTCCGCTGGCAGTTCACGGCACGGCACTCCACGACCGACTTCAAGTACTACATCACCAAGAACGGCTGGAACCAGAACGCGGCGCTGACCCGGTCCGCACTGAACACCACCCCGTTCCTGACCGTTCCCTACAGCGGTCAGCCCCCGGCGACGCTCTCGCACAGCGGTACTCTGCCGTCCGGCAGGAGCGGGCACCACGTCATCCTCGCGGTGTGGACGATCGCCGACACGGGGAACGCGTTCTACGCCTGCTCGGACGTCACTTTCTGAACCGCGGGTAGGTTCCACGCGCGCCGGTACGACGGTGACGGCGTGCGTGGAGCTGCACCCTGTCAATCTGACGGACCGTCAATTATGGTGCGGCCTCATGGGAACCAGGAGCGTGGGGGCGGGCGCGGGTACCGTCGCGGAGCTCGTGCGGGAGCGGTGGGGCGACCACCGGCCGGGGCTGTGGTTCGAGGGGCGGTCCCTGACGCACCACCAGGTGGCCGCGGGTGCGGCGGCGCGGGCCGCGCTGCTGGGCGACCTGCTGCCGCCGGGCGCGGAACCGCACGTGGGGGTGCTGCTCGACAACACCCCTGAGTTCCCCCTCTGGCTGGGCGCCGCGGCCCTCGCGGGCGCGGCGGTCGCCGGGATCAACCCCACCCGCCGCGGCCCCGAACTCGCCCGCGACATCCTCCACACCGAATGCCGCGTCCTGGTCACCGAGCGGGCGCACCTCCCGCTCCTCGGCGGACTCGAACTCCCCGGTGTATGCGTGCTGGTGACCGATGAGCAGGCGTACGAGGATCTGCTCGCGCCGTATGCGGACGCGTGCCCCGAGCCGGGGAAGGCCACCCCGAAGAGCCGCTTCCTCCTGTACTTCACCTCCGGCTCGACCGGTGCGCCCAAGGCGGCGATCTGCTCACAGGGCAGGCTCGCGGCGGCCGGCCGGTCGCTGGTCGGCCAGTTCGGGGTGCGCGCGGACGACGTCCACTACATCTGCATGCCGATGTTCCACGGCAACGCGGTGATCGCCGACTGGGCACCCGCCCTCGCGGCCGGCGCGGGCGTGGCACTGCGGCGCCGCTTCTCGGCCTCGGGTTTCCTGGCGGACGTACGGGCGTACGGGGCTACGTACTTCACCTACGTGGGACGTGCCGTCCAGTACATCCTGCAGACCCCGGCCCGGGCCGACGACCGAGACAACCCGTTGCGCACGGGCTTCGGGACGGAGGCGGGGGCGGTGGACGCGGCGGCTTTCGAGGAGCGGTTCGGGGTGCGCCTGGTGGAGGGGTACGGGTCGTCGGAGGGCGGGGCGGCGATCCAGTGGACGCCCGGGACGCCCAGGGGCGCGATAGGTCGGGCGGCGCCCGGCGACGACCTCGCGGTGATCGACCCGGCGAGGGGCGCCGAGTGTCCCGCGGCGGCTTTCGGGGCCGACGGCCTGCTGCTCAACGGGCAGGACGCCATAGGGGAGCTGGTGAACCGCGGCCCCAACCCCTTCGAGGGATACTGGCGCAACCCGGCGGCGGAGGCGGCGCGGCGGCGACAGGGGTCCCCGGGGCCGGACGAAGCCGGGAGCGGGGGAGGCTGGTACTGGACCGGCGACCTCTTCTACCGGGACGCCGACGGGTTCCTCTACTTCGCGGGCCGTACGGACGACCGGCTCCGCGTCGACAGCGAGAACCTGGCCGCCGCGGTGATCGAGAACATCCTCGCCCGCTTCGAGGGCGCGGACGCCGTCGCCGTGTACGCGGTCCCCGACCCGGTGGCCGGCGACCAGGTCATGGCCACCGTGGCCGGCCCCTTCGGACCTCGCCCCGTCGACTCTCGCCCCTTCGACCCTCGCGCCTTCGAGGCCTTCCTGCGTGCCCAGCCGGACCTGGGCACGAAGATGGCCCCTCGCTTCGTACGGATCCTCGACCGTATGCCGGTCACCGCCACCAACAAGATCCACCGAGCGGGGCTGCGCCGCGAGGGCTTCCGGTGCGCGGATCCGGTGTGGTGGCGGCCGGCGGGGGAGTCGGAGTACCGGCTCCTGGACGAGGCTGACGTGGAGGGGCTGGTGGCCCAGTTCCGGGCGCGGGGGCGCGAGGAACTGCTGTCGAGGTAGGGCCGGTGCGGGTGATGCAGATGATGCGGGCGATGGGGGCAACGCACGGCAATGCGCGCGGCAACGCGAAAGGCCCCCGCTTTCGCGGAGGCCTTTCCTCTGTGTACCTCTTCTGTGCGCCGCCAGGGACTCGAACCCCGGACCCGCTGATTAAGAGTCAGCTGCTCTAACCAACTGAGCTAGCGGCGCGTGACTCTCGCCGACCGCTCTCGCGGTTGGCGACGAGGAAAATACTACCCGGTCCTCAGGGGTGCTCCGGACCACCCGCATGGACCGCGAGTCACTGGGAGGGGCAGGTCAGGGAGCTGCTCAGATCGCCAGGGAGAGCAGCACCGGTGCCGCGCCCCGGTTCAGGGTGTCCGCCGCCTCGCGCAGCCGGTGGGCGTGCTCCAGCGGGAGGGAGAGGGCGAGGCAGCCCACGGCCGAGCCGGCCGTGATGGGGACCGCCGCGCAGACCGTGCCGACCGCGTACTCCTGGAGGTCGAGCACGGGCACGGTGGGTGCCTGGGCGTCGAGCCGGGACAGGAAGACGCGCTCGTTCGTGATGGTGCGTGAGGTGAGGCGGGCCATCCGGTGTCGGGAGAGGTGGTCGCGCCGGCCGTTGAGGTCGAGCTGGCCGAGCAGGCTCTTGCCGATCGCACTGGCGTGGGCCGCGGAGCGGAAGTCCACCCACTCGTTGACCGCCGGGGTGGCCGGGCCGTCCGCGCACTGGGTGACGTGGATCTCGCCGTCCACGTAACGGCTCATGTAGACGGCGGCGCCGAGCGAGTCGCGCAGCCGGCCGAGGTTCCGCTGGAGCTGGGCGCGCAGGGCCTCGTCCCGGTCGCTCGCGGAGCCGAGCCTGTCGAAGGTGTCCCCGGTGACGTACGCACCGTCCGCGAGCTGCTCGACGTATCCCTCCCGGCGCAGCATCCGCAGGAGCGCGGTGAGGCGCTCGGCGCCGAGGCCGGTGTGGCGGGCGAGTTCGACGTCCGTGACGCCGGTGGTGTGCCGTGCGACGGTTTCCAGGACGCGCAGGGCACCCTGGGCCGAGTGGTACGGCGCGGTCGGCTCGTGCTTCAGGGCCACGGTTGTCCCCCTGCGCTTTTCGGCCCGGTGTGCACGTCGACGAAACGCACCTCGACCTGCACATCAACGCAGCCCGGACGGCCGGGCCCCCTCCACGATAGCCGCCGAGGCGGGTACCGGGAGGGGCTGTTGGCGAGATTGGTGGCGCGTTCCAGTCCCTCTCAACAGCGGCGCACTCCGCTGGCATATGCCAACGTCATGAACCGGCGGCCCGACCTCGGGCCTTTGTGCGTCCTTGGGCGTTCTCGGACGCCCTCGGGCGGTCCTTGTGCGTCACAGCACCGCGCCGAGGAACTCCCTGGTCCTGTCGTGCTCCGGGTCGCCGAAGATCTTCTCCGGCGGGCCGGACTCCAGAACCCGCCCGGAGTCGAACATCAGGACCTGGTCGGAGATGTCCCGGGCGAAGCTCATCTCGTGGGTCACACAGAGCATCGTGATGTCGGTGCTGCTCGCGATGTCCCGCAGTACGTCGAGCACGCCCACGACCAGCTCGGGGTCGAGCGCGGACGTCACCTCGTCGAGAAGCAGCACCTGTGGCCGCATCGCCAGGGCCCGTGCGATCGCGACGCGCTGCTGCTGCCCGCCCGAGAGCTGGCTCGGGTACTTGTCGATGTGCTCGGCCAGACCCACCAGGTCGAGCAGCTCGCGGGCCCGCTCCTCGGCCGCGTCCTTGGACATGCCGAGTACGGTGACCGGCGCCTCGGTGATGTTGCGCAGCACCTTCATGTTGGGGAAGAGGTTGAACTGCTGGAAGACCATCCCGATGTTCTTGCGGACCTCGCGGACGTGCTTCTCGCCGGCCGGGACCAGCTTGCCGTTCTTCTCCTCGTGGGTGAGGTAGTCGCCGCCCACCTTGATCGTGCCCTCGTCGGGCTTGAGCAGAGTCATCAGCAGCCGCAGGATCGTCGTCTTGCCGGAGCCGGACGGGCCGATCAGCGTGACGTGCTTGCCGGACGCGACGGAGAAGTCCAGCTCGTCGAGGACCGTGTTGCCGCCGAAGCGCTTGGTGACCTTGTCGAAGCGGATCAGCTCGCTGCCGTCCACCGCCGGATTGGCGCCCGAGTCGGTGACGGGGTCGGTGGTGGTGTCGGTGGCGGGCTCTTTCGCCAGCGGGGTCTCGGAAGGGGTGTCAGCGGACAAGACGTCGCTCCAGGGCTCGCATGAGGAGGGAAGCCGGATAGGAAATGAGGATGAAGGCCACCCCGATGACGGTCAGGGGCTCGGTGAACTGGAAGTTCTGCTGCGCGAACAGACGCGCCTCGCCGAGCATGTCGAGGACGGTGATCGCCATGAGCATCGGCGTGTCCTTGAGCATCGAGATGACGTAGTTGCCCAGAGCGGGCACCACCCGGCGGATCGCCTGCGGCAGGATCACCGCCGTCCAGGTCCGGGTCATGGGCAGGTTCAGTGCCGTGGCCGCTTCCCATTGGCCGACCGGCACGCCCTCGATCCCGGCCCGGTAGACCTGCATCGTGTACGTCGAGTAGTGCAGTCCGATCGCGACGACACCCGTGGTCATCGCGGAGAACGTGATGTTCCACTCGGGCAGCACATAGAAGAGGAAGAACAGCTGCACCAGCAGCGGGGTGTTGCGGATGAACTCCGTGACCACCCCGACCGGCCAGCGTACCCAGCGGGTCGGTGTGCGCATCAGCAGCGCCCACACCAGCCCGAGGGCGAAGGAGATCAGCGAGCCGAGCACCAGGGCCTGCAGGGTGACCAGCAGTCCGTCCCAGAAGTGCGGCATGAAGTCGCCGACGGCACTCCAGTCCCATGTCATACGGCACCTCCGCCGACTCCGGTGGTCTCCGGGCGGTGCAGCTCGGCCTGGGACACACCCTTCTCAGGAACCTCTCCGACTCCGGCCTTGAGCCGCTTCTCCAGTCCGCGCATGAGCCGCGTGAGGAGGAAGGCGATCACGAAGTAGATCAACAGGATGTACGTGTAGATCTCCGCGCTCTCCTGCAGCGCGAGCCGCACGAGGTTTCCGCTGAACGCCAGGTCGCCCATGCCCATCACGGACACCAGGGCGGTGCCCTTGAGCAGCTCGATCAGCAGGTTGGAGAAAGGCGGGATCATCTCCGGCACCGCCTGCGGAAGCAGGATCAGCCGCAACCGCTGCCAGGGCGTGAAGCTGAGCGCGATACCGCCCTCCAGCTGCGCCGGGTCGACGGAGTTCAGGGAGCCGCGCACGATCTCGGAGCCGTACGCCCCGTACGTCAGACCCAGCGCGAGTGTGCCCGCCCACATCGGGACCAGCTGCCAGCCGAAGGCGGGCGGCAGTACGAAGAACACCCAGAAGATCATGATCAGCGCCGAGGTGCCGCGGAACACCTCGGTGTAGAAGCCCGCGAGGAAGCGGACGATCCACAGCCGGTGGACGCGTGCGACACCCACCACGAAGGAGACGGCCGCGGCCAGCAGCGCGCTGAAAACCAGCAGCTGGACCGTGACCCAGATCCCCTTCAGTACTAGTTCCCAGAGTCCCGATGTCATCCGCCGCACAGCTCCTTCGCGGTCATATCGGTCATCTCGTTCTTGGTGAAACCGAAGGGACGGAGGACCCGGAGCAACTCACCGCTCTCCTTCATTTTCTTGAGTTCCACGTTGAAGGCGTCCCGCAGTTTCGTTTCTGTCGGGCGGAACGCGAAGCCGCCTCCGTCGGTGTGCGGCTTGCCGCCCACGAGGGGCGCGAACGGCTCGGTCGACTCCACCTTGCGGGACTTCTTGACGACCTCGCGGGTGGTCAGCGCCGTCCCGGCGAAGACGTCGACACGGCCCGCCTCGACGGCGTTCATGCCCGCTACCTGGTCCTGGACGATCAGTATGTCGCTTTCCTTGTAGCCGGCCTCGACCGCGTACTGGATCTCCGCGTAGCCGGTGCCGGTGGCGAATTTCGCCTTCGACTTCACGACGTCCTTGTAGTTGCGCAGGTTCTTCGGGTTGCCGTTGCGCACGATGAAGGCGTCGAGCATCTGGTAGTCGGGGTCGGAGAAGATCACCTGCGCACAGCGCTCGGCGTTGATGTACATCCCGGCGGCGACCACGTCGAACTGCTGGGACTTCAGACCGGGAATGAGCGAGCCGAACTCCGTGGGTACGGGCTGGACGCTGTCCACCCCCAGCCGCTTGAAGATGACCCTCGCCAGTTCCGGGGCCTCGCCCGTGAGCTCGCCGTCCTTGTCGATGTAGCCGAAGGGGATCTCACCGGCGATGCCGAGGCGTACGACACCCTGGGCCTTCAAGCGGTCCAGGAGGTCACCGCCGTCCTTGCCCGACGCTGTCGCCACCCGGCTGCAGCCGGCGGCGCCGAGCGCACCGAGCGCCGCGACACCGGCCAGCAGCGACCGGCGGCTCGCGCCGCGTGGGCTGTGGCGCCCTACGTCCGGCGAAGCTTCCTTCGAGTCGTTCCCAATTCGTGGAGCCATGGGCGCGTGGCTACCCCGGACGACGCAAAATATGCGCATCAGTTTGCGCCCCGCTTGCCGTGGCGGCGGTATTGACCCCGGGTGGACCATGGAAAGTATGGCTGACCGCTACATCGACGTGTCCCTGCCCAAGCGCGGAGTCCACTGCACGGCGAAGCTCCTCGACGACCGCGCGCCGATCACCTGCGAGGCGGTGTGGAACGCCTTGCCGCTCAGCGGAGACGTGTACCACGCCAAGTACGCCCGCAACGAGATCTACACCCTGCTTCCGGCCTTCGCGCCGGCCGAGCCACCGCTGGAGAACCCGACCGTCACTCCCATTCCGGGCGACCTCTGCTACTTCTCGTTCTCCGGCACGCAGCTGGGTTCGCAGGCGTACGGGTACGGGGGTGCCTCCGGCGTCCAGGCCGGTACGCCCGTGATCGACCTCGCGCTGTTCTACGAGCGGAACAATCTGCTGCTCAACGGGGATGTGGGGTGGGTACCGGGGATCGTGTGGGGGCAGATCGTGGAGGGGCTGGACGCGATGGCGGAGGCCTGTAACGACCTGTGGCGTGCGGGGGCGCTGGGGGAGTCGCTGAGTTTTCGGCGGGTGTGAGGGGCCCCGTCCCGGGGTGGGGTGCGGGTCCCGGGGTGGGCCCTGGTCCCGGGGCGTGGGCCTCGGGACCAGGGACTGGGGCCCCGGCCCCGGGGTGTGGGGAGCTGCGGGCCGGTGGGGGCTGGTCGCGCAGTTCCCCGCGCCCCTGAGAGGCGCCTGCGGCGGGCCCTCAGGGGCGCGCCGCTGGAAGGCGTCTGCGGCGGGCCTAGGAGAGGGGTGGCGGGGGTGTGATGCCTGCCATTCCTGCTGTGTACAGGGCGTGGGCCGTTCGGAGGACCAGGGGGTCCTGGTGGCGGGCCGCTGTGATCTGGAGGCCTACCGGGAGGCCGCCCTCGTCCAGTCCGACCGGCACGGTCGCCGCGGGCTGCTGCGTCAGGTTGAAGGGGTAGGTGAACGGCGTCCAGCCCGTCCACCTGCGGTGCCCCGAACCGCGGGGCACCTCCACACCCGCCTCGAACGCCGTGATCGGCATCGTGGGGGTCACCAGCACGTCGTACGTGTCGTGGAAGCGGCCCATCCGCCGGCCCAGCTCCATACGGACGTCCACCGCGGCGAGGTAGTCCAGCGCGCTGAACCGCTCCCCGAGCGCGCAGATCTCCCGCAGTCCCGGGTCGAGCAGCTTCCGCTGCTGCGGACCGAGCCGCTGCGTCACCCGCGCCGCCCCGCTGAACCACAGCACATGGAACGCCTCGACGGGGTCCGTGAAGTCGGGGTCCGCCTCCTCGACGTACGCGCCGAGGGACGCGAGCCCCTCCACCGCGCGCCGCACCGCCGCCGCGACCCCGGGCCGCACCGCCACCTGCCCGCCGAAGGAGGGCGAGTAGGCCACCCGCAGCCCCCGCACGTCACCGGCCCGTACCTCACCGGTCCGCACATCACCGGTCCGTACGGCGCCGTCCAGGCCGTCCGTGAACGAGCCGCTCGCCGGTCCGAGACCTGACCAGTCGCGGATGTCCGGCCCGCTGATGACGTCCATCATCAGCGCCGCGTCCGCGGCGTCCCGCGTCATCGGTCCCACGTGCGCGAGCGTTCCGAACGCGCTCGCCGGATACAGCGGCACCCTCCCGTACGTCGGCTTCAGCGCGAAGATCCCGCAGAAGGAACCGGGGATGCGGACACTGCCGCCCCCGTCCGTGCCGAGAGACAGCGGACCCGCGCCCAGCGCCACGGCCGCCGCGCTGCCGCCGCTCGATCCGCCGGAGGTGCGCGACGGGTCGTACGGGTTGCGCGTCACCCCCGAGACCGGTGAGTCGGTGACGCCCTTCCAGCCGAACTCGGGGGTCGTCGTCCGGCCCAGGAAGACCGCCCCGTGCTCACGCAGCCGCGCCACCGACGGCGCGTCCTCGTCCCAGCGTCCCGTCTGGGAAACGGTCCTCGAACCCCGCAGGGTCGGCCCGCCCCGCATCAGCAGGATGTCCTTCACCGAGACCGGCACGCCGTCCACCAGGCCGGCCGGCTCACCGCGCCGCCATCGCTCGGCGGAGTCAAGGGCCTGCGCGAGAGCTGCCTCCTCGTCCAGACGTACGAACGCGTTCACCGCGGGCTGGATCTCCTCGGCTCTGCGCAGTGCGGCCCGCGTCACGTCCACGGGGCTGAATTCGCCCTTTCGATACCCCTCGACGAGTCGTACAGCGGTCAGCTCGGTGAGTTCGGTCATCCGCCCCTCCAACGTGTGTCACGTGTGTCAGTGGCCCGTGCGTCAGTGGCCGGGTACGTATCCACGCCGTTTGTCGACGACGTTCGGCAGAGGGCTACCCGCCTCCCAGAGCTCGTACAACTCCACGAACTGCGTACCCAGTTCGTCCCGCCAGCCCACCGTGTCGCCGCTCATGTGGGGTGACACGATCAGGCCCGGGACCTCCCACAACGGGCTGTCGGGGCCGAGCGGCTCGTGCTCGAAGACGTCGAGTGCCGCCCCCGCGATCCCCCGCTCCTTCAGGGCCTTGGCAAGCGCGTCCTCCACGACGAGCTGCCCGCGGCCGATGTTCACGAAGCGCGCCGACGGCTGCATCAGCCCGAAGCGCCGCGCGTCGAACATCCCGCGGGTCTCCTCGGTGAGCGGCGCCGCGGACACCACCCAGTCGGCGCGGGCCATCAGCCGGTCCAGTTCCTCCGGGGCGTGCACGCCGTCGCGCGCGGTGCGTCCGACGAGCGCCGTCGTGATTCCGAGAGCCCCCAGCGTGTGCTCGATCGCCCGCCCGATGGGCCCGGAGCCCACCACGCACGCGCGCGTGCCCGCCACCCGCTGCGACGCGCGGTGCCGCCACTCGCGCGCCCCCTGCAGCTCCAGCGTGCGCGGCAGGTCCTTGGCCATGGCGAGGACGAGCGCGGCCACGTACTCCGCGATCGGCTGGTCGAAGACGCCACGCGCGTTCGTCACCAGCGTGTCGGACTCGGCGAGTTCGGGGCACATCAGATGGTCGACGCCGGCGCTCGCCGTGTGCACCCAGCGCGGCCGGGGCCCCGCGCCCGGCCAGACCCGGCGCACCGCGTGCGAGCCGAAGTCCCAGACCAGCAGTACGTCCGCCGAGGGCAGCAGCGCGGCCAGCGTCGATTCGTCCGCGTACTCGATACGCGCCCGCCCGGTGAGCCGGCCGAGCCGGGGGGGCGGCTCGGCCCCCAGCACCAGCAACATCGGCTTTTCGGCCACGTCCGGGGACGGGGGAGAGGTCAGGGCAGTGGTCATCGGGGGGAAACCATTTCGCAACGAAGGTCCGCTTCTCTGGGTGGAGTACTGCTGCGGGACATCGGGCAAGCCGTCTGAGATGGGCGGATTGACCACGCTCGCACCGGAACCTACCTTCGTCAACACGGGCTCTTTTCCTGGTGGTTCCGGGGATCCCGTCTGCTCCTGTCCCGACGTCCCGGCCTGCGCCGGCTTGTGTCCCCCGGCCGCGGCCGGTCTCCACCACTCGTTAGACCCGAGTTTGGGGCTGCTCATGGACGTCTCCTTCCTTGGTGGACCACACCCTCAACGGGGTGTCGGCGTCGTCGCTCCCTTCGATTTCGCCCTCGACCGCGAACTGTGGCGATGGGTCCCCGACGAGGTGTCGCTGCACCTCACCCGTACCCCGTTCGTGCCTGTCGAGGTCAGCCTCGACCTGGCGCGCCTGGTCAGCGAGCACGAGACGCTCGGCGACGCGGTGCGCGCGCTGAACGCCGTCCAGCCCGAGATCGTCGCCTACGCCTGCACGTCCGGCAGCTTCGTCGGCGGGATCCCCGGCGAGCGCGCCATGTGCGAGGCCATGACCCGGGCAGGCGAGGTGCCCTCCGTGACCACGTCCGGCGCCCTCCTCCAGGCCCTGGAGGAGCTGGACGTACGGCGGATCGCCCTGGTCACGCCCTACACGGTCTCCGTCACCCAGTCCCTTGAGGAGTACCTCGCCGAAGCGGGCATCACGGTCACCGGCCGCGACTACATGGGCCTGACCAGGCACATCTGGAAGGTCCCGTACCGCGATGTCGTCGCCATGGCCCGCGGCGCGGTACAGGGGTCCGCCGACGCGCTCTTCATCAGCTGCACCAACCTCCCGACGTACGACGTCATCCCGCAGCTGGAGGCCGAGCTGCGCATCCCGGTGATCTCGGCCAACCAGGTGACGATGTGGGCCGCACTGCGCCATCTGGGTACCCGGGCGGTGGGGCCGTACCAGGCGCTGACCGACGAGTCGGCCCGACAGCGGCCCGTACCGCCCGCACTACCGGAAGAACAGGAAGGTTGGGCATGACGGCTCTCGGATTTCTCTACCCGGGCCATTCGGCCGAGGACGACTACCCGCGCATCGAGCAGCTCCTCGGGAGCGACATCCGCCTTCAGGTCGTCCACACGGACATCGGCGAGGACGCCCACCGCGTGGACGCCCTGCTGGAGATGGGCTCGGCCGCCCGCCTCGGAGCCCGCGTCGAAGAACTGCGCCTGTCCGGTGCCGAGGCGGTGATCTGGGCCTGCACCAGCGGCAGCTTCGTGTACGGCTGGCAGGGCGCCCACGACCAGGTCCGCACCCTGGCCGTGACGGCGGGGCTGCCGGCTTCCTCGACGTCCTTCGCGTTCGCCCACGCCGCACGTGAGCTGGGTGTGAAGCGGATCGCGATCGGCGCCACGTACCCGGACGACGTGGCCGCGCTCTTCTCGTCGTTCCTGACCGACGCGGGCCTCCAGGTCCTCTCCGTACGCGGTTCCGGGATCATCACGGCCGCCGAGGTGGGCACCTGGGGTGAGGCGGAGGTCCTGGCGCTGGCGCGCGCGGCCGACCACCCCGAGGCGGAGGCGCTGCTGCTCCCGGACACCGCCCTGCACACGGCGTCCTGCATCCCGGCCCTGGAGAAGGAACTGGGCAAGCCGGTGCTCACCGCCAACCAGGTCACCGTCTGGGAGGCCCTGCGTCTCACCGACCGCCGGGTGAACGCGCCGGAACTGGGCGCGCTCTTCACGAAGGAGCCACGCGTGCAGGCGTGAGCCTGTTCTCGCCCCCGCCGCCCCTGCCCGTCCCGTCTCGGGGGCCAGCCCCCGAACCCCCGGTCCTCAAACGCCGGACGGGCTGGGGCGGCGGGGACGGAGGAATAACCGGAGCCAACCTCCCGTTAGCACCTCGCGTAAGACGCGAGCACTAACAGGAGGAACCCCGTGGCGGTACCGGACCACACGTCCACCGAGACCGACGAGATCCGAGGCGCCGCACAGGGCACCGCCCCGGTGCCCCTTTCCGTCCTGGACCTGGTCACTGTCGGCGCCGGCCACACCGCGACCGAGGCCCTGCGGACCAGTGCCGAGCTGTCCCGCCTCGCGGAAGCCCGCGGATTCCACCGTTACTGGGTGGCCGAACACCACTCCATGCCGGGCGTGGCGTCCTCCTCACCGGCGGTGATCCTCGCCCACCTGGCCGCCCACACGACCCGTATCCGGCTGGGCTCCGGCGGCGTGATGCTGCCGAACCACGCCCCGCTGGTCATCGCGGAGCAGTTCGGCACCCTCGAAGCGCTGGCCCCGGGCCGCGTCGACCTCGGTCTCGGCCGGGCCCCCGGCACGGACGGCGCCACGGCCGCGGCCCTGCGCCGCACGGAACGGCTGAACGAGGGCGCCGACGACTTCCCCCAGCAGCTCGCGGAACTGACCCGCTTCCTGGACGACGACTTCCCGGACGGTCACCCCTACGCCCGCATCCACGCGGTCCCGGGCCCGGTCCAGTCGACCTCGCCCGGCGGGGTCCAGTCCCCGCACCGGCCTCCCATCTGGCTGCTCGGCTCCTCCGGCTTCAGCGCCCGCCTCGCCGGCAGCCTCGGCCTGCCCTTCGCCTTCGCGCACCACTTCTCGGCGCAGAACACCGTCCCGGCGCTCGACCTCTACCGGGAGTCCTTCCGGCCGTCGGCCCTGCTCGACGCGCCCTACGCCCTCATCGGCGTCTCCGCCCTCGCGACGGACGACGAGAAGGAGGCCCGCCGCCAGGTCATGGCCGCCGCGCTGAACATGGTCCGCCTGCGCACCGGCCGCCCGGGCCTGGTCCCCACCCCGGAGGAGGCGGAGGCGTACGCGTTCAGCCCGATGGAGCGGGACTTCGTCGACTCGTGGAACGCGAACGTCGTCCACGGCACCGCCGACGAGGTCCGCTCCGGCCTCGACGACCTCCGCAAGCGCACCGGCGCCGACGAGCTGATGCTCACGGGCAACGCCCACAGCGGCGCGGTACGCCTGCGCTCGTACGAACTGATCGCGGACGCCTACGGACTGCCTGGGGCGCCTCAGGTCTGAGGGCAGGCCGCCGCGGTCAGAAGTGCGGAGATACGATCCGGCGCCACCGGCCGGGAGTACAGCCATCCCTGGCCGGTGTCGCAGCCGATGCGCCGCAGGCGGGTCGCCTGGCCCGCCGTCTCCACGCACTCGGCGGTGACCGTCAGACCGAGCCGGTGCGCGAGCTGGATCATCGCCTCGACGACGACCTCGTCGGCCGGGTTGGGCGGCGCGGCGGCGCCGTCGCCGCCCTCGTAGTCCCCGCTCTCGTACTGGAAGCCGCGCACGAACGACCCGTCGAGCTTCAGCACCGAGACCGGCAGGCGGCTGAGGTAGGCGAGGTTCGAGTAGCCCGTGCCGAAGTCGTCGATGGCGATGCCCACGCCCATGTCGCTGAGCGCCTGCAGTGCCTGGAGCGGCCGGCCCGCGGAGCCCATCACCGCGGACTCGGTGAGTTCCAGCTGGAGGAGACGCGGGGCGAGCCCGGTCTCCGCGAGGATCGCCGCCACGTCGGACACCAGGTCGGAGTCCCAGACCTGGCGCACCGCCACGTTCACACTCACGAAGATCGGCTCCGCGTCCGGGTGGTCCAGCTGCCACCGGCGCGCCTGCCGGCAGGCGGTGGCCAGCACCCAGCGGCCGAGCTGCACGATCGACCCGTCCTCCTCGGCAAGTCCGATGAACCGATTCGGCGTCAGTGTGCCGAACTGAGGATGGTTCCATCGCACCAGTGCCTCGACGCCGCGCACCACCCCGTCCTCCATGCACACCAACGGCTGGTACTCCAGGGTGAACTCCCCGCGCTCGACGGCCGGACGCAGGGTGGAGGAGAGTGCCTGACGGGTCATGCGATGGGCGTTGCGCTCCGGGTCGAAGAGCGTCCAGCGGGACTTGCCGTCGGCCTTCGCCCAGTACAGCGTCGTGTCGGCGGCCTGCATCAGTCCGGTCGCGGTGGTGCCGGCCGCGTGCCGTTCGACGACACCGATCGAGGCGGAGACCGAGAGGCGCTGCCCGGAGAGGTCGAAAGGCACCTGCAGGGACTTCAGTACGGAATCCGCCAGGTCCGCGAGCTGCTCCGTACCCGTCGAGTCCTCGACCAGCAGCGCGAACTCGTCGCCGCCGAGCCGGGCGACCAGCGGCGTGGCGGTTCTGGCGTACCCGGCCTCGTTCGCGCAGCGCGTCAGCCGCTCGGCGACGGCCGCGAGCAGCCGGTCGCCGACGCGGTGGCCGAGCGTGTCGTTGACCGCCTTGAACCCGTCGAGGTCCAGGTAGCACAGCCCGATGCGGCCGGTGCCGGACTCTTCGTACGCCTCCGCCTCCAACGCGGCCGAGAGCCGCTCGAAGAACAGGGTGCGGTTGGGCAGCCGCGTCACCGGGTCGTGCATCTGCAGATGCCGCAGGCGGGCCTGGAGCTCCCGGCGGCCGCTGATGTCGGAGACCGAGATCAGTACGGCCCGCTCCTCCTCGGGCAGCGGACTGACCGTCACCTGAGCCCAGAGCGAGTGGCCGTCGGGGTGTTTGAGCCGTCGGGTGCAGCGGAGCCTGGCCTGCCGGCCGCGGAGCACCTCGCGGTACGCGTGCCAGGTGCGGACGTCCGAGGCGAGGTCCACCAGGTCGGCGGCGATCCGGCCGGTGAGACCGGTCCCGTCGGAAGCCGTGCCGAGCAGCGCGGCCAGGGTGTCGTTGGCCGTGACGATCCGGCCCTCGCGGTCCACGACGGCCATCGCGAGGGGAGCCGCGGCGAAGGTGGCTCGAAAGGTACGGGCATCGACCTCCGTACCGGATCCCCCGCCGACTCCCGGATCGACTCCGCCTCCGGTTTCCGTGCCGGTTTCCGTACCGGCTCCCGTATCGACCCTCGTACCGGCTTCCGTGTCGGCCTCCGCGTGCGGCGAGAGCAAGGCCGGGGCGGCGGCCGAGAGCCTCGCCGGAAGTCCTGCCGCCAGACCGACCGGGAACTCGGCCGAGAGGCCGACCGGGAGCCCGGTGGACAGGTCGACCGGAGGGTCGATCAGGGGGTCGATCAGGGGGTCTACCACGGGCTCGACCCGTCGGGCCCGTTCCTCGTGAGAAGGGGCCCCGGCGCGCGGAGAAGCCGCGATCTGACTCTCCGTGACGGCCGACCGAACGAGGTCTGCCGTGGGCGCCGGCCCATCGGACGTTCCGCTCACCGTTCGCTCCCGCTGTGCAGTCGTTCGTCGTAACAGGTCTCGTCGGGGGTCGGCCGGTGGTGGACGGCCGCTCCAGCCGTGTCCGCGCAGGAAAGTGTGCCGATCATAGAGGCTGGCCGTTAGCCCTTCCAGCTACTGCCCAGTGTCCTGGAAGAGCATCCCTTTCTGACAGATCGTTTCTGCCCGCACATGGACGGGTTCCTTCGCCGGCCGATCACTTGTGACGTTCTGTGAGTGCTCGAAGTGTCGGCGCGGCCTGGCGCCCCCCTGGTGCTCCCCGACGCTCTCGGTCGGATGTCGGCCCTCTCACTCCTTTGGATCAGATAAACAGGGCGTAGCTGCTCAAAACATCACAGTCTGGGTGCGGTATCCCGAATTCCGCATCCGGAGGTGACGTGCCGCGTCTGCTCCCCCTCAAGGGGCTCACCCGTGACGGGGTCCGACCCCGTGGGAACGCGCGGCGATGGCGCGGGTACGGACAGCGGTGCGAACGGCGGTACGGGTGGTGGTACCGATGGCGTGCTCCCGCCGCTGTGTTCACCTCCATGACGGCGCTCGCCGCCACCTCCCTGGCGGGCCCCTCGGTCGCCGTGCCGCTCTCGATGACATGCGCGCTGAAGCGAACCGCGGCCCACCACTCCGAGGGCCTGGACACCTGGAACGCCGCCTATCCGCGCCCCGCCCGCCGGCTGGACGCGGTGATGGTGTTCCTGTCCTTCCCGGATGCCGAGCCGCTGACCAGGCCCGCCGAACTGACGGCCGACTACTTCCCGGCCACCAGCCGCTTCTTCGAACAGGCCTCGTACGGAAAGTTCCGGCTGCACCCGCACCCGCTCCGTGAGTGGATCCAGATGCCCCGCGCTTCGACCTCGTACGCCATACAGCGCGACTGGAACGCCGCGGCGCGCTCCGCGTATCTGCGGGACGCCCTCACGGTGGCGGACCGCCGGGTCGACTTCTCCCGCTACGACGTCGTCTACTTCGTCGCCGATCCCGACGCTCCCGGAGTCGACTCGGACGCGACGAAGGTGGTCAACATGGACGTGCCGCTGCGGGCCGACGGCACGGACATCCGCCGGGTCGTCACGGTGTTCGAGAAGCATCCGCCCGACCGGCTGGTCCTGGCCCACGAGACCGGCCACGTCTTCGATCTGCCCGACCTCTACCACCGGCCCACCGACGGCAAGGGCGACTGGGACACGTACGTCGGCGACTGGGATCTCATGGGCAGCCAGTTCGGGCTCGCTCCCGACCTCTTCGGCTGGCACAAGTGGAAACTCGGGTGGCTGGAACCACGCCAGGTGGCGTGCGTACGGGATGCGGGCCGCCGAGGTAAGCGGCTGACGCTGGAGCCGTTGGCGGCGCGTCCCGGGGTGGCCGCGGCGGGCGGGACGGGGGCGGGGGCGGGGGCGGGGGCGTCCGAGCGGACGGGTGCGCCCGCAGCCGGGCCGGGATGGGCGGGGCTGGGATCGGGGGGTGCGACGAAGCTGGCCGTGGTGCGGACGGCTCGGGACCGCGTCATCGCCTTCGAGGTGCGGGGGCCGGCAGGCAGCGACCGGGCGGCCTGCTCACAGGGTGTACTCGTCTACCGCGTGCGCGGCGGGGCGGAGTCGGGCCGTGGGCCGATCGAGGTCGTCGACGCGCACCCCGGCTCGGGGGACTGCTGGGACGACTCGGTCTACGGACCGCTCGCGGACGCGCCGGTCGGCCTCGGCGAGAGCTTCACCGTGCCCGGCGAGGACGTACGGATCGAGGTGCACGACCGGACGGCGTCGGGAGCGTGGACGGTGACGATCTCAACGGGACGCTGACGGGCGAGGACGGGCGCCGCTCGCCGGGCCGGGCGCGTGCGGGTATGCGAGAAGCCCCCCGCTTTCGCGAGGGGCTTCTCACCGTCTGTGCGCCGCCAGGGACTCGAACCCCGGACCCGCTGATTAAGAGTCAGCTGCTCTAACCAACTGAGCTAGCGGCGCCTGCTGACGTCGTAGACCTTAGCACCCTGATCGGCGGGAGGAAAAATCGATATCGGTGCCGTGGGGGAGGGCTCCGGGAACCGTCGCCGGGTCGCTGACCGGGCCGCACGTACCGCCGCCCAGAGCATGACCTCCGGGCCCGGCAGCCAGGGATCGCGGGTGTCGGGGGCGACGAGCCAGCGGGAGTCGAGGCGGGTGGTGGAGGCCGGTGCCGCCGGCGTGGCGGGGGTCGGCGCGGGGACCGTCACCGCGTCGCCGGTGCCGTGGCAGAGGAGCGGCGGGATGGCCCGGCAGCGGTCGGAGGCGCCGCCCGAGCCCCGCTCCTCCCACTCCAGGAGCGAGGGCAGTCGCTGTGCCGTTCCCGGGGCGGCGAACAGGAGCATCCGGCCCCGGTGGGCGGCCACGGGGCCCGAGCCCGGGCCCTCGTCCCACAGCCGGTCCAGCATGAGGCGACCGAAGATCGCGGGGGCGTTGACGACGTCGAAGGCGGAGCCGCAGGCCAGGACCACCGGGGCGGTGGGCCGGTCCTCCCAGAGGATGCGGGTGCTGCGCGGACAGGTCCCCGCCGAGGCGAGCCAGGCCGCTCCTTCCGGGGTGACCCCGGTGGCCCCGGTGACTTCTGCGGCTTCTGCGACTTCTACGACATTTGTGACTTCTAGTGCTTCTAGGGCTTCTAGGGCTTCTAGGGCTTCTAGGGCTTCTGGAACTTCAGTGGCATCGGTCTTTGGTGCGCCGAGAGTGTCGAGGTTGTCGAGGGCGTCGAACAGGTCCGGGAGTGCCTCGACAGTGCCGGTGCCGGCACCGGGGCCGTGGGGCGCGGTGCTTGCCAGGTTCCGATCGCTGCTCATGGCACCCAGATCTACAGGGCGTGAGCGAGCGACTCCCCAGAGATTCCGGAATCCGGGACAAGGGGGACGGGGTGGAGTATCTTGCCCGTTCGGCATATGCCCGATCTGGCATGTGCCAGGGCTCAGACCGGGTCGGCATACCCCTCGGCGTCCGCGCCGCGCAGCAGTTCCCGCCCGAACTCGACCATCTTCTTCGCGTAGTCCTCGGTCCACTCGGCCTGCTCGGCGATCGCTGCCGGAGTGAGCCGGTCGAACCGACGGGGGTCGGCGAGCTGTGCGGCGGCCATCGCCTGGAACTCGACGGCCCGGTCGGTGGCCGCGCGGAACGCGTGCGTCAGCTCCGTGGCGCGGATCAGCAGCGCCCGGGGGTCGTCGATCGACTCCAGGTCGAAGAAGTGCTCCGGATCGGCGGCGGACTCCGCGGGCTCGAAGAGCAGCGGCGCGGGGCGAAGCCGCGGCTCGTTCCGACGCGGCGTGGGCTCCGCCATGACTTCTCCTTCTCGTACGGGTGGTCGGCCCGTCCTGTGGGTGGGCCACCGTCCATTGTTCCCTGGCCGCGCAAGAGGGCCCCGACGTACCGGCTGACCGGCCCCGATGCACGCCCCCTGAACGCTTCCGCGCTCCCTTACGGCTCCCATGCCACGCGGTGTTCAGTCAGGTGGGACAGCACCGCGTGGTTCGCCTCCCAGCCGTCCGGGCTGTGTCCATCGGCCGCCTCCGGCGGCGTGCCGGACTCTGTCCGGCGATCGGGTGTCCGAGGGTGCCGGTGCCTTCAGTTGGTGGCCTGCTCACGGTTCCCACCTGACTCGGTGCTCCGACAGGTGCGACAGCACGGCATGGTTCGCCTCCCAGCCGTCCGGAAACTTGACCGTTACACCCAGTTGCACCGGTTCGGTGGAGGGATGGTCGTCGAGAAGGTCGGTCACACCGGCGCGGCAGACGACGATGCAGGCGTGGCGGTGGCGGGAGGTCAGGACGCACAGACGGCCCGTCTCCAGGTGGAAGGCCGTCGCGTCGGGGCGGCCCGACAGGGGGTGCAGGACGACGGTCACGTCGAACTCGCGGCCCTGCAGCCGGTTCGCCGTGTCCACGGTCACCTCCGGGACACCCAGCTCGGCCAGCGCCGAGCGGACGGCCGCCGCCTGGTCTCGGTGGGCCGTGCCGACGGCGATGCGGTCGGCCGTCAGAGGGGCCGCGTCGGGGGAGCGTTCGGAGGTCGCAGCGCCGCCCCGGTCCAGCAGGCGGCGTACGACCAGGGCGAGGGCCCGGATCGCCTCCGGATCCGTACGCGGGGTGTTCCGGGCCGGGAGCTCCAGCAGGCCCCAGCCCGATTCCGCCGCCTCGTCGATGACCCGGTCGGGGCCCGAACCGTCCGACGCCACCGCGAAGGTGAGCCGGCGGTCGCCGTGGCCCGTGCCGCTGCGGAACGGCGTGAAGGGGTAGAACGCGTCCGAGACCAGCGGCGCCGCCGACGCCGGCAGCCGCCAGGAGACGGGCAGCCGATGCTGTGGCAGCTCCGGATTGTGGGCGAGGAGGGTCGTGACGGCGGAGGCCGAGGGGTCGTACGACAGCCCTGCCCACTGCTCGCTCCCGACGATCGCGAACGGGTCGAGCTGGCCCGGGTCGCCCACGAACAGCGCCCGCTCGAAGAGCCCGGCCACGGCGAGCAGCGCGTCCGAACGCATCTGGTACGCCTCGTCGACGATCGCGTGCCGCCACGGCTCGACCCCCTTGACGTGCGCCCACTTCGCGGCTGTCGAGATGACCACGTCGAGCCCGGCGAGGTCGCCCGCCTTCGCGGACTTGCGGACGGTCGGCAGGTCGTCCAGCGCCTTGTCGTACGGGTCGGAGTCGCTGCTGTGCAGACGGCCGACGGGCAGCTCCGGATTCTTCTCGGCGAGTCGCAGCACCAGGTCGTCGACCTGCGCGTTCGTCTGGGCGATGACCATCAACGGGCGTCCGGCGTCGGCCAGTTCGAGCGCGGCCCGCACGACGAGCGTGGACTTGCCGGCGCCGGGCGGCGAGTCGACCACGACCCCGCGGTGCGTCCCGTGCAGGGTGTCGCGCAGGATCGCGTCGGTGGCGCGGGCGGCCTCGGCCCCCGGGTCGAACACGGTGGTCACAGAAGTCACAGGAGTCACAGGACGTCCTCCTCGGTCACGGCGTCGGGCCGCGGGGCGGCGTCGGTCTCTCCGGGGGCCCGCCGTGCGTCCACGGGGTGTCCTCCGGTTCGGGCAGTTTCGCCCCGCCCCGCTGCTCGTGCTCGAAGAGCGTGAAGCAGAGCAGATCGCCCTTCTCCGGTACGGATCCGGGCTCCGGCTCCTTGCCACGTCCCATCTTGTCGACGATCCGCAGCACGATGAGCGCGCCGCCGTTCTCGGGCCCGTCCTCGGAAGAGTTCGCGGGGCCGGGCGAGGCGTCCTGCTCAAGAACGCCGGCCGAGCCGTCCCCCTCGTACCCCACGAACACGGCCGCCTGGGGCTTGCCACCGAGCGACCGGTAGACCTTCGCGCGCTCGCCGAGATGCGGCCGGTCGTCCGTGCGCACGGTCACCAGGGGGCGCGGGCTGGGCCGCTTCCCCTCGCTGTATGCCATCACGACATCGGTGACCTCGCCCGCGAAGGCCTCGCCCGCGAGCCGCCGACCGGCCATGACGAGCGGGTCGTCGAGGGCCTCCTGCGCTTCCAGCCGGGCCTGTTCGCGCTCGCGCGTGGCGAGCTTGTTCGCCGCCGTGACCGCGTCGTCGCGGCGCGGCTGCGGCGGCTCGCCGGCCAGGACACGGTCCCGGTGGCCGGTGAACGACCAGCGGTCGCGGGTCCACCGGTCGGCCGCGTGCGGGCCCTCGGGCAGGGCCCGCAGCAGGTCGATCCCGTGCCACACCGCGTCCCAGGTGGGACGGGTGCGGCTGGCCACCAGCTCGCGGATGTGCCGTTCGGCGGCGGCGAGTTCACCGAACCGGTCGTCCGCCTCGATTCCGTCCTCTGCGGCCGCGAGTGCCGTACGCGCGCGGTCGTAGCGCTCGATGGCGGGGGCGAGCAGCTTGTTGTCGAAGGCCGGGTCGGTGGCGGGCCCGGCGGGCGGGCAGACGAGCTGTCCCTGGGCGTCCCGCAGCAGCTCGGCCCGCAGCGCCGCCTCGGCACCGGACCCGCCCTCCGGCGGGTCGATCCAGGCGAGCAGCGCGCCCAGATGCTGGTCCTCCAAAGTGGACTGGCCGGTGGCCCAGTGCCGGGACAGGACGTCCGTGAGGGCGGTCAGGAGCGACGAACCTGGCACTCGCGCACGCTCCCCGTAGTGCGTGAGCCAGCGTCCGAGCAGCGGCACACGCGGCGGCGCCGGATGCGGGGTCTCCGGGTCCTGCTCGGCGGTGCGCCTGAAGCGCATGGAGCGACCGAGCAGCCGTACGAGGTCGATGCCGGCCCGGCCCGGCACGATCAGTTGTGGTGCGTCCGCGCACAGTTCGACCTCGACCTTGACCCGCTTGCCGGTCTCCGGATCGGTCTCGCTGCGCTCGGCGGCCTCGACGTCCGTGGAGTAGCCGTCGATGTACGGCAGGACGATGTCCGCCAGTTCGGCGAGGAACGCGAACCGCAGGTCGCGGTCCCGGGGCTGTGGCACGACCAGCAGCCGGGGAGCGTCGCGGTCGGTGCCGACGAGTGCCCCCAGCGGGGCCCCGGCCTCCCCGGCGGTGGTGAGCGGTACGAGGACGAGCGGGCGCTCGGTGAGGTGCCGGTGCCGGACGGTGGCGAGGGGTTGGGCTCTGCCGGTGTCCACGGCCTCCAGCCGGGCGAGGGTGGTGATCAGGGACATGCTGCCCCCGCCCGACCGGTCTGCTCGGTGGTGCGCTCCGCCGGGCGTTTCGCCGTGCGATCCGCGGGGGCTGGTGGGTTGTCCGCGGCGCCGTCGTGGCTGGTCGCGCAGTTCCCCGCGCCCCCTGCGGCAGCCGGGGCCGGAGCCGGGAGCGGCGCAGTGCCCAGTGCCTCGGCGCGGAGCCTCGCTGCTCTGCGCAGGGTTGCGACCGTCGGGTCGGTCGGGTCGCCTGAGTCGCCCCGGGCCGCCGACAGGACGTCGTCCACCGAGGTCAGGGCGCCGAGTTCCGCCCGCAGGGACCGGCCGAGTGTGGTCACAGCGCCCTGTGCGCGGGACCGGCCGCGGCAGTGGAAGGCGAGTTCGCAGGCGGACAGGCACTCGGGGGCGTACGTCGCCGGGACCGACTCCACCGCGGCCGTCAGCTCGGCGGCAGGGAGGTCGGGGGCGAAACAGGTCCCTTCGGGGAGCGCGTCGGCGATGTCCTCGACGCGGGTCAGCCGGTCCAGCTGGCGGCGGGTCACCGAGCACTGCTTGCGGACGTCCACGGCCGACGCGGTGGGCAGGTTGGAGAAGTCCTTCGGGCAGACCAGCAGCACCGTGTACCGGACCTCGGGCACCGGGTCCAGCCGGGCCGCGACCTGCTCCAGCGCCAGTACGTACACCGCGGACTGGCGGGCCGCCGCGCCCACCTTGGCGGCGTCCGCCGAACCGTCCAGCATCGGGAAGGACTTGATCTCGACGACCGTCCAGCTCCCGTCGGGATGCACGACCACCGCGTCCGGCTCCAGGAAGGCGGGGGAGCCCGCCACGTCCAGAGCGAGCAACGGATGGTCGAGCAGCGTCCAGACGCCCGCCCCGGTGGCCTCGCGCAGCGCCAGTGCCGTACGGGCCGTGCGGCCCTCGGGCCCGACGGCGCTGAGGTCCGGCACGGCGCCGGTGGCGGGCGGCTCGGCTCCCGCGTCCAGCTTCTCGTGCACGAGACGCAGCACCTCCGCGCCTCCGTCGGCCTTGACCCGCGCCTCGAACGCGTTGCCCCGCATGAACGCGAACTGTGACTGCCCGAAGGCCGACGGCGAGCCGAGCGCGCTCGCCAGCACCGCCTTGTTCACGCCCGCCCCGTCGAGGATCGCGCGCCGCCGGCAACCAGGGTTCGCGGCGAGCGCCGCCAGGGCACGCGCGTCCAGCGGCTGCGGCGGGACGGCCGCGCCGCGCAGCTCAGCGAGCCGCTGCCGGAGTCTCGTCCCCTGCTTCGGCGGGTCTGGCCGCAGGATCGGCTCCCGGCTCGGTGGTACCCGGGGTGGCTGGGACCTTGCGCTGTCGGGGAAGTCGCTCACCCGGGGAAGTCTGGCACCCCGCACTGACAATTGAGGAGCCTGCGCCGTGAGAGGCGGCTGTGGGGCCCCCGATGGACGGTGCGAAGGGACGGATCCCGTACCGCGCCCGCACCATGTCCGCGAGCCGCAGCACCGGCCGGACGAGCAGGAACCCGACGCCCATGACGGCGAAGCCGGCGACCGCGTCGAGGAAGTAGTGGTTGGCGGTGCCCATCACCACGATCGTGGTGATCAGCGGGTACAGAACCGCCGCGATCTTGGTGAGCCGGGTGCCGCCGTACATCCAGAGCATCACACCGCACCACAGGGCCCAGCCGCAGTGCAGGCTGGGCATCGCCGCGTACTGGTTCGTCATGCCGCCGAGCCCGCGGGGCGCGCTCGCCTCGCCGCCCCACCAGCCGTAGTCGCTGTACTGGGCCATCGTGTCGACGAACCCGTGGCTCGCCGACAGCAGCCGCGGCGGGCAGGTCGGCAGCAGGGTGAAACCGATCAGGCCGATGAACGTGGACGTCATCAGCCAGGTCCGGGCGGCCCGGTAACGCACCGCACGGGACCGGAACAGCCAGATCATGACGGCGGGCGTGACCATGTAGTGCAGCGACGCGTACCAGAAGTCCGCCGGGATGCCGAGCCAGGGCTGACGTGTGAAAAGACGGTTGAGCGGGTGCTCGGCGTTGAGGAAGAAGAACTTCTCGACCCGCAGGATCGCCAGGCCGTGGTCGACGGCATGGGTCACGTCCCCGCGCGCGAGGAGTCGTCCCGCCGAGTACGCCGCATACACCAGCAGGATCAGGGGCAGCTCGGTCCACCAGCGGAGGCGGGTGCGTGGTGCCGCCTCGGTGACTGGTGCATCGGTCCGCAGCAACATCCGATCCCTCCCCCTCCTGCTTCCTCGGCCGCAGTGCCGCCGGACCAATGTACGTTCTGTGCGTCTCCCATGCGGGGGCGCCCCTGGTGCTCATAGACGCTGGGATCGCCCACCGGGTTGCTTCACGGGCGCGTGAGCCATGATGGAGTGATCCATCCCTCGTTCTTCCGCGGTTCACCGCTCACGCCGCTCGATCCTCCCGGAAAGGCCCCCCTTCATGGCACCGCGCATCCTGCTGGCTCGGCACGGCCAGACGGAATGGTCGCTGTCCGGCAAGCACACCGGCAGGACCGACATCCCGCTTCTGGACGAGGGTAGGCGCGGCGCCGAACTGCTCGGCGAGCGCCTGCACCGGGCGCCGCTGGACGGGCTCCCCGGAGTGGAGATCCGCACCAGCCCGCTGGCACGCGCGCGTGAGACGTGCGAGATCGCCGGGTTCGGCGACCGGGCGGCCCCCTGGGACGCGCTCATGGAGTGGGACTACGGCGCGTACGAGGGCATGACCCCCGAGGAGATCCGGACCGACCGCCCCGACTGGTTGATCTGGCGGGACGGAGTGCCCAAGGGCGAGAGCCTCGCCGAGGTCTCCGCGCGCGCGGACGAGGTGGTCGAGTGGGTCCGCTCGGAGGAGCGGGACGTACTGGTCTTCGCCCACGGTCACATCCTGCGCTCGATAGGCGCCCGCTGGCTGGGTCTGGGCATCGACTTCGCGGCCCGTGTCCGCCTCAACCCCACGTCCCTCTCCGTCCTGGGCTGGGCCTACGGAGAGCCCGCGATCGAAACCTGGAACGACTGCGGCCACCTCGTCGTGTAGCCGGCCCGTACGGACTGCCGACTGCCGACTGCTGACTTTCGGATTCCGGCCTTCAGATTCCGGATTCCGGATTCCGGAAATCCGTCAGGCGGACCTCGGCAGCGACCTGTGCCGTTCCAGGAAGTCCGACACTCCTGAGGCGCGGCGGTGCGGCAGCAGGACCCGGGCCGTTCCCGCCAGCATCGTCTGCACCCGGGACGACTGGACCTCGTCCAGCAGGTCCAGGACACGCAGCCCGGCCGCGGCGGCCTCGTCGGGGTGGCCGGCGCGGGCCAGGTCGTCGGCGAGTTCGGCCGTGTACAGCGCGAGGTTGCGGGTGAAGTGCGGGTCCTGGAGCCGGGTCGCCCGGCGTGCCTGGTGGGCCGCGCGCGGCCAGTCGCCCAGCGTCGACCAGCACTGAGCCTCAAGGCCGGCCAGTTCGGCGTCTCCGTAGAAGCTCATCCACTCCGGATCGGCGCCACAGGAACCGCGCCCGTACAGGGACTGCGCCCGCACCAGCGCCTGTTCGCAGCCCGTCCGGTCGGCCAGCCCCGCCCAGCCGCCCGCCTCGCGCAGCGCGAGCAGCGACAGGAGCCGGGCCGAGCCCAGGGGACGCGCCGCGAACTGCGCCGCCTGCGCCGCCCGCACCGCCTCGCGCGGTCGTCCCGCGTCCCGGGCCAGGAAGGACATGTTGCAGAAGGCGTGTGCCTCCAGGGCCGGGTCCGAGGCCACCCGGGCTGTCGCGAGCGCCTCCGCGTAGTGCGAGCGCGCGTCGTCGAAACGTCCCGAGTCGTGCGCCAGCCAGCCCACGGAGATGGCCAGTTCACCGGCCCCCGTCTGCAGCCGTTCGGCGGTCGCCTGCCTCGCCGCTCCGGCATCCAGCAGGGCGTACGCGGCCCGCAGCGGAGCCGCGGCCCTCCGGTACAGCCCGTCGGCGCCGTGCCGGTCGTCCAGCAGCCGGATCTTGCGGACGGCCTCCTCCAGCGCGCCGGCCTCGGCCTCGCCGGTCCGGCGCACGGAACGCGGCGCGGCCTCGGCCGTGCCGCCGAACGCGAGCCCCCAGGAGCCCAGGGAGGCTGCCGCCACCGTGGCGGTACCACTGCTCATGAATGCGCGACGTTGCACGTCGCTCTCCTCGTGGTTCTGATCGTCGAACTCATGCGGGTCATGCGGGTCATACAGGCCATACGGGTCATGAGGATCGTGCGAGTCATACGGGTCATGCAGTTCGTACGAGCCGTGCGGGTCGTGCGGCTCGTGCGGGTCGTGCGTCGTCACGTACGGCTCGTACGCCCCTTCCGTCTCATGCGGGGCGTACGGCAGGCTCGTGGTGTGCGGGGCGGGCGCCGGATCGGCGGTGCGCGCCCCCCGTCCACGCACCGCCGAACGGGGTACGAACCCCAGGTCGGTCAGCGTCCGGCCGGGGAACATGTACAGGAACACCCGCGCGTACGCGTAGTTGGGACAGCGGATCTCGCCCGCCTCGACCCGCCCGATGTAGCGCGCGTCGCAGCTGACCCGCTCGTCGATCTCCCGGGCCGCCCGCCGCACGGCCGCGGCGAACTCGCCCGGCGAGCGCTGTCCGCGCAGGCGCCGGAAAACGAGGTTCGGCCGCGGCGGCCGAGGTGACTGGGACGAGGCGGTCATCGGTGACGACGCCATGGCCGGGCCCTCTCTCGCGAACCGTCGAACCAGACCGGAAACAGAGCGACTTGACCAGGTGATCCCCATCGAGCCGCACCTGTGTTCCGGCGGGCACGAACGTACCCGCTGTGACGAGCCCACAAGGCGGAGTTTGGTTACAAACCGGATATCTCACACCTGTTCTGCCATGAACTGCCATCCTTTGCGGCCGAGTTTCGCCGTAGCCGTTGACGTGGTGGAGCGTTGAACCATGCGGTGTGCTCGGCGGTGTGCTCGATCGAGGAGGGGTTCCGTGGTGGAGGCCAGGATGGAGACCAGACAGGGCGTCGACCGCTGTCCGCCGCCGGCGCAGGCGGCGTCCGGCGGTGAACAAGGTGAAGGCCCCGAGGACCTGTGCGATCTCGTCACCGTGCCTGCCCGGCAGGGGCTGGAGGCCGTCGACATCCTGCGGCGGGGAGCCCCCTCCGAGGCGGTCGGGCCCGTTCTGCACGACGACAACTGCGACACCCTCGGGTTCCTGGTGCCGCCCGGCACGGCCTCCGCCTGGGATGTCCCGGGCAGTACGTGTACGCGGACCGACGGACGGGGAGTCCGACTGGCGCCCGAGCCGCCCGTCGAGGGGTCGGACTGGCTGCTTCCGCCCGGGGAGGCGGATCTGGCCACGGATCCGGCTGTGCTGCGGGCCGCGCTGGGGGAGGCGGCCCGTCTGATCGAGGCGGCGGACAACTGCCGCTGAGCCGCATTCGTCCGGCCGGTCTGTCCAGTCTGTCCGGTCTGCTGGGGCTGTCGGGCCTGTCGGGCCTGTCGGGTCGATAGTCGATAATGGACGGATGGCCAGGGCTAGGAATCGGCGTACGGCACGTGCGGCAGTCGTCGAGAACGTGGACGGCGGGCTTGCCGAGCTCCTGCCCGACCGGGAGCGTGCGCGGGGCTGGACCCTGGTCGTCGACGGGGCCCCGCAGTCCCACGTCGACCTCGACGATCCGTCGTATCTGAGCTTCGAGTACCAACGCCGCCTCGGTCACGTCATCGACCTCGTCGCCCCGCCCGGCAAACCCGTACACGCCGTGCATCTCGGCGGTGGCGCCCTCACCCTCGCCCGGTATGTGGCCGCGACCCGCCCCCGCTCCACCCAGCAGGTCGTCGAACGGGACGCGGCGCTCGTCCAACTGGTACGGCGTGAGCTGCCGCTGGACCCGAACATCCGGATCAGGGTGCGGTCCGCCGACGCGCGAGAAGGGCTCGCCAAGGTGCCGGACGGGTGGGCGGACCTGGTCATCGCGGATGTGTTCAGCGGGGCGCGTACGCCCGCGCATCTGACGTCCGGCGAATTCCTCGGCGACGTACGCAGGGTCGTCAAGGCCGGTGGCCTGTACGCCGCCAACCTCACCGACGGCCCGCCCCTGGCGCATCTGCGCGGCCAGATCGCCACGGCCGCAGGCGTCTTCCCCGAACTCGCCCTCGTCGCCGACCCGACGGTCCTGCGCGGCAAACGCTTCGGCAACGCCGTCCTGGTCGGTTCGGACCGGCCCCTGCCCATCGCGGAACTGACCCGCCGCGCGGCCTCCGACCCGCACCCGGCAAGGGTCGAACACGGCAGAACCCTGCGGGACTTCACCGGAGGAGCAAGCCCCGTGACGGACGCGGTGGCGGTGGCGTCGCCCGCCCCTCCGCCGTCCGCCTTCCAGTAGGCGCGCCCCCACCGGCGCGGCAGACGATCACTGCCCGAGCCCTCCCTATGGCGCTACGGAGCTATGGCGATGGCGCTCAGTAATCGTTGATCTCGACCCGCGGCGCAGAGTCATGCCATGTGCAGAACACGGAAACCCGATCAGCCCCGGACGAGAACTCCACCCGGATCCATGTCTCGGTCTTCCACACCTGCATGGACCACCCGGACGCGGGCGTCGCGGACACCAGCGACGCCGACGACGTCCCGAGGTCGAAAACGACCCGGCCCCCCTCGGTGTCGTAACTCTTCACCTCGCCGGAGGCGCCCGCGCGGGGAGCGGACCCCGCCGGCTTCGAGGGCGAGGGCGACGCCGCCGAGGGTGTGGCCGACGGCGAACGGCTCGCGCTCGGCTCACGGCTCGTCGACGGAGCGGGCTTCGAGCCCGATGGGGTCTCGGGCCGACTCGTCGAGGAGGACAACGGCTTCGCCCCCTGCGTGGCCCCGCCCGCCGTGATCGGCAGCGCCCGCGGCGGATCGTAGGCCGTCCCCGTCATGACCGTGTGCACACCCCACCACGACAGCGTGACCGCCGCGCCCGTGGCGAGCGACCAGGCCAGTACGTGTACGAGTCCTCTGCGCATCGCGGGCCATCCTGCCCCACAAGCCCCGTGTGTGTCCCCGTGCGAGCACACCCGGAGAGAGCCGCGGGCAGTTGTCCACAGGCCCCGGAACCGCTTCCCCGTATGGCGTACGGTGCGGGCCATGGCAAGTGTGCTCGTGGTCGAGGACGACCAGTTCGTACGCTCCGCCCTCATCCGGCATCTGACCGAGGCGGCGCACACCGTGCGCAGTGTCGGTACGGCCCTGGAGGCGCTGCGCGAGGTCGCCCATTTCCGTTTCGACGTCGTGATCCTGGATCTCGGCCTGCCCGACCTGGACGGGTCGGAGGCGCTGAAGATGCTGCGCGGCATCACCGACGTGCCGGTGATCGTGGCGACCGCGCGGGACGACGAGACGGAGATCGTCCGGCTGTTGAACGACGGCGCGGACGACTATCTGACCAAACCGTTCTCGGTCGAGCATCTGTCGGCCCGGATGGCGGCGGTCCTGCGCCGCGCCCGGTCCTCGGCCACAGAGCCCGCGTCCGCACCGCAGATCCGGGTCGGCGGTCTCGCCATCGACCCGCTGCGCCGCCAGGCCGAACTGGACGGCGTACGGCTGGACCTGACCCGGCGCGAGTTCGACCTGCTGGCCTTCCTCGCCGGGCGGCCCGGTGTCGTCGTGGCCCGCAAGGAGCTGCTCGCCGAGGTGTGGCAGCAGTCCTACGGGGACGACCAGACCATCGACGTCCATCTGTCCTGGCTGCGGCGGAAGCTGGGCGAGACGGCGGCCCGGCCGCGCTATCTGCACACCCTGCGCGGGGTCGGGGTGAAGCTGGAACCGCCCGGCCCGGGACCGGCGCGATGAGATGGGCGCTGGTCAAGGTCTGTGTGGCCGTCACCACGATGGTCGTGGTGGCGTTCGCGGTCCCGCTCGGTCTGGTGATCAGGGAGATGGCGAGGGACCGGGCGTTCTCGAACGCCGAGCGGGAGGCGGCGGCCATCGCCCCCGCCCTCTCGATCACCACCGACCGGGATCAGTTGGAGCGGGTCGTCGCCTCGGCGGGCTCGGACGCGGGAATGGCGGTGCACATACCCGGGAGCGACGGCGGCGGCGCCGGCGCGGAGCAGCAGGCGGTCGACCTCGGGCGGCAGCGTGCCGTCGACAAGGACATCGTCATGACCCGGAAGCTGGGCCGGGCCTCCACCACCGAAGTGCCCGGCGGCTCCACGCTGTTGCAGCCCGTCGCGCTGAGCTCGGGCGACATCGCGGTTGTCGAGGTGTACATCCCCGAGGCGGAGGTCACCAACGGCGTGGACACGGCCTGGGCCGTCCTCGCGGGGGTCGGTGTCGCGCTCATCGTCGGCTCGGTCGCGGTGGCCGACCGGCTCGGTGTACGGATGGTGCAGCCCGCGCGGCGCCTGGTGGAGAGCGCGCACGAGCTGGGGGAGGGGAAGCTGGGCGCGCGGGTGCCCGAGCAGGGGCCGACCGAGCTGCGGCTCGCGGCGGTCGCCTTCAACTCCATGGCCGACCAGGTCGTCCAGCTGCTGGCCAACGAACGGGAGCTGGCGGCCGACCTGTCGCACCGGCTGCGTACGCCGCTGACGGTGCTGCGGCTGAACGCGGCCTCACTCGGCGACGGGCCCGCCGCCGAGCAGACCCGGGCCGCGGTCGCGCAGCTGGAGCGCGAGGTCGACACGATCATCCGCACGGCCCGTGACGCCAAGCCGCAGACCGTGGCGGTCGGCGTCGGCGCAGGGTGCGACGCGGCCGAGGTCGTCCGGGAGCGCATGGACTTCTGGTCGGCGCTCGCGGAGGACGAGGGACGCAAGGTGCGGGTGGCCGGGGTCGACCGGCCCGTACGGATACCCGTGGCCCGCGCCGATCTCGTCGCCGCGCTCGACTCGCTGCTCGGGAACGTGTTCCGGCACACGGCCGAGGGCACCGCCTTCGCGGTCGACGTGCACAACGGCGAGGACGCCGTGATCGTCCTCGTCTCGGACGCGGGTCCTGGGATAGCCGACCCGGAGGCGGCGATGGCCCGCGGCCGGGGATCCGGCGCCGACGGCTCGACCGGCCTGGGGCTCGACATCGTGAGCAGGCTCGCGGAGTCGACGGGCGGGGACGTGCGGATCGGCCGCTCCGTCCTGGGCGGGACCGAGGTCAGGATCTGGATCCAGCTGGACGGGCGTGAGCCGGAGCGGCGGGGTCATCGGGGGTCGGTGCGACGGCGCAGGCCCGCCAGATTGGTCTCGACCTTTAACCGCTCCCGATCTCTTCCTTAAGCGCACCCTAAGATCCTCAACGCGCGTCCGGATCACGCGCTTTGCCCGGTTCCGGATCGCTAGCGTCTGCCGCACCCCCACCCTCGGGCTCTCCACGGGAAACCGAGGACCCCGTGAACAGCGAAGGCAGGCACGCGATGAGCACGCACCGACGCATGGCCAGTGGCAGAAACAAGGCGATAGGCGGTGTGGTCGCCGCGGCCGTGGCCGGCGGCGGAGCCCTCGTGTTCTCCGGTACGGCACAGGCGGCCGGCGTCGGCGCCGCGTACACCAGGACCAGCGACTGGTCGACGGGCTACACCGCTCAGTACGTCGTGACCAACGACAGCGCCGGTGCGAAGACGGACTGGACCCTGGAGTTCGACCTGCCGTCCGGTGCCCGGCTCAGCTCCTTGTGGAACGCCGAGTCGAAGGTGAGCGGCCGGCACGTCACCGTGACGCCACCGTCCTGGGACAAGGACGGGCTCGCCAAGGGCGAGGCGGCGACCGTCGGCTTCGTGGTGAAGGGATCCGGCGACCCGGCCGGCTGTCTCGTCGACGGCGCCAAGTGCTCGGTGGACGACGGGGCGGCGCCGGAGCCCACGGGCCGTCCGACGCAGTCCCCGACATCGACGAAGTCACCGGCGCCGGCGAAACCCACCGCGGCCCCGACGGCCACCGCGACCGCCACCGCGACCCGGAGCCAGAGCCCCAAGCCGACGTCCTCCGGGACCACAGGCAGCGGCACCACCGCCACCGCCGGCTTCGCGCCCTACGTCGACACCTCCCTCTATCCCGCCTTCGACCTGCTCGCCCACGCCGAGGCCACCGGAGTGAAGAACTACAACCTCGCCTTCGTCACGGACGGCGGCGGCTGCACCCCCAAGTGGGGCGGTGTGACGGACCTCGGCAGCGACGCGGTCGCCGCGCAGATCGGCGGGCTCCGCGCCGGGGGAGGAGACGTCCGGGTCTCCTTCGGTGGCGCGGCCGGCTCCGAGCTGGCGCTGAACTGCTCGTCGGCGGACGCCCTCGCGGCGGCGTACGGCAAGGTCGTGGACGCGTACAAGCTGACGAAGGTCGACTTCGACGTGGAGGGCGGCGCGCTCCCGGACACGGCGGCGAACACCCGCCGGGCGAAGGCGATCGCACGGCTCCAGAGCGAACACCCCGGCCTTGACGTCTCGTACACCCTGCCCGTGATGCCCGAGGGCCTCACCCAGGACGGTGTGAACCTGCTCGCCGACGCCAAGTCGAACGGCGTCGGCATCGGCACGGTCAACATCATGGCGATGGACTACGGACCGGCGTACAGCGGTGACATGGGCACCTACGCCGAGCAGGCCGCCACCGCGACCCAGGCGCAGATCAAGGGAGTCCTCGGGCTCTCCGACGCCGCCGCCTGGCAGGCGGTCGCCGTCACCCCGATGATCGGCGTCAACGACGTGACGACAGAGATCTTCAAGGTCGACGACGCCACCCAGCTCGTGAACTTCGCCAAGTCGAAGGGGATCGGCTGGCTCTCCCTCTGGTCCGCCACCCGCGACAAGCAGTGCCCCGGCGGCACCAAGCCCTCCGCCGACGCGACCTGCAGCTCGATCCTCCAGGATGCCAACGCCTTCTCGAAGGCCTTCGCCGCTTACAAGTAGCCCTCGATCCGCCGCCCGCAAGCGCCTACGGGCAGCCCCTGAGCGGCGGCCCTTGAGCGGCGGCCCTTGAGCGGCGGCCCTTGAGCGGCGGTCCTTGAGTGGCGGCCCCGAACGCCCCCGCAGGCCATGTTCACGCGGGGGTCGCGCGCCCCGGCCGGCCTTCCCCCCACCCGGCCGGGGCACGCGCACACCATGAAGCGGGCACACAGCGAAGCGCGCACACAGCGAAGCGCACCAACACCGTGGGGCGCGGCACTCCCCTCACCGGTGCCGCGCCCCGCTTTCGCCCACCTCCCCCAGGAGGGGCGTCTATTCGACCGGGTTCACCGGCGGCAGCTCTCCGGTCCGGGCCGCTTCCCGGTACCAGAGAGCGCTGGACTTCGGCGTACGCTCCTGTGTCGCGTAGTCCACGTACACCGCGCCGAAGCGCTTGCCGTAGCCGTACGCCCACTCGAAGTTGTCCATCAGGGACCAGAGGTAGTAGCCGCGCACGTCCGCGCCCTCGGCGATGGCGCGGCGGACCGCGCGCAGGTGTCCGTGCAGGTAGGCGATCCGCTCCGGGTCGTGGACGCGGCCGTCCGGGTCAGGCTTGTCGTCGTACGCGGCACCGTTCTCCGTGATGTACAGAGGCAGCCCCGGCGCCTCCCGGGTGTAGCGCATGATCAGGTCCTGCAGGCCGGACGGGTCGATCGTCCAGCCCATCTCCGTGCGCTCACCGGGAGTCTGGTGGAAGGCCACGTCGTCCGCGCCCGGCCAGGGGGAGAACGAACTCGCCCCATGGCCGTCCGCGCGCGGGGCCGACCCGTTCTCCGGCGCGGCCGACACCAGCGCCGGCGTGTAGTAGTTCAGCCCGAGCGCGTCCAACGGCTGCTTGATCAGGGCGAGATCGCCACTCTGCACGTACGACCAGTCCGTCACCGAGGCGGTCGCCGCGAGCAGGCTCTCCGGGTACGCGCCGTGCAGCATCGGGCCGTGGAAGATCCCGTTGGCCAGATCGTCGATGCGCCGGACCGCCGCCAGGTCGGCGGGGTCCTGGGTCAGCGGCCTGACCACCGAGGAGTTGAGGCTCACCGCGACGCTGTTGCGGGCGGGCATCGCGGCGCGCAGGGCCGAGGTGGCGAGGCCGTGCGCGAGGTTGAGGTGGTGCGCCGCGCGCAGGGACGCCTCCGGGTCCGTACGGCCGGGAGCGTGCACGCCGGAGCCGTAGCCCAGGAACGCGCTGCACCACGGTTCGTTGAGCGTGATCCACTGCTCGACCCGGTCCCCGAGCGCCTCGCCCACGATCTGCGCGTACTCGGCGAAACGCAGCGCCGTGTCGCGCTCGGGCCAGCCGCCCGCGTCCTCCAGCTCCTGGGGGAGATCCCAGTGGTAGAGGGTGAGGGCCGGCTTGATGCCGTGGGAGAGCAGCTCGTCGACCAGGTTGCGGTAGAAGTCGAGGCCGCGCTGGACGGCGGGGCCACGCCCTGTCGGCTGCACCCGGGACCAGGACACCGAGAAGCGGTACGCGGTCAGGCCCAGGTCCGCCATCATCGCCACGTCGTCGCGGTAGCGGTGGTAGTGGTCGTTGGCGATGTCGCCGTTCTCGCCGCCCGCGGTCTTGCCGGGCGTGTGGCTGAAGGTGTCCCAGATCGAGGGCGTACGACCGTCCTCCCGGACCGCCCCCTCGATCTGGTACGCGGAGGTCGCCGCGCCCCAGAGAAACGCGGGCGGGAAGGTCACAGGTGTTTCGGGCTCAGGCATGGAAGCGCTCCCATGGGAGGAAGGTCGTATGAGACCAGGGATATGGGGTCGGAGGCGGTAGTAGGGGTCGAGGCGGCGGCTCGACCCCCGTCGGCCGGGCGCGGCGGCTCGGCCCCGTCCGGCAGGCATCGCGGGGCCGGGTCTGTCGTGAGAAGGCGCGGCGGTTCAGCCCTTGATCGCGCCCTGCATGATTCCGCCCACGATCTGCCTGCCGAACAGCAGGAAGGCGATGAGGAGCGGCAGGGTGCCGAGGAGCGCGCCCGCCATGATCACCGCCTGGTCGGGGACGTAGCCCGTGCCGAGCGAGTTGAGGGCGACCTGCACGGTGGGGTTCTGCTGGTTGAGCGCGATGATCGGCCACAGGAAGTCGTTCCAGGCCATCACGAACGTCAGCAGCCCGAGCACGGCCATCGCCGGCCGCGCCGCCGGGAAGACGACGTGCCACACGACGCGCAGGCTGCTCGCGCCGTCGACCCGCGCCGCCTCGATCAGCTCACTGGGCAGCGCCTGTACCAGGTACTGCCGCATGAAGAACGTACCGAAGGCGCTGACCAGGGTCGGCAGGATGACCGTCTGCAGCTGGTTGGACCAGCCCAGCTCGCTCATCCACAGGTACAGCGGTACGACCGCCAGCTGCGGCGGGATCATCATCGTGCCGATGGTCAGCAGCAGCAGGGTGTTGGAGAACTTGAACCGCAGTTTGGCGAAGGCGAACCCGGCGAGCGTGGAGAACAGGACGGTACCGACGGTGATGGTCGCGGCGACGATCGTGCTGTTGACCATCGCGGTGCCGAGGCCCCCCTCCTCCCACGCGCTCTGGAGGTTCTTGAACAGGTTCCCGCCGATCCACAGCGGCGGCGGCGTCTCGGCGAGCCGCTGGTTGGTGCGCGAGGCCGCGACCACCGTCCACAGCAGCGGCGCGAGGGAGACGAAGGCGAGGACGGCCAGGGCGACGTACGTGAGAGGTCCCGCGTGCAGTTGTTTGCCCGCGCCCATCAGCCGGCGGCGCACGGAGCCGGCCCGGTCGCCCTTTTCCGCCGCGTCGCTCGCCTTCGCCTGAGGGGGCGTCAGTTCACTTGTGGTCATTGGGACTTCCTCAGCCGTCGGGTGATCAGCAGGTTGATCGCGGCGACGATCAGCAGGATCAGGAACATCGTCCAGGCGATCGCGGACGCCTTGCCGAGGTTGCCGATGATCCAGCCCTGGTCGTACATGTACAGGCCGAGCGTCTGGTACTGGTGCTCGGAGCCGCCCTTGGAGCCGCTGACCCCGCCGAACAGGAGCGGTTCGCCGAACAGCTGCGTCGCGCCGATCGTGGAGACGACCACCGTGAACAGGATCGTCGGCCGCAGCATCGGGATCGTCACGTGGCGGAACTGCTGCCAGCGGCCCGCGCCGTCCAGGGCCGCCGACTCGTACAGGTCGGCGGGGATCGCCTGCATCGCCGCGAGGTAGATCAGGGCGTTGTAGCCGGTCCACCGCCAGATCACGATCGAGGAGACGGCGAACTGCGAACCCCAGTTGGACTCACGCCAGTTGATCGGGTCGACCCCGACGAAGTTCAGCAGCCAGTTGATCATGCCGCCGTCCCACGAGTACAGCAGGACGAACACCAGGGTCGCCGCCGCCACCGAGGTGGCGTACGGGGTGAGCATCACTACCCGCCACATGGTCGAGCCGCGCAGTTTGTAGTTGAGCATGTGCGCGATGCCGATCGCCATGACCAGCTGCGGCACGGTCGAGATCACACCGATGGTGAAGGTGTTCTCCAGCGCTCCCCAGAAGAAGTCCGAGGACATCAGGTTCTTGTAGTTGTCCAGGCCCACCCAGGTCTGCTGGTCCAGGTTGGACAGCTGCACGTTGTGCAGCGAGTACCAGGCCGTGTACAGCAGCGGGACGAGCCCGAAGGCACCGAAGAAGATGAAGAAGGGGGTGATGAACGCGTACGGCGACGCCTTCATGTCCCAGCGGTACAGCCGGCTGCGCCAGGAGCCGGGGCCCGGGGGCGGTGTACCGCGACCTTGAGCACGGCGCGCCGCGCCCGGCTGGGAGCCGGGCGCGGCGTCGGCGCTCGTCGCGGATTGCGCGAGAGCCTGCTTGGAGCTTGTCACTGGCCGAGCACGTCCTTGATCTCCTTGTTGGCCGCGTCCCAGCCCTGGTCCGGGGTCTTGCCCTTCTGCTCGACCTGCAGGATGCCGATGTCCGAGATGGCGGTGTTGATCGGCTGGTCCTTGACGCCGAAGATCTGCGTCGGGATGGTCTTCGCCGAGTCGGAGAAGATCTGCGTGATCGGCGCGTTCGAGAAGAACGCCGTGGTCGCCGCCTGCGGCTTCAGGGTCGGGTACGCCGCCGGGATCGACGGGAAGCTCGCCTGCTTGGCGAAGACCTTCGCCTGCTGCTCGGGAGCGGTCAGCCACTTCGCCAGCGCGATGGCCTCCTTCTGGTGCTTGCCCGCCGTGGGCACACCGACGAACGCGCCGCCCCAGTTGGCCGCGGTGGGCGCCGCCGCCACGTCCCACTTGCCCTTGCCGGCGTCACCGGACTTCTCCTGGATGTAGCCGAGCATCCATGCGGGGCAGGCCACCGTCGCGAACTTGGCGTTGGCGAAGGCCTGGTCCCACGGCTTGTCGAACTGCTTGAGCTTCGCCGACATGTTGCTGGTCGCCACCTCCATCGAGGTGTCCCAGGCCTTCTTCACGCCCGAGGACTTGTCCCAGATGACGTTGCCGTCCTTGTCGTAGTAGCGCTCGCTCTCGCCGCCGAGTGCCGCGTTGTAGATCGAGGCGGCGGAGTCCACGAACTTGGTGCCCTTCGGCGCCTTCTTCATGTAGTTCTTGCCGACGTCGACGTACTTGGACCAGTCGCCCTTCCACTGCGCGGCGAGCTTGGTGCGGTCCGTCTCAAGACCCGCCGTCTTGAAGAGGTCCTTGCGGTAGCAGACCGCCATCGGGCCGATGTCGGTGCCGAGCCCGATGGTCTTGCCGTCCTTGGTGGTGGCCTGCGCCGTCTTCCAGTCCAGCCACTGGGACTTGTCGACTTCCTTGCCGAGGTCGACGAACTTGTCGGCCTGGGTCTGCACCGCCTCGGCGATGTTGCCGATCTCGATGGCCTGGAGGTCGTCGGTACCGGCACCGGCCTGCAGGCGGGTGAGGGTCTTCGGCCAGTACACGTCGGTACGGGTGGTGACGTTCTCCTTGATGGTGACGTCCGGGTTCTTCTTCATGTACTCGTCATAGAGGCCGGCCTGCTTGTAGCCGAAGACACCGAACGTGCCGACGGTCAGCGTGGTCTTGCCACCTCCGCTACCGCCGTCCGAGTTCGACGAGCCGTCGTCCGAGTCCTCGGCGCAGCCGGCGAGCAGTCCTGTCGCCAGCGCGGCGACGGCCGCGAGGGCCATCAGCCTGTGGGACCCGCGGGTACTCGTGCGCATTGCGTCCTCCTGTTGCCCTGACGTGCCGACCCCCCGGCCAACTGCATTGTTGGGCCCGTTTGTTCACGCTGCGGCTCGGGCGGGGAACGTGCGGGTTGTGTATGTGTCAGGTACTGTGGGAGCGCTCCCACAGGTGATGTGTTGAAGGTTCGCCGCTCGGCGCGGGGGTGTCAAGGGAGAGGGCGTAGAGATGTGTCTTCAGTTATCGGGCTGTTAGCAAACGCCGGTGGAGATCGGAGGAACGGGTCCTCCGCGGCGCCGGGGCCGGGTCCCGGCGCGGGCCGCCGGGCGCTCACCACGGCTGTCCGGCGGTCGGCGTGGCGAGGTACGGCCGTGGGAGCGAGGTGTGCTCCTCGGCGGCCCGGCCTCGATCACGGCTGTTAGATTCCAGGCCGAACGCGGTGTTGACCGTGTCGAACGGGAGGCGGGTCATGGCAGTCCACGGAGCGCGGAGCCGGAGCGGCGGACGGCCGACTCTTGAGGAGGTCGCCGCGCGCGCAGGTGTGGGCCGAGGCACGGTCTCCCGCGTGATCAACGGCTCTCCACGGGTCAGCGACGCCACCCGCGCGGCCGTCGAGGCGGCGGTGGCGGAACTCGGTTACGTACCGAACACGGCCGCCCGTGCCCTCGCGGCCAACCGCACCGACGCGATCGCCCTGGTCGTCCCCGAGCCCGAGACCCGCTTCTTCGCCGAGCCGTACTTCTCCGACATGCTGCGGGGCGTGGGCGCGGCGCTCTCCGAGACCGAGATGCAGCTGCTGCTGATCTTCGCCGGCAGTGACCGGGAGCGGCGCAGGCTGGCCCAGTACCTGGCGGCGCACCGCGTGGACGGGGTCCTGCTGGTCTCGGTCCACGCGGACGACCCGCTTCCCGATTTGTTGTCCCAGCTGGAGATCCCGGCGGTGATCAGCGGCCGCAGGTCGGCGGAGGAGACGCTGCCGTCCGTGGACTCGGACAACTTCGGCGGCGGCCGCTTCGCCGTCGAGCACCTCATCGCCCAGGGCCGCCGCACCATAGCCCACCTCGCGGGACGCCTCGACGTGTTCGGTGCCCAGCGCCGCGTCGACGGCTACCGCGCGGCACTGCTCGACGCGGGCCACGAGATCGACGAACGCCTCATCGTGTCCGGGGACTTCACGGAGGAGGGCGGCCGTCGAGCGATGACCGAGCTGCTCTCCGTCTGCCCGACCCTGGACGCGGTCTTCGCCGGGTCGGACGTGATGGCGGCCGGCGCCCGGCAGGTCCTGCGCGAGGTGGGCCGCCGTATACCCGACGACGTGGCCCTCGTCGGCTACGACGACTCGGCGATCGCCCGCCACATGGACCCGCCCCTGACGAGCGTGCGCCAGCCGATCGAGGAGATGGGCCGCGCGATGCTCGGCCTGCTGATGGACGAGATCGCGGACCGCCGCCCGGCGGCCTCCCGGGGCCTGGAGCGACGGCAGCTGGTCCTGCCCACGGAACTGGTGGCACGGCGCTCGTCGTAGGGCCGGACCGCCCGGCCGGGAGCAGTGGAGCGCCGGCCCGGAAAGCATTCGAGGGCCGAACCGCTTTCGCGGTTCGGCCCTCGAATTATCAGGGTGAGTGACGGGACTTGAACCCGCGGCATCCTGGACCACAACCAGGTGCTCTACCAGCTGAGCTACACCCACCATGACCGGCGATTCTGCGTGTGGTTCACCGTAAGTGGTTCACCGACCGGCCGAGAAAAAGTGTACAGGGTCGGAAGGGGTGCTCGCTCCCGACTTTGCCGTGGGGGCTACCCCGCAGGCAGGACGTGCTTCGAGGCGATGGTGCGGGCCGTGTCCGAGTCGGGTCCGGGCTGGGGTACGAAGATCGCCTCGCGGTAGTAACGGAGCTCGGCGATCGACTCGCGGATGTCGGCCAGCGCCCGGTGGTTGCCGTTCTTCTCGGGACTGTTGAAGTACGCCCGGGGGTACCAGCGGCGGGCCAGCTCCTTGACGGAGGAGACGTCGACGATGCGGTAGTGGAGGTAGCCCTCAAGGGTCGGCATGTCCCGGAGGAGGAAGCCCCGGTCCGTGCCCACCGTGTTCCCGCACAGCGGGGCCTTGCCCGGATCCTTGACGTGCTCACGGATGTAGGTGAGGACCTCCTCCTCGGCGGCTGCCAGGGTCGTGCCCGCGGCCAGCTCGTCGAGGAGCCCGGAGGACGTGTGCATCGTGCGCACCACCTCCGGCATCGTCTCCAGCGCGGCTTCCGGCGGACGGATCACGATGTCCACCCCCTCGCCGAGCACGTTGAGCTCCGAGTCGGTCACCAGCGCGGCCACCTCGATGAGCGCGTCATCCGACAGCGAGAGACCGGTCATCTCGCAGTCGATCCACACCATGCGATCGTTCATGGGCTCACCCTACGGCCCGCTTCCCCGCCCGGGCAGGCCCGGGACCTCGGCAGTCGTTGCCGCGGGGGCACGGGGCACGGGGCCGCGAACGGCGCCGGCCCCGGACCGCAGCGGGTCCGGGGCCGGCACACGACGCCACTACGTACTACGGCGCGCTCCGCTGGCCCGGCAGGCTGTGCCGCCCGGCCGCATACAGTTCCGCGCCCGCGCGTCCCGGATCCGTGGAGAGGGACGACGTCGCCGGGCCGACCGCGTGGGCGGCCGCCGTACGACGGGTCTGGAACGGGACGGGCGCCTCCTGCTGGAGCACCGGCGGCGGCGGTGCCGGTGGACCGTCCGGGTCGGTGTGCTTCTCACCCTGCGGGCGGCGCGCCCGGTACGCGGCGCGGTACGCCGCGGGTGAGGAGCCGAGCTGGCGGCGGAAGTGCCCGCGCAGCGCCACCGGCGAACGGAATCCGCAGCGCCCCGCTACCTCGTCCACCGAGTAGTCGGACGTCTCCAGGAGCCGCTGCGCCTGGAGCACCCGCTGCGTGATCAGCCATTGCAGGGGAGCGCTCCCGGTGAGCGAACGGAACCGGCGGTCGAACGTACGCCTGCTCATGTACGCGCGTGCCGCCAGCGTCTCCACGTCGAACTGCTCGTGGAGGTGCTCCAGTGCCCAGGCGACGACCTCCGCGAGTGGGTCGGCGCCGATCTCCTCCGGTAAAGACCGGTCGAGATAGCGCTCCTGGCCGCCAGTGCGCCGGGGTGGCACCACCAGGCGGCGGGCCAGTGCCCCGGCCGCCTCGTTGCCGTGGTCCGTCCGCACGATGTGCAGACAGAGGTCGATCCCGGCCGCGGTGCCCGCCGACGTGAGCACGTCGCCGTCGTCCACGAACAGCTCGCGGGGATCGACGTGCACCGACGGATAGCGCTTGGCCAGCGTCGGTGCGTACATCCAGTGTGTCGTCGCGGGACGGCCGTCCAGCAGTCCCGCCGCGGCAAGGACGAAGGCGTCGGTGCACAGCCCGACTATGCGGGCGCCTTCCTCATGTGCCCGGCGCAGTGCGTCGAGCGCCTCCTCCGGTGGCGGTGAGGTGATCGACCGCCAGGCCGGCACGACAACGGTGCCTGCCCTGGCGATCGCCTCCAGCCCGTTGGGCGCGGTGAGTTCCAGGCCTCCTGTGGTCCGCAGTGGGCCTTCCTCACCGGCGCAGACGAGTAGTCGATACCGCGGCACGCCGGCATCCTGGCGATCGATACCGAACACCGACAGCGGTATGGAACTCTCGAAGATGGGGCCGCCGCTGAACAGCAGCACCGCGACGATCTCCTTGCGGCGTCGCCCGGAGAGTTTCCGGCCTGCGGCTTCCGGCGCGGCAGTGGAGTCGTGGCTCATACTGCTAAGCCCCCCTCGGTGGTCGCGGCTCCTCGGTTGTGTCGCTCCTGCACGTTTCCCCTCGGTCCTGCACGAGTCCCCCGCCGTAAGACGTCAAGATCGAATCTACTGTGTCGTGTGGTGCCGAGGTGGCCAGTTCAGCACTCGGCAGATTGTCGACATGGCAACTTGGCGTGAAGCATTCGATCACGAAGCGTTGCACTCGTGGGCCGCACAGGGAAGTGCGCCTCGTCCCCGTGGCCGGTCCCAGTAGGGTGCGGGCACCCTGCTGGACCCTTTCAGTGCAGGTCGAACGGGGGTTGGGGGCCGGTTGGACCAAGGGGTGCGCAGGGTGGAGAAGTTGGCTGAAAAGCAACGGGCGACTGCATGGAAACCGGTCAGTCAACCGGCTTATTTCCACCGGCGTGACGGCCCCCTCGGCGGTCGCCGGCGCCGGCCCTGCCATGCCGCACATGATGGGGTGTCGGCGCCGTGGCGCGGCGCAGCTGGGCCGCGCCACGCTCGGACCGGCGCAGCAGTACCCGGCAGGCTCCGGTCACCGCGGCGAGGCCGATGGCCGTGCCTGCCGCGCCCGCCAGTGAGGTCCCGTACCCGACAAGGACGACCGGAACCAGGACGCAGCTGAACGCCGCCCATCGGACCACATCGCTCACCGTGTCCTGTGCGGTGGGCACCCTGGTGGGCACCTTGGAGGGAGGGCGGGGCGCGGGCGAGGGTCGTCCGGACACGGTGGGCTCCCTGAAGCGGTGGCTTACGGGGGTTCAACGCGTGTTTGACCGCCCGGTCACGGGGATCTTCCCGCTTCCCGGTCCCGCTTCCCGGGGCTCCCCTGGGAGCTCCGCGGGGTCTGTGGGGTCTGTGGGCCGGCCGCGGGGTCGTCGTGGTTGCTCGCGCAGTTCTCCGCGCCCCTTGAAGGGGGGGCGCTGCCCCTGTCTGGGGGAGCCCTGCGCAAAGCACCTGTACGAGGCAGCAACCATTGCGTTACGGGCGCCCTCTCGTGCATGCTCCGGGGAACCTCCCGTGCCGAGAGCGGGATCTGGGCAGAGGAGGCGTGCCGCCGTACCCTTGGGGGTATGGGGTTGGGAAGATGATTCCCGGACACAGCTCCGCCGCTCCTGTCGTCCCACCCACGAGGATCCGAACACCGAGACACCCATGGCCGGTCACGAATTCGAACCCGCGGACCGCAAGCGCCCCGTCGCCGATCCCACGGCGGCCGAGCCCTTGGCGGCGGAAGAGACACGCCAGTCCTGCGATCCCGCCTTCAAGCACGGGGTCGTCGTGGGCTTCGACGGCTCGACATCCAGTGAGCGCGCCCTCGCGTACGCGATCGGCATGGCCTGTCGCTCAGGATCGGGCCTGATCATCGTGCACGTCGCCAACCGGCTGCCCACCACGGTGTGGGCAGGCTGCGAGCCACCGGTCTTCGTCGACGTGCCGGATCACCGCACCGAGGTGCTCGGGCTTGAGCTCGCCTGCGCGGAGTACCTGGCCGAGGTCCCCTGGATCCTGGTCGAGCGCGGCGGCGACATCTGCCACGAACTCGAAGAAGTGGGCCGGGAGTACGAGGCCGACGCGATCGTCGTCGGATCGACCCACGGCATCGTCGGGCGCCTCTTCGGCTCCGTCGCGGGACGGCTCGCGAAGCGGGCGCAGCGACCGGTGGTCGTCATTCCTTGATACGGCCCCGCCGTGGGCGGCATGTTTTCCCGTATCCCTGGAAAGGCCAATCCCTGGAAAGGCCAACTCCCTTTCGCGGCCCGTCGAACCTACCCGTGCGTAGATGTGTTTGTGTGCTTGTGAAGGGCATATAGGGAGCACGGTTTGCCGTCGTTGTACGGCGTGCTGCCGGCCGGAAGCGTGACGGTTACCGGTAGCTGGCAGCCAGCCGGGGTTTTGGGCGGCCCCGGCCTGTGAACGGACCCCCGCGTGCCTGGTGGCGACACGTGGGGGTCCGGACAGCCTCTGCGCCTGAGCCGGCGCCGCTCTCGCGGGAGTGGTTGCCCGCCGTGGGGGTTTCTCAATTGTCGCTTCGGTGGGAGCTGCCTGCCGCTTCAGTGCCGGTCGTCGCTTCGGTGGGCGGTGGGATTTCTACTCCACCGTCACCGACTTCGCGAGGTTCCTGGGCTTGTCGATGTCCCTGCCCAGGGCCAGGGCCGTGTGGTAGGCGAGGAGTTGGAGGGGGATGCCCATCAGGATCGGGTCCAGTTCGTCCTCGTTCTTCGGGACGAGGATCGTCTGGTCGGCCTTCTCCTGGACGTCGTGGGCCACGGCGAGGATCTTGCCGCTGCGGGCCTTGATCTCCTCCAGGGCCGCGCGGTTCTTCTCCAGCAGGTCGTCGTTCGGGACGATCGCGACCGTCGGCAGCGCGGGCTCGATCAGCGCGAGCGGGCCGTGCTTCAGCTCCGAGGCGGGGTAGGCCTCGGCGTGGATGTACGAGACCTCCTTCAGCTTCAGCGAGGCCTCACGGGCCACCGGGTAGCCGCGTACCCGGCCGATGAAGAGCATCGAGCGCGCCTCGGCGTACTGCTCGGCGAGCTTCTTGATCTCGTCCTCCTGGTCGAGGATCTCCGTGATCTGGCCGGGCAGCCTGCGCAGGCCCTCGATGATCCGCTTGCCGTCGGAGACCGACAGGTCGCGGGTGCGGCCCAGGTGCAGCGCGAGCAGCGCGAAGGCGACCGTGGTGTTCGTGAAGCACTTGGTGGAGACCACGCACACCTCGGGCCCGGCGTGCACGTACATGCCGCCGTCGGCCTCCCTGGCGATGGCCGAGCCGACCACGTTCACGATGCCGAGGACCCGGGCGCCCTTGCGCTTCAGCTCCTGCACGGCGGCCAGGACGTCGTACGTCTCACCGGACTGGGACACCGCCACGTACAGCGTGTCGGGGTCGACGACCGCGTTGCGGTAGCGGAACTCCGAGGCCGGCTCGGCGTCCGCGGGGATACGGGCCAGCTCCTCGATCATCTGGGCGCCGATCATGCCCGCGTGGTACGAGGTGCCGCAGCCCAGGATCTTCACCCGGCGGATCTTGCGTGCCTCGCGGGCGTCCAGGTTCAGCCCGCCCAGGTGCACGGTGGAGAACCGGTCGTCGATGCGGCCGCGCAGCACCCGGTCCACGGCCTCGGCCTGCTCGTGGATCTCCTTGTGCATGTACGTGTCGTGGCCGCCCATGTCGTACGACGCGGCCTCCCACTCCACGGTGGTCGGCTCGGCCGTCGTACGGGTGCCCTCGGTGGTGTACGTACGGAAGTCGTCGGCCTTCAGTGTCGCCATCTCGCCGTCGTCGAGCGTGACGATCTGGCGGGTGTGGGTGACCAGCGCGGCGATGTCCGAGGCGACGAACATCTCCTTCTCGCCGATGCCGAGGACGACCGGGGAGCCGTTGCGGGCGACCACGATGCGGTCGGCGAAGTCGGCGTGCATCACGGCGACGCCGTACGTGCCCTCGATCAGCCGCAGGGCCTGGCGGACCTTCTCCTCCAGGGTCTCGGCCTGGGAGCGGGCGACGAGGTGGGTGAGGACCTCGGTGTCGGTCTCGGAGAGGAACTCGACACCCTCCGCCTCCAGCTTCTTGCGCAGGTCGGAGGCGTTGTCGATGATGCCGTTGTGGACGACGGCGACCTTGTTGTCGGTCGACATGTGCGGGTGGGCGTTCTCGTCCGAGGGGGCGCCGTGGGTGGCCCAGCGGGTGTGGGCGATACCCGTGGTGCCGGCGAAGCGCTTGGGGACGCGGGCCTCCAGGTCACGGACGCGGCCCTTGGCCTTGACCATCTTCAGGCCGGTCGTCTTCGCGGACGTCACGACGAGGCCCGCCGAGTCGTAGCCGCGGTATTCGAGGCGCTGCAGGCCTTCGAGGAGGAGCGGCGCCACGTCGCGCCTGCCGATGTATCCCACGATTCCGCACATACAGAAGTTTCCTAGCCGTAGACGATGCGGCGCACCTGCCTGAGCGTGAGCTCCGGCGGTGCGACCGCGCGGTATTTGAGGTCCGCCGTGATCCGTTCGAAGATCCCCGAGTTGACCAGGCCCTGCGCCCGGAGCTCCCGGTGGCGGCGACGGACGTAGTCCTCGGTCGTCTCGTCGAAGTAGGCGAGCACGTCCTGGACCACCCGCAGTGCCTCGCCCCGGCTGAGGGGCGAGGAGCGCGTCAGGTGATCGACAAGTTCCTCGTGCACCCGTTGATCCTGAGGTAAAGCGCGGCCGATCGCAAGAATCCTGCCCGATATCGGGCAGGAGAAGCCGCCCTACGCCCTACATCCCTTTGAGCACCGCCTGCTTCGCCAGCGTGAACTCCTCGTCCGTCAGGACGCCTGTCTTGTGCAGGTCACCCAGTTCGCGCAGGCGGCGGAGCAGGGCGTCGTGGTCGGCCTCGGCGGGGGTGAGCTGCTTCGGCGGTGCGTCCGCCGGGGTCGGGGCCGCCTGGGGCAGGGCCGAGACCGGAGCAGGGGTAGAGGCGGAGGCAGGGGCGAGGGCAGGGGCCGTCGGGTGCGGCAGGCGGGCCTGGACCGCTGCCGCCACCAGTGCCATCAGCGGGTCCTTCTTGAAGCCCCACAGTTCCACGGCGTTGGGGTCGTACTTCGGCGGGGCCTTCGTGGGCGCGCTCCGGACGGTGAAACGCAGATGGCCGTTCTCCAGGCCGACCGCGGGCTGCCATTCCACGGACTCGATGTCGGCCAGGGCGAGCGTGCGGGCGCCGGAGGCCGACTTGGCCTCCTCCGTCTTCCAGTTCCACTCCAGTCGGACACGCTCCCCGTCGAAGCTCGCGGTGCCGTCACCGGCGGAGACCGACAGGGGTACGGCCGGGCCCGGCAGCAGATAGCGGTCCACGGCGGTGGCCGGTACCTCGTCCAGGAGCAGCGCGCCCCGGATCTCGTCCACGAAGTACTCGGCGACGCCGTAGCGGTCCGACTCCACGGTCAGCAGGTAGGGGTCGGCCGAGTCCGTGAGCCGGCCGCCGGTCGACTGGAGCAGCGGGTCCGCGCCGTCGCGCAGCCGGATCCTGAGCCGGCCGGTCTTCTTGCCCTGCTCGAACGATATCCCCGCCAACGCGCCCAGCGGGACGGCCAGTTCACCCAGCGACTTGCGCAGCAGGCCTACGTTCTTGTCGCGGCCCGGCACCAGCTGCAGGGCGTCGCCGTCGAAGGTCCATGTGCCGTCGCGCTGGATGATTTCCGCCATGAGGGGGATTGTTTCACCGGCTCTGCGGGAGAGTGGTCTATACCCATTCGAAGGGAGCGCTTGTGAGACAGCACAGAACGCCCCGTCTGCTCGGTACGCTGCTGCTCGTGGCAGCCGCTGGTATCTCCGTGGTCGGCGCGGCACCGTCCGCGCCCGACCGAACAGTCACTCCGCTGAGCCGGGTCGTCCCGGCTCCCGCCTCGGTCGACCCGGGCGGTTCCCCCTACCGGATCACGAGCGGTACGCGCATCCGCGTGGACGGCTCGGGCGATTCGGGCGATTCCGGCGGCTCAGGCGACGCGGCGGAGGTCCGCCGGATCGGCTCGTACCTCGCCGGAGTACTGCGTCCGTCCACCGGCTACCGGCTTCCCGTCACGGACGACCCGGGCGGCGACGGCATCCGGCTCCGGCTCACCCGTAAGGACGCGGGCCTGGGCGCGGAGGGCTACCGGCTGAAGAGCGGCAAGGACGCTGTCACCATCACGGCCCGGGAGCCCGCCGGGCTCTTCCACGGCGTACAGACCCTGCGCCAGCTCCTGCCCGCCGCCGTCGAGAAGGACTCCGAGCAGCCGGGGCCCTGGCCGGTCGCGGGCGGCACCATCACGGACACCCCCCGCTACGGCTACCGCGGCGCGATGCTGGACGTGTCGCGGCACTTCTTCACCGTGGACCAGGTGAAGCGCTACATCGACCAGCTGGCGCTCTACAAGATCAACACGCTGCATCTGCACCTCAGCGACGACCAGGGCTGGCGCATCGCCGTCGACTCCTGGCCCAGGCTCGCCACGTACGGCGGATCCACGCAGGTCGGCGGCGGAACGGGGGGCTTCTACACGAAGGCCCAGTACAAGGACATCGTCCGGTACGCCTCCTCGCGTCAGCTCCAGGTCGTGCCCGAGATCGACATGCCCGGGCACACCAACGCGGCGCTCGCCTCGTACGCCGAGCTGAACTGCGACGGCGTCGCCCCGCCGCTCTACACCGGCACCGAGGTCGGCTTCAGTTCGCTGTGCGTCGACAAGCCGCTGACGTACGACTTCGTGGACGACGTGATCCGTGAGCTGGCCGCGCTCACACCGGGCAAGTACCTCCACATCGGCGGCGACGAGGCGCACTCGACGAGCCATGAGGACTATGTGGCCTTCATGAAGAAGGTCCAGCCGGTCGTCGCCAAGTACGGGAAGACCGTGATGGGCTGGCACCAGCTGACCGGGGCGACCCCGGCGAAGGGCGCGCTGGCCCAGTACTGGGGCCTGGACGGTACGAGCGCCGCCGAGAAGGAACAGGTCGCGGCTGCCGCGCGGGGCGGCACCGGGCTGATCCTCTCGCCGGCCGACCGGGTGTACCTCGACATGAAGTACACCGCGGACACCCCACTCGGTCTCGACTGGGCGGGCCTGGTGGAGGTGCGGCGGTCCTACGACTGGGACCCCGGCAACTACCTTGCCGGGGTGCCCGGTTCCGCCGTACGGGGTGTCGAGGCGCCGCTGTGGACGGAGACCCTCTCGACCTCCGCGAACATCGAGTACATGGCGTTCCCGCGGCTGCCGGGTGTGGCCGAGCTGGGCTGGTCGCCCGCCTCGACGCACGACTGGGACGGCTACAAGGTGCGGCTCGCGGCGCAGGCACCGCGCTGGGACGCGCTGGGCATCGGCTACTACCGCTCACCGCAGGTGCCCTGGCCCGCACGGTAGTCAGCGCTCACGGCAGTCAGCCTCACGGTTGACACGACGGCGGGCGCCCCCTGGGACCGTACGTGGGGGCGCCCGCCTGCTTGTGGGGCTGTGAACCGTGCTCGCGCGAACCGGTGCCGGTGCCGGTGCCGGCACCTGTGCCTGCGTCTACAGCCCGGCGATGGGGTTCTTCAGGGTGCCGACGAGCTGGAGAGCGCCGGCCGGGTCGGAGAGGTCCACCATCTGCTCGTTGTTGCGCAGCTGGAGCCGGTTGAGGCACGACAGCGCGAACTCGGGAGCGAACATGTCGTACTGCTTGAATTTGTCCGCGAGTTCGGGTGTGGCCGCCTGGTAGTCGCGTACGCAGTCGGCGACGGCCCGCCAGAAGTCGTCCTCCGCCAGGACACCCTCGCCCGCCAGGTTCGCCGCCAGGAAGCGGAAGAAGCAGTCGAAGACGTCCGTGAAGAGCGACAGGAGTTTCTTGTCCTCGGGGACGTCCACACGCAGCCGTTCGACCGTCGGCGGCAGCACCGCCTGCGGGTCCATGACGGCGATCTCCTCGGCGATGTCCTTGTAGATCGCCCGCTCGACCGCACCGTCCTTGAGGACGAGGATGACGTTCTCGCCGTGCGGCATGAACACCAGGTCGTACGCGTAGAAGCTGTGCAGCAGCGGAGTGAAGTACGCGCGCAGATAGCGGCGCAGCCACTCCACCGGCGTCAGCCCGGAGCGCTCGATGAGCGAGGCCGCGATCGAGGCGCCCTCGTGGTCCACGTGGACGAGCGAGGCCATGGTGGCCAGGGACTCGCCGTCCTGGAGCGAGGAGACCGGGCTCTCGCGCCACAGGGCGGCGAGCATCTTGCGGTACGGGGAGTAGCGGTCGGTGGCGGCCTCGTACTCCAGGTGCCGGTAGCCGACGGCCGCGCGCTCGCGGATGATCGACAGGCCGGTCGACCGGAGCAGCGGGTCGTTGTCGATGAGCTGCGCCAGCCAGTCGTTGATGGCCGGTGTCGCCTCCATGTACGCGGCGGACAGGCCCCGCATGAAGCCCATGTTGAGGACCGACAGAGCGGTTTTCACATAGTGCTTCTCGGGCGCGCTCCTGTTGAAGAACGTCCGGATCGATTGCTGGGCCAGGTACTCGTCGTCGCCCTCACCCAGGCACACCAGGTGCTTCTGGGCGACCTCGGCGGCGAAGGTGACCGCGAGCTTGTTCCACCACTGCCAGGGGTGGACCGGGATGAGGAGGTAGTCGGCCGGGTCGAGGTCCTGGTCGCGGAGCGTGCCGTGGAAGCGGTCCACGGTCTCCTTGCCCAGCTCGCCTTGCAGGAACGACTCGTACTCGATGCCCGCGCCCGCCGTGAACGCGGCCCGCGACCGGTGTGCGGCCAGCCAGACCAGCCGTACGGGGCTCGCGGTCTCGGGCGCGTACGAGAGGTACTCGTGGACGCCGAAGCCGAGCCGCCCGTTGTTGGCGACGAAGCAGGGGTGGCCCTCCGTCATGCCCGTCTCGATCTCCTGGAAGCCGCTTTTCGCGAGTTCGGCGGAGGTGAGCTGGGGTTTGGTGAGCTTGTAGCAGGTGCCGGAGAGGGTGGAGGAGATCTCCTCCAGGTAGACCGGCAGTACCTCGTCGCTGAGGCCGAGCGTTTTTTTCAGCTCGATGAAGAAGTCCAGGGCGGCGAGGGGGAGTTCAGCGCCGTCACGGTGCCTGGTGATCGACTCGGCGTCGACCTGCCAGTGGTCGAGGGTGCGGCGGACGGCGGAGAACCGGTACTGGGTCAGCCCGTCGTCACTGCGGACGACGTACGCGCTGCCGCTGCTACCGCTGCCGTTGTTGCCGCTGTTCCGGTCGGTCCCATCGGTCCCGCCGGTCGTCTCGGGTGTGATCAGTCGCTCGTGGGCGAACTCGGCGAGGGCTTTGCGGATGAGCAGGCGGTTGGCCCGGGCCCAGCGGTGGGGGGACAGGTGCGCCACGGCATCGGACAGGGTCATGCGGAAACTCCTCGGGTGGCCATGCTGGGCCGGTTCGGGCTGTGCCGGTTGACGAAGCCTTCCCGCGTGCAGAAGGACAGCAGCGCGCGCTTCTCCGGCTTCTCGATCTCGCGCTCCGGGACGAAGCCGACGGCCTCGTTCAGAGCGTGGACCGCCTCGTTGGTGACATCCGGTTCGACGACGACCCGGCGGGTCCCGGGGTCGGCGAACAGCTCGTCCAGCACCGCGGTGATGACGGCCCGGGTGAAGCCGTGCACGGGCCGGTCGGTGGGGGCAACCAGGAAATGCATGCCGACGTCACCGGGCTCGGGCTCGTACAGCCCGACCAGCTCGATGTGGCGCGGGTCGTACTTCTCCATCAGGAACGCGGGCCGGCCGTCGTGGAAGCCGAGGTATGCGTGGTGGTGCTCACTGGCCGCGATGGCCATGTACTCGCGCTCCACGTCCTGGAGCTTCGCGTCCTGCATCATCCAGTACGCCGCCTTGGGGTGGGTCACCCAGGAGTGCAGCAGCTCGGCGTCCGTGAGGGGGTCGAGGGGGCGCATGCTCAGCGTGCCGACGGTGTTGCCGGTGTTGGCGGCGCTCATACGGCGAACTCCTGGAACGCGATGGACTTCTCCACCGGGTAGTACTCGGTGCCGAGCAGTTCCCGGATGATGTAGGCGTTGCGGTACGGGCCCATGCCGAGGTCCGGTGACGTGATCGAGTGGGTGTGGACGCCGGCGTTCTGCAGGAAGATCCCACGGCCCGTCGTGTCGATGGAGTAGTTGCGGGCCACGTCGTGGTTGCCCTGCTCGTCGTAGCGGATCCGGTCGCGCACGGGCTTCAGGAAACCGGGTTCCGCGTACTTGTAGCCCGTCGCGAGGATCAGACCCTCGGACTGGACGTCGTAGTCCTTGCCCTGCTCCTCCTGGCGCAGGCCCAGGGTGTACGTGCCGTTCTCGTGACGCGCGCTGTTGAGCGCCGAGTTGGTGAGCAGGCGGGTGGGGACCGGGCCGCCGAGGTTCTTCTGATAGAGCAGGTCGAAGATCGAGTCGATCAACTCGCCGTCGATACCCTTGAACAGGCCCTTCTGCTCCGACTGGAGTCGGTAGCGGGTCCGCTCGGGCAGCGCGTGGAAGTAGTCGATGTACTCCGGGGAGGTCATCTCCAGCGTCAGTTTGGTGTATTCGAGCGGGAAGAAACGCGGGGAGCGCGTGACCCAGTTCAGCCGGTAGCCGTGGACGTCGATCTCGCTCAGCAGGTCGTAGTAGATCTCGGCGGCGGACTGCCCGCTGCCGACGAGCGTGATCGACTTCTTGGCCTGCAGCGCCCGCTTGTGCTGCTTGTAGCGGGAGTTGTGGATGAAGTCCCCGCCGAGTTCCGCGCACGCCTCGGGGATGTACGGGGGAGTACCGGTGCCGAGGACGAGGTGCCGGGCCCGGAACTCGTCACCGGCGGTCGTCCGCACGACGTACACCTTGTCCCGGTCCTCGTACGTCACCTCCGCGACCGTCGTGCCGAAGCGGATGCTGCTGAGTTTCGAGGCGGCCCAGCGGCAGTAGTCGTCGTACTCGACGCGCAGCGGGTAGAAGTTCTCGCGGATGTAGAACGAGTACAGGCGGCCCGATTCCTTCAGATAGTTGAGGAAGGAGTACGGGGACGTCGGGTCGGCCAGGGTGACCAGGTCCGACATGAACGGAGTCTGGAGGTGCGCGCCCTCCAGGAACATCCCGGAGTGCCACTCGAAGTCCGGCTTGGACTCCAGGAAGACACCGTCGAGTTCGTCGATGGGCTCGGTGAGGCAGGCGAGGCCGAGGTTGAAGGGACCCAGCCCGATGCCGATGAAGTCACGCGTCCGCACGGCGGATTCAGCGGGTTCAGGAAGCGCGGACCCGGTAGACGCGGGTTCAGGAAGCGCGGTCAAGGGACTCTCCAAGGTACTGCTCGGCATGGCCGGCGATCAGGTCGAGCACGGCGGAGATGTCGTCCGTCGTGGTCTCGGGGTTGAGCAGGGTGAACTTCAGGAAGTGACGGCCGCCGACCTTCGTACCCGCGACCACCGCGTCGCCGGAGGCGAACAGGGCCTTGCGGGCGTACAGGTTGGCCCGGTCGATCTCGGCCGGGTCGGTGACGGCGGCCGGGATGTAGCGGAAGACGAGGGTGGAGAGGGACGGCGCGACCACGACGTCGTAGCGCGGGTCGGCGGCCAGCAGCTTCCAGCCCTCCTCCGCCAGGTCGCAGACCTCGTCGAAGAGCTCGCCGATGCCGTCGGCGCCCATCACCCGCAGCGTCATCCACAGTTTGAGGGCGTCGAAACGGCGGGTGGTCTGCAGGGACTTGTCGACCTGGTTGGGGATGCGCTCCTGCACCATGCGCTGCGGGTTGAGGTACTCCGCGTGGTAGGTGGCGTGGTGCAGGGTGGCCGCGTCCCGGACCAGGACGGCGGACGAACTCACCGGCTGGAAGAAGGACTTGTGGTAGTCCACGGTCACGGAGTCGGCGCGCTCGATGCCGTCGATGCGGTGCCGGTTCTTGAGCGAGGTGAGCAGTCCGCAGCCGTACGCGGCGTCGACGTGCAGCCAGGCGCCGAACTGGTCGCACAGTTCGGCGATCTCGGGCAGCGGGTCGATGGAGCCGAAGTCGGTGGTGCCGGCGGTGGCGACGACGGCCATGGGGACCAGTCCGTCGCGCTTGCAGCGCTCCAGCTCGTGGGCGAGCGCGACGGTCTGCATGCGCTTGTCGTTGCCGGTGGGGACGGTGACCACGGAGTCCTCGCTGAGCCCGAGGAGTTTCGCCGACTTCTTGACGCTGAAGTGGCTCACTTCGGAGGCGAAGATCCGCAGTTTGGCGTACGAGTCGCTCTTCGCCTCCTCGCGGGCGAGCAGCAGCGCCTGGAGGTTGGACTGCGAGCCGCCGGAGGTGAACACGCCGTCGGCGGCGGGGCCGAACCCGATGCGCTCGTTGGTCCAGTCGATGAGCCGGCGCTCGATGAGGGTGCCGCCGGCCGACTGGTCCCAGGTGTCGAGCGAGGAGTTGACGGCGGAGAGGACGGCCTCGCCGACCACGGCGGGTATGACCACCGGGCAGTTGAGGTGGGCGAGGTAGCGGGGGTGGTGGAAGTAGACCGCGTCCCGGAGGTAGACCTCCTCCAGTTCGTCGAGCACCGCGGTGGTGTCGTGCAGCGGCTTGTCGAGGTCGATCCCCTCGATGCGGGGCGCGAGGGCGTCGGCCGTGACCCCCGTGAACGGACGGTCGGTGGTGGCGAGTTTGGCCGCCACCCGCTCTATTCCTTCGGTCACGGAACGGCGGTACCGCTCCGCGGTCGTGTCGTTGAGCAGGTGCGAGCGCATGGGGGAGTCCTCCGGGGGCAGGAGAGGGACGGGCGCAGAAGAGTGACATGGGGGGCGGCGTTTAACTTAGGTTAGCCTAACCTAAGTTCTTGCGAGGTTCCGTCCCGCCCGTCACGGCTGTGACACGTGCCTCCCTCCCGGCCGAACGGCTCGTGCGCCCATCGCGCGGCTTGCGCACCCCTCGCATGGCTTTGCGCACCCGTCATGCTGCGGCTTGCGCGCGCAGCTGCTCCTCGCTCAGACCGCGCCGCCAGTAGCCGACGAACGTGACCCGCTTGCGGTCGATCTCCCGCTCCCGTACGAGATGGCGCCGCAGTTCCTTCACGCAGCCGGACTCACCCGCGATCCAGGCGTACGGGGCCCGGGCTGCGGGGAGTTGGGCGGCGCGGATCGCCTCGGTGGCGGTGGGGGCGCCCTCGTCGCGTACGAGCCAGGTGATCTCGGCGTCGGCGGCGGTGACGGGCCGGACGCAGTCGCCCTCGCTGGGGACCTCCAGCCAGACACGGGCCCGCGTTCCGGTCGGCAGGGTCTCCAGGATGGCCGAGGCGGCGGGCAGAGCCGTCTCGTCGGCCCAGACGACGACCAGGTCCGCGTCGGCGGGCGGCCGGAACCGGATCGCCCCGTTGTCGGCGACGGACGGGCCGAGCAGCACGGCCCGGTCACCCGCCCCGGCGTCGGCGGCCCAGCGTGAGGCCGGGCCTGCGGGGGTGGCGGACTCCGTGCCGGGTTCGGCGTCGGGTTCGGCGCCGTGCAGGACGAAGTCGATGTCGATCTCGGTGGTGGCCCCGTGCGCGTCCTGGCGCAGGGCGCGCAGCGTGTACGAGCGCATGACCGCGCGTACGTCTTCGGGGGTGTCGATCCAGGCCTGGCGCCAGCCCTCGCCGTACTCCATCGGCAGGACGGGCTCGCTCTGCCCCGGGCGCGGGAGGAAGAGCGAGAGGCTCTGGTCCCGGCCGTCGGAGGCGAAGGCGTGGAGATCGGGGCCGGTGAAGGTCACACGGACCATGGACGGGCCCAGCCGCCTCGTCCGTATGACCTGAAGGGTGAAGAAACGGAACGGGGCGGCTGTCGCCGTGGGCATGCGTTGCTCCTTCGCTCCGCGAGGGGGCGGGCAGGGCGGTGTGTTGGGTGCGGGGCCGGTGGGGGCTGGTCGCGCCCCTGCGGCGGAGCCGCATATCGACACAGCCCCGCGCCCCTGGGAGGCGCCTGCGGCGGCCTTCCCCAGGGGTGCGGGCCTCAACTGACCCGTCAGGCGACCTTCTTGGCCTTTTCGATGGCCTCGGCGAGGTTGTCGAGCATGGGGGCGCACTTGTCGTAGGAGAGGATCGGCTCGGGGGTGCGGCCGATGACCTGGCCGGCCTTGACGGCCGGCAGCTTCTTCCAGGTGGCTTCGGTGATGTCGGCGGGCTGGATGGTCGCGGTGCGGTCGTCCATGATGATGACGTCCGCCGCGTACTTGTCGACGTTCTCCCAGCTCAGGTTCTCGAACCAACCGCCGCTGGCCTTGAGGACCTTGGCCGGCGGCTCGACGAGGTTCACGCCGAGGGCCTTGAAGTACTCCAGGTCGATGGACAGGTTCGACCCGGACACGTAGAAGATGTCCTGGCTGGCCGAACCGGCGAGGACCTTGATCTCCGGGCGCGCCTTGGCGGCCTTGCGCAGGCGCTCGGCGGCCGTCTCGAACTTCTTCTTCGCCTCGACCGTCCTGGCGCCCTTCACGTCCGCGCCGAGCGACTCGGCGAGCGCGAGCATGCGCTCCAGCGGCTTGGGCAGCTGACGGTCGTAGACGGAGATACCGACGCTCGGGGCGAGCTTCAGGATCTTGTCCTTGGACTCCTCCGGGACGCTCCAGAGGGTGCCGGCGTCGTCGAACATCGTGGAGAGCAGCACGTCCGGGGCCAGGGCCGCGTACTTCTCGATGCTGAACTGGCCCCACGCGTTACCGAGGATCGTCAGCTTGCTGATGTCCATGTCGCCGGCCTGGACGTCCGCCTTGCCGTCCTTCGTCTTCGTCGGCCCGAAGACACCCTTGACCTCGATGCCGTAGTCGAACAGGGCGGCGGCGACACCGGTGAACGCGACGATGTTGGCCGGGACCTTGTCCAGCTTCACCGTCGTGCCGCGGTCGTCCTTGAAGCTCCAGGGGCCGGACTTGGCGTTCTTCGTCGCGTCCGCCGAGCCACCGGTTTTCGGGTCGTCGTCGCCGCAGGCCGCGAGCACGGCGCCGAGGCCGAGGGCGCCGCCGGCGGCGAGAATGCCGCGGCGGGTGAGGTGAGTGGCACGGGCGTTCGGCATGAAGGCTGCTGCTTTCGGGACAGGGCGAATCGCCCAGGGACAGGTGCGAAGATAGGTTAGCCTAACCTCATGTCCCGCTCATAGGGCGGGTTTCACCTGCCGGAACGTCCCGCGGCGCCGTCGTCCTCGGCCGTGGTGGCGTCCGGTCGGATCAGCCCCGCGCCGAAGCCAGGGAGGCGCTGATCTGATCCAGCTCACGGCCGGCGTGGCGCAGTGATTCGATTGTGGTGCGAATTGGGGGCGTCGACGCTCGGTCGTGCCGGAGCCGCCGAGTAAGGATGGTGGTGGCGCGGGCCGACGGCGGTACGGCCGTTCTCAGTCCGTCAGGCCCAGCTCTCGGGCGATCAGCATCCGCTGCACCTCGCTCGTACCCTCGCCGATTTCCAGGATCTTGGAGTCGCGCCACATGCGGGCGACCGGGTACTCGTTCATGAAGCCGTAGCCGCCGTGGATCTGGGTGGCGTCGCGGGCGTTGTCCACGGCGATGGTGGAGGAGTAGAGCTTCGCCAGGGCCGCCTCCTTCTTGAAGGGTTCGCCCGCCACCAGGCGGGAGGCCGCGTCGCGCCAGGCCAGGCGGGCCGTGTGGGCCCGCATCTCCATGTCCGCGATCTTGAACTGGATCGCCTGGTTCGCGCCGATCGGGCGGCCGAAGGCGTGGCGTTCCTTCGCGTACTTCAGTGATTCGTCCACGCAGCCCTGGGCGAGGCCCGTCGCCAGGGCCGCGATGGCGACGCGGCCCTCGTCCAGGATGCGGAGGAACTGCGCGTATCCGCGCCCCTCGGAGCCGAGCAGGTTCGCCGCCGGGACGCGGACGTCCGCGAAGGACAGCTCGCGGGTGTCCGAGGCGTTCCAGCCGACCTTCGAGTACGGGGCGGCGACCGTGAAGCCGGGGGTGCCGGACGGGACGATGAAGGAGGAGATCAGCGGCTTGCCCGCCTCGGTGCGGCCCGTTACCGCCGTGACCGTGACCAGGCCCGTGATGTCCGTTCCCGAGTTGGTGATGAAGCACTTGCTGCCGTTGATCACCCAGTCGTTCGTCGCCTCGTCCAGCCGGGCCGTCGTACGGGTCGCGCCCGCGTCCGAGCCGCCGTCCGGCTCGGTGAGGCCGAAGGCGCCGAGGATCTCGCCCGAGCAGAGGCGGGGGAGCCACTGCGCCTTCTGTTCCGGGGTGCCGAAGAGGTGGATCGGCATGGCGCCGAGCGAGACCCCCGCCTCCAGGGTGATGGCCACCGAGGAGTCCACGCGGGCGAGTTCTTCGAGGACGATGCCCAGCGCCAGGTAGTCGCCGCCCATGCCGCCGTACTCCTCCGGGAACGGCAGCCCGAACAGGCCCATCCGGCCCATCTCGCGGACGATCTCGTACGGGAACTCGTGCCGCTCGTAGAAGTCGCCGATCTTCGGCGCCACGACGTCGTGGGCGAAGTCGGCCACCGTACGGCGCAGTTCGTCGAGCTCGGGGGAGAGGCGGTGGTCCAGGGACATGGGAGTCACTCCTTGTGGGAGAGGGCGCGGACGGTGCGGGACGGGCTGGGCCGGCCCAGTTGTTCGGCCATCCACACGCTTGTGGCGGTGAGAAGGCCGAGGTCGACCCCGGTGTCGATGCCGAGGCCCGTCAGCATCCACACGAGGTCTTCGGTGGCGAGGTTGCCGGTGGCGCTCTTCGCGTACGGGCAGCCGCCGAGGCCGCCCGCAGAGGCGTCCACGGTCGTGACGCCGTGCTGGAGCGCCGCCAGGGTGTTGGCGAGCGCCTGGCCGTACGTGTCGTGGAAGTGCACGCCGGTGGCGGCGACCGGGATGCCTGCCTCGGCCAGTGCGCCGAGGAGCCGGCTCACGTGGCCCGGGGTCGCCACGCCGATCGTGTCGCCCAGGCTCAGCTCGTCGCAGCCCATGTCGAGCAGCGCCCGGCAGACGCGTACGACCTGGGAGACGGGTACCGGGCCCTCCCAGGGATCGCCGAAGCACATGGAGAGGTAGCCGCGCACGTGGGCGTCCTGGGCCCTGGCCCGTGCGACCACCGGCTCGAACATCGCCAGCGCCTCGTCCACGGTCCGGTTGAGGTTGGCCTTGGCGAAGGACTCCGTGGCGCTGGCGAAGACCGCGATACGGGTCGCGCCGAGGCCCAGGGCGCGGTCCAGGCCCCGTTCGTTCGGTACGAGGACGGGCAGGTGCAGGCCCTTTCCTGAGAGATTGTCGTCGGCCAGCTCCCGTACAAGGGGGAACAGCTGCTCGGCGTCCGCCAGTTGGGGCACCCACCTGGGGTGGACGAAACTGGTCGCCTCGATGCTGGTGAGGCCCGCGGCGGCCAGCCGGCGGATGAACTCGGCCTTCGTCTCCGTCGGGACGGTCACCTGCTCGTTCTGCAGCCCGTCGCGTGCGCCGACCTCGTGGATACGGACCCTGGCGGGCAGACCGTCGGCCGGGACGGCCATGGGGAGCCCGAGGGCAGGGGTGGTCATGAGGTGGCCCCTTCCGAGCCGGCTTCTTCGTGATCGGCTTTTCCGGGGTCGGCTTTTCCGGGGTCGGCTTCTTCGTGTGGCGCGACCACGGCCAGGATCTGGTCCATGGCGACCGCCGTGCCCGGGGTGACGTCCAGTTCGGTGACGGTGCCGGCGTGCGGGGCGCAGACGACGTGCTCCATCTTCATCGCCTCCACCACCAACAGGCTCTGTCCGGCGGTGACTTCGTCCCCGACAGTGACCTTGACGACGGTCACCGTGCCGGGCATGGGCGCGGTGAGGGAGTGCGCGCCCGCGTGCGCCGCGCCGGTGAGGGACGCGGCGACGGGGTCGTGGTCCAGGACGTTCCACGCGTCACCGTCGCGGCCGAGCCAGGTGCCGCAGCGGTGGAAGGTGTGGCGTACGCCGTCGACCGTGACGGAGACCTGTGCGGAGGTGAGTTCGGCGGCCTGCCGCGCCCGCAGAGCGACGGGTTCGTGACCCGCCACGCGCAGGTCGAAGGCCGGCGGGACCGGTTCACCGCCGAGCCGCCAGCCGCTCGGCACGGAGAAGGGATCGGTCCAGCCGTCGGGGGCGATGGCGGTGGCGGTTGGGGCCAGCGCGTCCAGGCGTACGGCCGCGGCGGCCTCGTACACCTCCTCGGGAACCTCTCCCGGGACCAGCCCCGCCACCTCCCGCTCCACCAACCCCGTGTCCAGCTCGCCCGCCACCACCGCGGGATGGGCCAGCAGCCTCCGGAGGAACCCCGCGTTGGTCTGCACCCCCAGCGTCACCGTCCGCGCCAGCGCCCCGCGAAGGCGCCGCAGTGCCGTCGCCCGGTCCGGCCCGTACGCGATGACCTTGGACAGCATCGGGTCGTACAGCGAGCCGACCTCCGTGCCCTCGGTCAGGCCCGAGTCGGTGCGGACGCCGTCGCCCTCGGGCTCGTGCAGGCGCAGGACCGTACCGCCGGACGGCAGGAAGCCCCGGGAGGGGTCCTCGGCGCAGATACGGGCCTCCACGGCGTGCCCGGTGAGCGTGACGTCGTCCTGGGCGAAGCCGAGGCGCTCGCCCGCGGCCACCCGCAGCTGCCACTCCACCAGGTCCAGGCCCGTGATCATCTCGGTCACCGGGTGCTCGACCTGGAGGCGCGTGTTCATCTCCATGAAGTAGTACGAGGCCGGGTCGCTGCCCGGCACGATGAACTCGACCGTGCCCGCGCCCGAGTAACCGCAGGAGCGCGCCGCATGGACGGCCGCCTCACCCATCGCCGCGCGGGTCCTCTCGTCGAGGAGCACGCTCGGCGCCTCCTCGATGATCTTCTGGTGCCGGCGCTGGAGGGAGCACTCGCGTTCGCCCAGGTGCACCACGTTCCCGTGGCCGTCCGCCAGGACCTGGATCTCGATGTGCCGGGGCCGGTCGACCCAGCGCTCGACGAGGAGGGTGTCGTCGCCGAAGGAGGCGCGGGCCTCGCGGCGCGCGGCGGCGATCTCCTCCGCCAGCACAGCCGCGTCCCGCACCAGGCGCATGCCCTTGCCGCCACCGCCGGCCGACGGCTTCAGCAGCACCGGCACGCCGATCTCCCGGGCGCAGGACGCCAGTTGCGCATCGCTCAGCCCGCTGCCCGACGAACCCGGCACCACCGGGACGCCGGCCGCCCGCACCGTCTCCTTGGCGCGGATCTTGTCGCCCATGAGTGAGATCGCGTCCGCCGGGGGGCCGATGAAGACCAGCCCGGCCTCGGCGCACGCCCGCGCGAAGTCGGCGTTCTCCGCGAGGAAGCCGTACCCGGGGTGCACCGCCTGGGCGCCGGACCGTGCCGCGGCCTCCAGCAGCCGCTCCGCCGACAGGTAGCTCTCGGCGGCCGGGGCCGGACCGATCCGTACCGCCGTGTCCGCCTCGCGTACGTGCCGGGCGTCGGTGTCCGCGTCGGAGAAGACGGCCACCGAGCGCACACCCAGCGACCGCAGCGTCCGGATGACCCGGACGGCGATCTCGCCCCGGTTGGCCACAAGTACCGTGTCGAACATCGTTGTCCGTTCCCTCACATCCGGAAGACGCCGAACTGGGGGTCGCCCAGTGGCGCGTTGGCACAGGCGGTCAGGGCCAGGCCCAGCACCTGGCGGGTCTCCATCGGGTCGATCACGCCGTCGTCCCAGAGCCGGGCCGTCGCGTAGTAGGCGTTGCCCTGGCTCTCGTACTGAGCGCGGATCGGAGCCTTGAACTCCTCTTCCTCCTCCGCCGGCCAGGACTCGCCGCGCCCCTCCAACTGGTCGCGCTTGACGGTCGCGAGGACCGACGCGGCCTGCTCGCCGCCCATCACGGAGATCTTGGCGTTCGGCCACATCCACAGGAAGCGTGGCGAATACGCCCGGCCGCACATCGAGTAGTTGCCCGCGCCGTAGGATCCGCCGACCACGACCGTCAGTTTCGGTACGCGGGTGCAGGCCACCGCGGTCACCATTTTGGCGCCGTGCTTGGCGATGCCCCCGGCCTCGTACTGGCGGCCGACCATGAAGCCCGAGATGTTCTGCAGGAACACCAGCGGGATGCCTCGCTGGTCGCACAGTTCGATGAAGTGGGCGCCCTTCTGGGCGGACTCGGAGAACAGGATGCCGTTGTTGGCGACGATTCCGACCGGGTGCCCGTGGATCCGGGCGAAGCCGGTGACGAGGGTCTGCCCGAACTCCGACTTGAACTCGGCGAACCGCGAACCGTCGACCACGCGCGCGATGACCTCGCGTACGTCGTAGGGGGTGCGGGAGTCGACCGGCACCGCGCCGTACAGCCCGGCGGGGTCCACCTTCGGTTCGGCGCCCTGCGTGACCGACCAGGGGAGAGGTCCGCGGTCGGGGAGTGTGGAGACGATGGTCCGTACGATCCGCAGGGCGTGCGCGTCGTCCTCCGCCAGGTGGTCCGTGACCCCGGAGACCCGGGAATGCACCTCGCCGCCGCCCAGCTCCTCCGCCGTGACGACCTCACCGGTCGCGGCTTTCACCAGGGGCGGGCCGCCGAGGAAGATCGTGCCCTGGCCCCGCACGATGACGGCCTCGTCGCTCATCGCGGGAACGTACGCCCCGCCGGCCGTGCACGAGCCGAGGACGGCCGCGATCTGGGGGATCCCCGCTCCCGACATCCGGGCCTGGTTGTAGAAGATCCGCCCGAAGTGCTCGCGGTCGGGGAAGACCTCGTCCTGCATGGGGAGGAAGGCGCCGCCCGAGTCCACCAGGTAGACACAGGGGAGGCGGTTCTCCAGGGCCACCTCCTGGGCGCGCAGGTGCTTCTTCACCGTCAGCGGGTAGTACGTGCCGCCCTTGACCGTGGCGTCGTTGGCGACCACCACGCACTCGCGCCCCGCGACCCGGCCGATTCCGGCGATGACGCCCGCCGCCGGGGCCTGGCCCCCGTACAGCCCGTCGGCCGCCAGCGGGGCCAGCTCCAGGAACGGTGAGCCGGGGTCGAGCAGCGTGTCCACGCGGTCGCGCGGCAGCAGCTTGCCGCGGGCGGTGTGCCGGGCGCGGGCCCGCTCACCGCCGCCGAGGCGGGCCGCGGCGAGCTTGCGCCGCAGTTCGTCGACGAGTGCGTGGTGTGCCGCCTCGTTGCCCCGCCAGGCCTCCGACGCGGGGTCGGCCGCGCTGTGGAGCTCCGGTGCCTCATGCATCCTGCGGTCCCCTCACCCGGTGGTCACCGGTCAATGAACCAAGTCGCCGAACAAGTTAGTGAGCGTTAACGCGTTTCCTTCAGGTTAACGAGCGCTAACCTCTCTGTCTAGAATTGCTTCCATGGCCATGAGAACCGACGCCCCCACCCGCCGCGAGCAGATCCTCAAGGAGGCCGCCCGGCTCTTCGCCGAGCGTGGCTTCCACGGGGTCGGCGTCGACGAGATAGGCGCGGCGGTGGGCATCAGCGGGCCGGGTCTGTACCGCCACTTCGCCGGCAAGGACGCGATGCTCGCCGAGCTGCTGGTGGGGATCAGCGAGCAGCTGCTGGCCGGCGGCAAGCACCGCGTGGCGGAGTCCGGCGGGGACCCGGAGGCGCTCCTCGACTCCCTCATCGAGGGGCACATCGAGTTCGCGCTCGACGACCGCCCGCTGATCACCCTGCACGACCGGGAGCTGGACCGCCTGAGGGACAGCGACCGCAAGCTCGTACGGCAGCTCCAGCGCCAGTACGTGGAGCTGTGGGTGGAGGTCGTGCGTGAGATCCACCCCGGCCTGGCCGAACCGAGCGCCCGCTCGGCCGTGCACTCGGTCTTCGGGCTCCTGAACTCGACGCCCCACCTGGGCCGCCCGGGGGCGCTGCCCGGACGGGCGGGCACGGCGGAGCTGTTGCACCGGATGGCGAGGGGGGCCTTCGCGGCGGCCGGGGAGTCCGGGTGGTCCGGGGAGTCCAGGGAGTCCGGGGGGTCCGGGGCGTGACGAGCGTCTCGGGGGGATTGGTCTGGACGACGTACGTGACTGGCCGGTAACGTGGAGCTGAGCAAGCGCTTAGACATGGAATCTTGAGCCAGGCGGAGGTGGGCGCGGTGCGCCGTACGGTGTTCAACGAGGATCACGAGGCGTTCCGGGAGACCCTGCGCGCCTTCATCGAGGCCGAGGTCGTCCCGGTCTACGACGAGTGGTTCGCGGCAGGCCAGGCGCCCCGCGACTTCTACTACAAGCTCGCCGAACTGGGCGTCTTCGGCATCCGCGTGGACGAGGAGTTCGGCGGCGCCGGCATCGACTCGTACAAGTTCGAAGCCGTGATGTATGAGGAGACCGCCCGCGCGGGTGTCTCCTTCGGCGGCTCCGGTGTGCACGTGCTGCTGGGCCTGCCCTACATCAAGGCGCTCGCCACCGACGAGCAGAAGAAGCGCTTCCTGCCGAAGTTCGTCTCCGGTGAGGAGATGTGGGCCCTCGCGATGACCGAGCCGGGCACCGGCTCCGACCTCGCGGGCATGAAGACCACCGCGAAGCTCTCCGAGGACGGCTCGCACTACGTCCTCAACGGCGCCAAGACGTTCATCACCGGTGGTGTGCACGCCGACCGCGTGATCGTCTGTGCCCGCACCTCCGCGCCCACGGCCGAGGACCGCCGCCACGGCATATCCCTCTTCGCCGTGGACACCAAGGCCGAGGGCTACTCGGTGGGCCGCAAGCTCGACAAGCTCGGCCTGAAGACCTCCGACACCGCCGAGCTGGCGTTCGTCGACGTGAAGGTGCCGTTCGAGGACCTCCTCGGCGAGGAGAACAAGGGCTTCCACTACCTCGGCGGCAACCTGCCCTCCGAGCGCTGGGGCATCGCCTTCGGCGCGTACGCCCAGGCCGCGGCCGCCGTCCGCTTCGCCAAGGAGTACGTGCTTGAGCGCACCGTCTTCGGCAAGCCGGTCTCCCACTTCCAGAACACCAAGTTCGAGCTGGCCGCCTGCCAGGCCGAGGTGGACGCCGCGCAGGCCGTCGCCGACCGGTCCCTGGAGGCCCTCGACCAGGGTGAGCTGTCCCCGGCCGAGGCCGCGTCCGCCAAGCTGTTCTGCACCGAGGTCGCGCACCGCGTCATCGACCGCTGCCTCCAGCTCCACGGCGGCTACGGCTTCATGAACGAGTACCCGATCGCCCGCCTGTACGCGGACAACCGCGTCAACCGCATCTACGGCGGCACCAGCGAGATCATGAAGTCGATCATCGCCAAGAACATGGGCCTGTAGAGCCGGACCCGAGACGGCATCCGAGAAACCGTCCGAGAAAACATCCGAGAAACCAATGCACGGTACAACTGACGCATGAGCCAGGCACTTGAAGCCCTGCTCGATCTGCTCGACCTCGAGCGGATCGAGCAGGACATCTTCCGCGGTCAGTCACGCTTCGCCGTCGTCCCGCGCGTCTTCGGCGGGCAGGTCGCGGCGCAGGCACTGGTCGCCGCGGGGCGCACGGTCCCCGGGGACCGGCTCGCCCACTCCCTGCACGCCTACTTCCTGCGCGCCGGGGACCCGGGCGCGCCCATCGTCTACACCGTCGACCGGATCCGCGACGGGCGCTCCTTCACCACGCGCCGGGTGGTCGCCGTCCAGCACGGGCAGCCGATCTTCCATCTCTCCGCGTCGTTCCAGACGTACGAGGAGGGCATGGACCACCAGGCCGACATGCCGCCCGCACCCGATCCGGAGACCTTGCAGACGGCCGCCGAGATGCTGCCGCGGTATCTGGACGCGTACGGCGACCAGGGCGTCGTCCAGCGGATGATGGAGGCCCGTGCCGCCGTCGACCTCCGCTATGTCGACGCGCCGCCTTTCGCCAGCGTCGGGGAGCCGCGCGAGCCCCGCTCCCAGGTGTGGTTCCGCACCAACGGCAAGCTCGACGGCGCCATCGACGAGCCGCTGCTGCACGTCTGCCTCGCCACGTACGTCTCCGACATGACGCTCCTGGACTCCGTACTGCTCGCCCACGGGCGCGGTGGCTGGGCCACCGGGGACGTCGTCGGGGCCTCCCTGGACCACGCGATGTGGTTCCACCGGCCGTTCCGCGCCGACGAATGGCTGCTGTACGACCAGGAGTCGCCGTCCGCGTCCGGCGGGCGGGGCCTCGGGCAGGCGCGTATCTACACGCAGGACGGACAGCTCGCGATCACGGTGATCCAGGAGGGCGTCGTACGGATCCCCCGGTGACGCGTGGACCGGTGGCACGCGAATCGGTGACGCGTGGTCCGGTGACGCGTGAACCGGGGGTCGGACGGCCGCTCACTCGCTGGTGGTGAGGCCCGCCGCGTCCAGCAGGTATGCCGTCATCGGGTCGTAGTGCCGGGGGCTCGTGACGTGGTCGTCCATGGGGACGGTCACCTGGACCGTGCCCTCGGACTCGGCGAGGAACAGGGCCGGGTCGTTGCAGTCCGCGTAGCCCATGGAGTCCACGCCCAGCTGGCCCGCGCAGCCCGCCCAGCCGTGGTCCGCGACGACCAGATCGGGCAGGGGGCGGCCCTCGCTCTCCAGGCCCTTCAGGATCGCCCGCATCGGCTCGCCCGAGTGGGTGTGCCACAGCGTCGCGCCGTGCTCCAGGACCGCGACGTCGGCGAACTGGAAGACGTACCCCTCGTCCGTGGTCAGCCCGTCCGGAATCACCACGATCTCGCAGCCGGCGGCGCGCAGCGCGGCGGCCGTCGCGCGGTGCACGTCCAGCAGGCCGCCCGGGTGGCCCGTCGCGAACAGCACGCGCTGTCTGCCCGCCGCCGCCTTGCGCAGCCGGCCGGCCATCCGCTCCAGCGCGTCGACCGTCAGCTCCGGGTCGATGGTGTCCTGGCCGTACCGGAACTCCGGGTCGTCGTTCACGCCGCACCGCTCGGCCATGACCGCGAGTACGTCCTGCTCGTCGGTCCAGCGGTCGCCGAGTTCCAGGCCGAGCCAGTAGTTGCGGTCGCCGTTGGCCAGCTTGCGGTAGTGGGAGAGGTTGTTCTCGCGGGGAGTGGCCACCTGGCCCGCGATACGCGTCTGGACGAGATGGTCGAGGAGGTCGGCGCGGCTGGGCGTCCCGGATATCGGCATGCCCCCATTCTGCCGGTGCGTTCCGCCGGGCGGCGCCGGGTATCGAACCGTGGGATTTGAGTCACTCCGGGTTTGAGCCACCCGGAGTCGAGTCACTTCGGAGCGGAGTCTCTCCGGAGTGCAGTCTCTCCGGAGTGCAGTCTCTCCGGGGTGGAGTCTCTGCGGGTTCGGGGCCGGTGGGGCGGATCGCGAGGAGCCGATCACGAGTCGGCCCGTGCCCGTGCCTGGTGCCGGCGGGCTTTGAGCCGGTTCCCGCAGGTCTTCATCGAACACCATCGGGCGGTGTTGGCCCGGCTGCGGTCCAGGAGGAAGAGGCGGCATTCAGGGTTCTCGCACGGCCGCAGCCGGCCGGGCATGCGCTCTTTGACGTCCGCCCACGCGAGCACGAGTTCCACGGCGAGCCTGCGCTCCGGCGGCACCTCCAAGTGCCACTCGATGCCCGACGCGCTGGGCTGCGGGACGCTGCGAACGCCTGCGAGGACCCGGCGCAGACGGGCCTCCGCCGACGTGTCCGAGCCCACAGCCCCCGAGCCCACCGCCTGAAGTGCGTCCCGGGCGGTGCGCAGCCACCGGCGCTCCTCGTCGCCGGGTCCGGACCCGGGCTCCCCGTGCTTCCGCGCCCAGCTGTCCACCCCGTGGTCGTCATGCCACAGGTCCTGGCGTCGGCCATCCACGACCGGGGTGCTGTTCAGCGCCTGTATCAGGGCCTGGTCGTCCAGCACGGACCTCACCTTCCCAGCTAACTCCATCGAGTGGTTTGACAGGTTACCCCAGGTGGCGGTCTACTGGACATCAAGGTAACCGTCATGGGTCGTCGAAGGAGTTAGTCATGGTTGAGATCCGTCACCGGTACGCGACAGTGCGGGGACATCGCGTCTTCTACCGCGAGGCAGGACCCCGCGAAGCGCCCACGCTCGTACTCCTGCACGGGTACCCCACCAGTTCCCGTATGTTCCGCCATCTCATTCCGGCGCTGGCCGATCGGTTCCACGTCATCGCCCCCGACCACCTCGGCTTCGGCAACTCCGATGCCCCGCCCGTGGACGCGTTCACCTACACCTTCGACTCCCTGACCGACATCACCGAAGCCCTGCTGGCCCAGCTCGGCGTCACCCGCTACGCCCTGTACGTCCAGGACTACGGCGCACCCATCGGCTGGCGGCTGGCCCTGCGCGCCCCGGACGCGGTCACCGCGGTGATCACGCAGAACGGCAACGCCTACGAGGACGGCTTCGTACCGGATTTCTGGAAGCCCGTATGGGCGTACTGCGAGGATCCGGGGCCCGGGACCGAACCCGCCGTCCGAGCCGCGCTCTCGCTCGACGCCATCCGCTGGCAGTACCTGCACGGAGTGGACCGGCCCGAGCTGGTCGATCCCGACACCTGGGCCGCTGACCACCGCGAGGTCAACCGGCCGGGCAACGACCTCGTACAGCTCGCCCTGTTTCGCGACTACGCCGTCAATCGGCCTCTCTACCCTCAGGTGCACGCCTACTTCCGGGAGCACCAGGTCCCTCTCCTGGCGGTCTGGGGCGCGGGCGACGAGATCTTCGGCCCGGACGGCGCGCGCGCCTTCACGAGGGACCTTCCGGACGCGGAGATCCACCTGGTTCCCGGAGGGGGACACTTCCTGCTCGAAAGCCATCTGGACACCGTGGCCGGGTACGTCCGCGGGTTCCTGACCCGTACCGTCACCGCATCGCCGACGTGAGGGCGGGGAACCGATCACGTGTGGCGGAGTGCGAACCACAGCTCCATGCGGACGTCGGGGTCGTCCAGGTCCGCGCCCAGGAGGGTCGCGCAGCGGGCGACGCGCTGACGGACCGTGTTGCGGTGGACGGCGAGGGCCACCGCCGTGCGGTCCCAACTGCCGTGCAGGGAGAGCCAGGTGCGAAGGGTCTCCGTGAGGGCGGGGTTCTCGGCGATGGGCGCGAGGACCGTACGGGCGTGGGCGGCGGCCTCGGCGGGCGGGACGAGCCCGGCGAGGCCCGGCGGCTCGCCCTGCCGGACCAGCCGCGCACGGGTCGCCCTCGCCCGGGACAGGGCGCGGGCGGCCTGGGTGTCGGCGGCCCGCCACTCGCGCGGGACGACGGGCGCGCTCGCACCGCACGTCCAGCCCGGCTGGGCGACGAGTTCACGGTGGCCCGCGGGGACGAGGACCCGTACGACGTCGCCGTCCACGTCGACCAGCGGGGAGCCGAGCGCCGCCCCGAGCGCCGACGCGGCGACGGCGTCCGGCGCGGGACCGTCCGGCCGCGCGTGCACGACGACCCACAGCTCGCCGGTGTCCAGCAAGGGCGCCACCTCCTCGGGCGCGGCCCCCAGCAGCATGCGGACGAGCGCCGAGGAACGGGCCGCGCCCGTGCTGCTCTGGTGCTCGCCGGTGAGGAGGGAGAGCAGCACGGCACCGACGGACGCGATGGTGTGGTCGCCCGGGTCGCGACGGGGAGCCGCCACGCCCAGGACGAAACCCTGGCCGGTGCCGAGGGCGTACGCGGCGAGATGGACGCCGGCGACGGTGTCACTGGCGGAGGAGGGTGTGGGGCCGATACCCGTACCTGCTCCCGCACCGGCTCCCGTGCCTGCTCCCGCACCGGCACCGGCACCGGCTCCCGAAGCTGAGCCGGCATCTGCTCCCGCTCCCGCTCCCGCTCCCGTACCCGTACCTGTACCCGTACCTGAGCCAACACCCGCAACCGAGCCGCCGGTCGCCGGCCGCACCACCGCCGCCAGTCCGGCCAGCGCCGCGCCCACCTCCGCGCCCGCCCCCGCCCCCGCCCTCGCCCTCGCGGTTACTCCCGTGCCCGGCAGTCGGCCCGCCGAAGCGACCTCCACGCCGTCCGGGGCGTACAGCGCGGCGCGGCCGCCCACCCGCTGGGCGAGCTGCCGCAGGACCGAGGGGACCGGGTCCGGGCGGGCCGCGGCGGCGGCCAGGCTCTGCTGCGCCTCCGTGACGCGGCGCAGCTCGGTGTGCCGGGCCTGGGCCATGAGCTGCCAGACCGCCCGCGCCACGCCGGAGAAGGTCGTCCGGGGCGGGACCTCCACCAGCGGCAGCCCGTAGTGGTCGCAGGCCTCGACCAGGGCGCGCGGCACCGTGTCGTGCACCGGCGCCACCCCGAAGCCGAGCGCCGCGCCCCCCGCCTCGACGATGCGGGACACGTAGGCGTCGAAGTAGGTGCCGGATCCGGCCGCCTCCGGAATGTGCACCCCGGCTGTGAGGAGCATCTCGCCGCCGAGCAGATACGGATACGGGTCCGCCATCTCCGAGGTGTGCGCCCAGTGGATCACCGTGGCCGGATCGCTCGGCCCCGCGATCAGCATCAGGCCGAGATCCTCGCGGGCCAGCAGGGCGGCGAGGGGGACCGGTGGTGTGGGCGGCACGGCGGGGGCGGCAGGGACGGCGGTGGTGGCAGGGGCGGCAGAGTCTGACATCGTGGACGTTTCCTCCATCGGATCCGGTGAGAGTGGATGAAACGTACACTTCAGCGCCGCTTTCCGGCCACCTAGGGTCGTGGCGACCAGTGGCCGCGGGGGGTGTGGCCGTCGACTACACATTGACTGCTCCCCCCCCGGAGGGAGGGGATTCCTGGCTCAGGCCGCCTTCCGGAGCGGCGCTCCAGAAGGTCTTACGCCCTCAACACCAGCCGGGGCCAGACCAGCCCGGACGAGCATCACGTGAGCGGAGTTCTTGTCCCTGGGGGATACGGCTCCGCACGAGGTGCAGGTGTAGGTACGTTCCGAAAGAGGAAGTGCGTGCTTGGTTCTCGCTCCGCACGATGCGCAGTCCATGGTGGTGTGCGCGGGGTTGACGAGGCGGACGTCCCGCCCGTGCTTGCGGCCCATCTCCAACAAGGCTTTCTTCGTAGCGCCGATGGCGGAGTCGGCTGCCTTGCGGGCCATGGTGGTCCTGGCGAGGAACTTCGGGCGAAAGTCCTCGACGGCCATGGCATCGTGGTCGACTACCACGCGCTTGGCCCACTTGCGGCCGGTGTCCTGCCGCTGCCGGGCCACCTTCTTGTACGCCTTGGCCCGCAGTTTCCTCGCTTCGCGGTAGCCCTTCGACGCCGCCTGTCCCCCGGCGGGTTTGCGGCGGGCCATCATCCGGTCGTACCGCGACACCTTCGTCTTGGCGGTCCGGCCGTGCTGGGCATGAGGGAGGTCGTGGGCGTCGCTGGTAGTAGTTGCGGTCTCCTTGACGCCCCAGTCCACGCCGATCACCGCGCCGGTTTTAGGGAGCGGCTGAATTTCGGCGGGCAAGACGAAGGAGGCATACCAGTGGCCGATACTGTCCCGGTACACGCGCACACTGGACGGCTCGGCCGACAATTCGCGCGACCAGACTACGGTCAGGACAATGCCGCCCGCGAGGTGCAGACGGCCGCCCTTCAGGCGGAAGCCGCGTTTGGTGTAGTTCAGCGACGGGTCGGCCTCGCGCTTTTTCTTCCACTTCGGCATCCCGGTCCGCTGCCGCTGCGGCAGGCGTTCCTTGATGTCCTTCTGTGCTTTCGCACGGGACTTACCGAAGTCCCGGATGATCTGCTGCTGGGGAACACTGGCGCCCTCCCGCAACCACGGTGTTTTCAGGCGGGCCTCGGTCAGCATCGTGTCGAGCTGGGCCGGACCGCAGGTCTGCTTGCTCTCGGGGTGCGCCTTGTTCTGCGCCTGCACGGCCTTGGACTTGGCTACGCACTCGTTCCACACCCAGCGGCATCTGTTCCACTCGGCGAGCAACTGAGTGTGGGCGGTCGACGACGCACGCAGCCGGTAGGTGTACCGGACATGCCCGGCGCCCTCAACCGACTCCAGTGTCTCCATGACACCATTCTGACACTAAAGTGCCGAGCATGGACGATGAAGTGCGCATCACGCTCAGACTGCCCGCCGACCTTCATTCGTGGCTGGTCGCTCAGGCCAAGTCCGCCCGCCGGTCCCTCAACTCCGAAATCGTGTTTCGCCTGGAGAGCGAGCGCGGCACCGTCGAGGCAGACGGCGAATCGCCTTGACGCGGCGGTGCTCGCCGCCTGGCGCGAACGCTTCGCGGGCCGGGGCTCCGAAGCCGCATCCGAACCCGTCGCGACTCACCAGTAGGGTCGGACGGAGAAGACGCGCATACGCGATGAAGCGTATGAACCGTAGGAAAGAGAGCGCTACCCGATGAACAGCAACGAGACGCCCCGCGGGCCCGTCGACTCGTCCCGCATACCGCGGTACGCGGGGCCTGCGACGTTCGCCCGGCTGCCCCGCCTCGACGAGGTCGGCACCACCGATGTCGCCGTGGTCGGTGTGCCGTTCGACGCGGGCGTCTCCTACCGGCCGGGGGCCCGCTTCGGCGGGAACGCGATCCGGGAGGCCAGCCGTCTCCTGCGGCCGTACAACCCCGCGCAGGACGCCTCGCCGTTCGCCCTCGCGCAGGTCGCGGACGCCGGAGACATCGCCGCGAACCCGTTCGACATCAACGAGGCCGTGGAGACCATCGAGGGCGCCGCCGACGAACTCCTCGGCACCGGCGCCCGGCTGATGACCCTCGGCGGCGACCACACCATCGCGCTGCCGCTGCTGCGCGCGGTCGCCAGGAAGCACGGCCCGGTCGCGCTCCTGCACTTCGACGCGCACCTCGACACCTGGGACACGTACTTCGGCGCCGAGTACACGCACGGCACCCCGTTCCGCCGGGCCGTCGAGGAAGGCATCCTCGACACCGAGGCGCTCTCGCATGTCGGCACCCGCGGCCCGCTGTACGGCAGGCAGGACCTGACCGACGACGAGAAGATGGGCTTCGGCATCGTCACCTCAGCGGACATCTACCGGCGCGGCGCCGACGAGGTGGCCGACCAGCTGCGGCAGCGCATCGGCGACCGCCCGCTCTACATCTCCATCGACATCGACTGCCTCGACCCGGCCCACGCGCCCGGCACCGGCACCCCCGAGGCCGGCGGCATGACCTCGCGCGAACTCCTGGAGATCCTGCGCGGCCTGGCCTCCTGCCACCTGGTCTCCGCGGACGTCGTCGAGGTGGCCCCCGCATACGATCACGCTGAGATCACCTCCGTCGCCGCGTCGCACACGGCGTACGAACTGACCACCATCATGTCCCGCCAGATTGCAGAGGCTCGAGCGCAGTGACCCACGACCACGACCTCGTGCTCCGCCCGACCGCCGAGCAGACGGAGGCCGCGCTCAACGCGCCGCCCGGACGCAACGGCGGAGACCTGGTCGTGGAGACCCTCGCCGGTCTCGGCGCGACCACCGTCTTCGGCCTGCCAGGACAGCACGCGCTCGGTATGTTCGACGCGCTGCGCCGCTCCGACCTGGCGTACGTCGGCCTGCGGGTCGAGAACAACGCCGGGTTCGCGGCGGACGCGTACGGCCGGATCACCGGCGAGGCGGCCCCGCTGCTCGTGTCGACCGGGCCGGGCGCCCTGACCTCGCTGGCCGCGCTCCAGGAGGCCGCAGCGGCATCCGCCCCCGTCCTCGCCGTCAGCAGCCAGATCCCGAGCGCGGGGCTCGGCGGCGGCCGGCACGGCTATCTGCACGAACTCCCGGACCAGCAGGCCTCGTTCAGGGGCGTGGTGAAGTCCGTCCACACGGTCCGTACGCAGTCGCAGATCCCCTCCGCGATCGCCGAGGCCTGGGAGTCGGCGCTCACCGCCCCGCACGGGCCCGTATGGGTGGAGATCCCGCAGGACGTCCTGCTTGCCGAGACGGTCCTGCCCGCCGTCACGGCCGTGGACGCCGCGCCCCACGACCTGCCCCCGCGCCCCGAACTGACCGCGGTGGCCGCCGACCTGCTCGCGAACGCGGCCCGCCCGGCGATCATCGCGGGCGGCGGAGTCGTACGTGCCGACGCGTCGGGCAAGCTGCGGCAGCTCGCCGAGCGGTTGAACGCGCCCGTCGTCACCACCTTCGGTGGCAAGGGCGCCTTCCCCTGGAACCACCCGCTCTCGCTCCAGTCCTGGCTGGAGGACCGGCACACCACCGACTTCCTGGAGGACGCCGACGTACTCCTCGTCGTCGGCTCAGGGCTGGGCGAACTCTCCTCGAACTACCACACGTTCAAGCCCCGCGGCCGTGTCATCCAGATCGAGGCCGACCTCGGCAAACTGGAGTCCAACCACCCGGCCCTCGGCATCCACGCGGACGCCCGCCTCGCCCTGTCGGCGTTGCTCGAAACCGTGCCGGAGGACACCTCTCCCGTACGGGAGGACGCGACGGCCGCGGACCGCGTACGGACCGTGCTCGACCTCGTCCGGGAGCGCATCGACGCCCAGGAACTCACCCTGGAACAGCAGGTGCTGGCCGCCGTCCGAGAGGCGCTGCCGGACCGGTCGGCCAGTTTCTGGGACATGACGATCCTGTCCTACTGGGCCTGGTCCGCCTTCGACGCCCGGCGCCCCAACACCATGCACTCCGCACAGGGCTCGGGCGGCCTCGGCTACGCCTTCCCGGCGGCGATCGGCGGTGCGGTCGCCGACCCCACCCACCCGGTCCTCGCGGTCTCCGGCGACGGTGGCGCGCTCTACTCCATCGCCGAACTCGCCACCGCCAGGCAGCACAACCTGGACGTGACCTGGCTCATCGTCGACGACGGTGGTTACGGCATCCTGCGCGAGTACATGACGGACGCCTTCGGGCAGTCCACGGCCACGGAACTGTCCCGCCCGGACTACGTGGCGCTCGCGGAGTCCTTCGGCGTCCCGGGCGTACGGACCACCCCGGACTCCCTCGCCGCCGACCTCGCCAAGTCCTTCGCCACGCCCGGCCCTTCGGTGGTCGTGCTGCCGGCGCTGCTGCGGATGTTCGCGCCGACGCACCTGGACTGAGCCCGAATTCCCTTTTCGGGCCGGACATGACGGTGGGGCGGCACGAGGCCGCCCCACCGTGTTGCTGTGGATCAGTTGGTCAGCGCAGATGTCAGCGCAGGTACGACCCGAAGCTCGCGGCCGTCGCCGGGGCGCCGAGGTCACCGGCACCGAACGCGAAGGACGAGGTGGCGGTGAGGCCGCTCGCCGTGCCGTTCAGGATCCAGACCGCGCCGTTCCCCTCGTTCTCGGCCGTGGAACCGGCCGCGAGGTCGGCGTGGCCGTCGCCGTCGAGGTCCAGCAGGGCGGTGCTCACACCGAACTCGTCGCTGTTCTCGGCGGCTCCGGGAATGCCGGCGGTGTTCTGGTGGAAGACCTGCGTCCCGGCGCCCGTGGCACCGGCGGCGCTGCCGGGGACCAGGGCGACCGAGCCGGTGTCGTAGATGTCGCCGACGTCCTCGCCCGGGATGCCGAGCGCGATGTCGGCGTAGCCGTCACCCGTGACGTCCGCGACCGAGACCGACCCGCCGATCTCGTCCTCCTCTTCCTCGGCTCCGGGGAACCCGGGGCTGTCCTGGTTGAAGGTCTGGACGCGGTCCGTGGACAGGCCGGTGGCCGAACCGAGGGCGACCTTGACGTTGCCGCCGCCCCAGTCGTTGCCGACCACGACGTCGTCGAAGCCGTCGTTGTTGACGTCCCCGATGCCGGTGCCCATCTTGTTGCTTGCGGCTTCACCGGGGACCCAGCTCCTGGTGAAGCCCGCGCTGCCGCCGCCGAGCAGCAGGGTGTTGCCCCAGACGCCGTCGCCCTCGTAGTGGAAGGCGACGATGTCGTCCTTGCCGTCACCGTTGACGTCGCCGGACTCGGTGGTGCCGACGGGGCCGCTGACCACCTCGCCGGTCTTCAGGAGGGGCAGCTTGGCGGCGGGCGTTCCGGCACGCGAGATCGGGCCCTTCCACACGGTCCCGGTGGCGTTCTCGGGGTCGTCGCCCTGGACGTCCTGGTGGGCGAAGAGGGTGAGGTCCGTCTTGCCGTCGCCGTCGAAGTCGCCGGTCTGCGGGTTGTCGTGACCGGCTATGGCCGTGCCGCCGGTGAGTCCGGACGCGGAGCCCCACAGGATGACGGAGCCGGCCTTGCCGCCCGAGATCACCAGGTCGCTGAAGCCGTCACGGTCCAGGTCGCCCTTGGTGAAGGTGGACCCGAACTGCTGGTTCGCGGTGGCGGAGCCGGGCACGCCGCTGGTGGAGCGGCTGATGATCTTCTTGTTGGCGGTGGAGACGCCGTCGGCCGAGCCGTACGTGACGGCCACGTATCCGGCCTTGGCCGCACTCGACACCGTGCCGTTCGGGGCGGACACGACGAGGTCGGCGTATCCGTCGCCGTTGAAGTCGTCCTGCGCGTCCGCGGCGGCGGTGGCGGCCTGGGCCGAGGCCCCGGTGAGAGCCATCGCGCCGAACCCTCCGGCGAGCAGCACCGCGGCTGCCAGGGGTGCGGTGAGACGCGCGTTACGAGTTCTGCGGTGTGCTCGGGACATACATGAACCTTTCGAGTCGGTCGGATTCCGCTTCTGCGTGCGGAATGCCGCGTTCACTGAGTTCGACTCGATCGGGGCGGCCCCGGTTGTGCGCCCCGATGTCATGAATTCGTAACCGAGGGGGCAGGTGTGGCGCTGAACTCCCGATTGGTAACCGGGGGTTCAGCGCTCCTCACCGTCGGTCCATCAACGGTCTACCAGATCGCCTCGACCCACTCCGGGTGGTCGATGAACGGATTCCGGTTGTGCTGGTAGTTGCTGTAGATCAGTTCGTTCCGGCGCGTCTCGGAGGTGCTGGGCGGGTCCGCCTCGTTCCACTGCTTCAGCACCGAGAGGCGGCCGTGGTACGGGACGCTGCCGTTGGTGACGGCGTCGTTGGGCTCCAGGTCGGGCCAGGAGTCGCCACCCTCGTAACGGACGGCCATGTAGAGGATCATCCGGGCCACATCGCCCTTGACGGCGGCGCGGGGCTCGAAGGAGTTCGAGTCGGTGAGGCTGCCGCCGCTGTTGGTGAAGCTGCTGCCGCCGTTGTCGAAGTCCTTGTTGCCGCGGATGCTGTTGACCTGGACGTCCTCGGGCCGCAGGTGATGCAGGTCGGTGCCGGGCCCGGCCGAGGTGCCGAAGTCGCCGTGGGACTGGGCCCACGTGTGCTCGCGGTTCCAGTCGCCGACGTCGCCGCCGTTGAGCGTCTTGCTGCGGGAGATGCCGGAGTAGAGCAGGACCACGTTGCTGCTGTTGTTCGGATCCTGGTCGGTGACCTTGAGCGCCTCCCAGACCGCGGAGTACGAGATCTTCGTCTGGCTGCTGATGATCGTGTGCAGCGAGCCCTTCAGTGCCGTGCCGGTCTTGCCGATCGCGTTCGCGTAGTACGTGTCGTCGTACGCGGTGGCGGTGGCCGCGGCGGGGGTCGCGGCGACCGTCGGGAGGGTGAGGCCGACGAGGACGGCGGAGACGCCGGCCGCCAGCGCCTTCCACTTGCCAAGCTGCGCTACGGACATATGGGGTGCCCTTTCCCGAGAACGGCACGCGCCGGGATGCGGGGCCCGGAGCGGTGGGAGCAACGGGTCCGCGTTCTACGCGTGTTGACACTTCGGTCAATCGGGAGGGTGGCATGGACATGAGGTTACTTGCATAACGAGAAAGAGACGTTTGTGTGACGTTCTCGCACACAGCACAACCCCTGGCCGTCTCCGGTCCAGGGGTTGTGAAGTGCCAGGGTTTTCCCCAATTGGCTTAGGGGTGGCCCTAGTTGACGTCCGAAGCGTCCAGGCGGTAGAGCGACTGGGTGTTCTGTGAGCCGGACGACTCGGAGGACTCCGACGACTCGGTGGATGCTGACGAGCCGCTGCTGTACTCGCTCGCCTTCACCGACGTGGCGTGCTTCTGCACCCAGGTGGTCACCTCGGAGCTGACGCCGCCGGAGTCGCCGCCCATGCCGCCGCCCCCGCTCATGCCGCCGCCCCCGCCCATGCCTCCGCCGCCGAGCACGATGTAGTGCAGCTCGCCCTTCTTCACGAGCTCCTTCAGCTTGGCGAGGGTCATGGCCTTGTCGCTGCCGGACCAGCCCCACATGGAGATGACGGGCTGCTTCGTGCTGACGATCAGCTGAGCCGCGCTCTGCGAACTGGACACCGCCACCAGCCACTTGGCGCCGTCCCGGTGCTTCTCCAGATACGTGGTCATGGCACTGTCGGCGCCACCGCCGGGACCGCCCATGCCGCCACCGCCACCGCCACCGCCACCACCTGAGCCGGTGCCGGTGCCGGTGCCGTTCGGCAGGGTGCCGGTCTGGCCGGTGCCCCGCTCCTGACCGCCGGGCTGCTGGCCGCTGCCCGGTGCCTGGCCGCCGTTGCCGCCGGGGAAGCCGCCCCGGCCGCCACCGCCACCGCCGGGTCCGCCGCCCACGCCGCCACCGGTGGTGGGGCCGGCCGTCGGGTTCGTACCGCTCATGCCGCCGCCGGAACTCGCGGTCACGGAGGCGGCGTACGCCGCGGGCCCGGCGAGGGAGGCGACGACGGCTGCGGCCAGGGCGCCGGAGAGGAAGCGCGCCCGGCGCCCGGACCGGAAGAGGAACAGCCCGACGATCGCCAGGACCATCACCGCCGCGATGGCCGGCCACAGCCAGCTGTTCCAGCCGGAGGCCCGCCGCAGCAGGACGACGGCCCAGACGCCGGTGGCGGCGAACGCCACGGGCAGCACCCAGGACCAGCGCTTGGCGTCACCTGCGCGGAAGGCGCGCAGGAGCATCGCCCCGCCGCCCCCGCACAGCGCCGCGATGCCGGGCGCGAGCGCGGTCGTGTAGTACGGGTGCATGGTGCCTTCGGCGAGGCTGAAGGTGAAGTAGTGCAGCACGGTCCAGCCGCCCCACAGGAGCAGTGCGGCACGCGTGAGGTCCGTACGGGGAGCGCGTCCGCGCAGGACGAGGCCGCCGACGAGGGCGATCCCGGCGAAGGGCAGCAGCCAGGAGATCTGGCCGCCCAGCACCTCGTTGAACATCCGGCCGATGCCGGCGGCCCCGGAGAAACCGCCTCCGCCTCCGCCTTCGCCGCCACCGCCTCCACCTCCGCCGTTGCCCTCGCCGCCGAGGACCCGTCCCAGGCCGTTGTAGCCCATGATCAGGTCCCAGGCGGTGCCGTCCGTCGACCCGCCGATGTACGGCCGCGACGAGGCGGGTACGAGTGACACGGCGGCGGCCCACCAGAAGCTGGAGACGGCGAGTGCGACCGCGGCGACGCCGAGGTTGCGTACGCGGCAGAGCCATCCGCCCTGGGCCGCGTACAGGTACACGGCGAAGACGGCGGGCAGGGCGATGTAGCCCTGGAGCATCTTGGTGTTGAAGGCGAACCCGAAGAGCACGGCCGAGCCGACCAGCGGCAGCAGCTTGCCGTTGTGCACGGCGCGCAGCGCCAGGGCCGCGCCCCCGACCATCAGGAGGACGAGCAGGGTGTCCGGGTTGTTGTCGCGGTTGATAGCGACGGTGATCGGGGTGAGCGCGAGGACGAGCGCGGCGACGGCGGCGGGGCCGTGTCCCCAGATCCGCTTGACGGACGAGTGCACGATCCAGATCGTGCCGAGGGCGGAGGCGACCAGAGGCAGCATCATCTGCCAGGTGCCGTACCCGAAGACACGGCAGGACAGCCCCATCGCCATCAGCACGAAGGGCGGCTTGTCCACGGTCATGAAGTTCCCGGCGTCCAGCGAGCCGAAGAACCAGGCCTTCCAGCTCTGCGTGCCGCTGTACACGGCGGCGCTGTAGAAGCTGTTCAGGCTGGAGGAGGAGAGGTTCCAGGAGTACAGCACGCCGGCCAGGACGAGGATCGCGCCCAGCACGGGCAGCGACCAGCGGGGCGCCTTCGCGGGCTGCGCGCCCGGCTCGACGGGCGGCGGCGAGGCGACGGCCTCGGGGGCTTGGGGGTACGGATCGGTGGCAGATGTCACCGGGTCATCGTGCGTGGGCGGATTTGGCGGGGGCTGTGGTGGACCTGGGACTCAGCTGTGAGCGACGGATCACCGGCAAGCTGACCTATCTGGCGCCGGGCAAACTGATGGTCGGCGACGACCGTGTCTTCTGGGTCGGCTTGAGCACGAAGATCACGGGCGGCGACATCTGCGGTGACCCCGAGACCCAGGAGGCGGAGAGCTGCACCTCCGACGAGCTGGACGCCGCGGCGAAGGACGGCAACCTGACGGTGGAGGTGGCGATCAAGGAAGGGATCGCCGAGTCGGTCACCCAGGTGTAGACCCGCCCCCCTCCGTCTCCGGCCCGCCCCGTTCCCTCCGCCGTACCCCACCCCCGCTGTCCGGAATTCACGGCCAGTACCCTCCCGCTCAACCACCCCCGCCCTACCGTGACGCCATGCGTCCGAGATCCGTACTCGCCACCCTCGCCACCGTCACCGCCGGCCTGGCGGCAGCCACGTGCCTCACCGCCGCCGGACCCGCCACCGCCCGGAGCGGGCCCGCCGACTCCACGGACGGCAACTCCTGTTCGTCCTCCGTGTCCATCGAGGGCTTCTCCGACGCCCTCGACAAGACGACGTACGAGAACACGTTCGTCGGCAACATCTCCGCGCTGGCCGTGGACCGCGACGGGGCGATCGCCGCCCTGTCCGACCGGTCCGCCCTCTTCACCCTGGACCCGAGGACGCTGCGACCGCGCTCCGTCGTGCCCCTGGCCGACGAGAGCGGCGCCGCGCTGGACTCCGAGGGGCTCGTCGTCGACCGCGACGGCACCCGGCTGGTGTCGTCCGAGACCGAGCCGTCGGTACGCCGGTACGGCCGGGACGGCACCGCCCTGGGGCGCCTCTCCGTGCCGGACGCCCTGCGCGTCGCCCCGGCCGGCCGCGCCGTGTCGAACCAGACCTTCGAGGCGCTGACCCTCTTCCCCGGCGGCCGCACCCTGCTGGCCGGCATGGAGGGCTCCCTGTCCGGTGACACCCCGGGCGTCGTACGCCTCCAGAGCTGGCAGCGCCACGACAGCCACGGCGCCCACCACAGCCACGCCGTCCACGGCCACCAGGACTTCCGGCTCGCGGCCCAGTACGGGTACCGCACGGACACCGGCCTCGGGGTCGTCGAAACCGCCGCGACCCCGGACGGCAGCCGCCTCCTCGTCCTGGAACGCGGCTTCACGCCGGGGGTCGGCAACACGGTGCGCCTCTACCTGGCCGACCTGCGCCACGCCACGGACACCAGCGGAGTCGAGGCGCTGACCGGCCAGGACGGCGTACGACTCGTCCGCAAGACCCTCCTCGCCGACCTCGCGGACTGCCCCTCCCTCGGCGCGACCGCCAAGCAGCCGCAGCCCAATCCGCTCCTCGACAACATCGAGGGAATGACGATCACCGGCCGCACTCCCGGCGCCCACCGCACCCACGGCGCCCACAGTGCCCTGAAGGTCCTCCTGGTCAGCGACGACAACCAGAACGCGGTCCAGACGACCCGCTTCTACTCCCTCCGCGTACGCCTCTGAACGATCACATGAACTGTTGCGGAGGGATGAAATCCGCTTCAATCCGTGTTGGTGCCTTCCGGGCGATCAGGACCGGCTGACCGGCCGACGGAAGGAAGGCACCAGGAGTGACAACGCAGCGGGGATGGGCACGGCGGCTGGCCGGGTACGCCTGGCGGTACCCGAAGGACGTCGTGCTCGCGCTGGGCGCCTCGCTCGGGGGCATGGCCGTCATGGCCCTGGTCCCCCTGATCACCAAGGTGATCATCGACGACGTCGTCGGGGACCACTCCCGCGACATGGCTCCCTGGGCCGGCGCGCTCATCGGCGCCGGTGTCGTCGTCTACGTTCTCACCTACATCCGCCGCTACTACGGCGGCCGTCTCGCGCTCGACGTCCAGCACGACCTGCGCACGGACATGTACGAGACGATCGTCCGCCTCGACGGCAGGCGCCAGGACGAGCTGTCGACCGGCCAGGTGGTGGGGCGCGCGACCAGCGACCTCCAGCTCATCCAGGGCCTGCTCTTCATGCTCCCGATGACGATCGGGAACATCCTCCTCTTCCTGATCTCCCTCGGGATCATGGCATGGCTCTCGCTCCCGCTCACCCTCGTCGCGCTGGCGGTGGCCCCCGCCATCTGGTTCATCGCCAGGCGCAGCCGCTCCAAGCTCCACCCGGCGACCTGGTACGCCCAGGCGCAGGCCGCCGCGGTGGCCGGGGTGGTCGACGGCGCGGTCAGTGGCGTACGGGTGGTGAAGGGCTTCGGCCAGGAGGACCAGGAGACCGGGAAGCTCCGCGAGATCGGCCGCCGGCTCTTCGCGGGACGCCTGCGCACGATCCGCCTCAACTCCAAGTACACCCCGGCCCTCCAGGCGGTCCCGGCCCTCGGCCAGGTCGCCATGCTGGCGCTCGGCGGCTGGCTGGCGGTGCGGGGCCAGGTCACCCTGGGTACGTTCGTGGCCTTCTCCTCCTACCTCGCCCAGCTCGTGGGCCCCGTCCGGATGCTCGCCATGGTCCTCACGGTCGGCCAGCAGGCCCGGGCCGGCGCCGAACGCGTCCTGGAGCTGATCGACACCAGGCCGTCGATCGAGGACGGCACGAAAGCCCTCCCCGCCGACGCCCCCGCGACCGTCGAGTTCGACGGCGTGTCCTTCGCCTACGACGACGCCCGCCCGGTCCTGGACGGCCTCAGCTTCGAGATCCGCGCCGGCGAGACCCTCGCGGTCGTCGGCTCCTCCGGCTCCGGCAAGTCCACGGTCTCCCTGCTCCTGCCCCGCTTCTACGACGTGACCGGCGGCGCGGTCCTCATCGGCGGCCTCGACGTGCGCGAGCTGACCTCCGACTCCCTCCGGGCCGCGATCGGACTCGTCCCCGAGGACTCCTTCCTCTTCTCGGACACCGTCGGCGCCAACATCGCGTACGGCCGGCCCGAGGCCACCCAGGAGGAGATCGAGACGGCTGCCCGGGCCGCCCGGGCGGACCGCTTCATCGCGGCGCTGCCCGACGGTTACGACACCAAGGTCGGCGAGCACGGCCTCACCCTCTCCGGCGGTCAGCGCCAGCGGGTGGCCCTGGCCCGCGCGATCCTCACCGACCCGCGGCTGCTGGTCCTCGACGACGCCACCTCCGCGGTCGACGCGCAGGTCGAGCACGAGATCCACGAGGCCCTGCGCGGTGTCATGGCGGGCCGCACGACGCTCCTCATCGCCCACCGCCGCTCCACCCTGAACCTCGCCGACCGCATCGCCGTCCTCGACGGCGGCCGCCTCGCCGACATCGGCACGCACGAGGAGCTGGCCGAACGCTCGCCGCTCTACCGCAGGCTGCTCACCGACCCCGACGAGCTGGGCGGGGTCTCGCCCGGGCACGTCAAGCCGTCCTGTCCGCAGGAGGACGCGGAGGACACCTCCGTACGGGACGAGCTGGACGCCGAGTTCGACGCCGAACGCGGTGTCACCCCGCGTCTGTGGACCGGCGACCGCGAACCCAAGGACATGGCGCTGGCCGGCACGCCCGCGACCCCCGAACTCCTCGCCCAGGTCGACGCCCTGCCGCCCGCCACCGACCTGCCCGCCATCGACGAGGCACGCGCGGTCACGCCGGAGGACTCGTACGGGCTGCGGCGCCTGCTGCGGGGCTTCGGGCTCCCGCTGCTCGCCAGCCTCGGCCTCGTCGCCGTCGACGCGGGCATGGGCCTGCTGCTGCCGGTCCTGATCCGGCACGGCATCGACGAGGGCGTCTCGGAGCTGGCGCTCGGCGGCGTGTGGGCGGCCTCGGCGATCGCGTTGATCAGCGTTGTCGTCCAGTGGACGGCGCAGGTCGGCGAGACCCGGATGACCGGACGCACGGGCGAACGGGTCCTGTACTCGCTCCGGTTGAAGATCTTCGCGCAGCTCCAGCGGCTCGGACTCGACTACTACGAGCGGGAGCTGACCGGCCGGATCATGACCCGGATGACGACGGACGTGGACGCGCTGTCCACGTTCCTCCAGACCGGTCTGGTCACCGCCTTCGTCTCCGTCGTCACCTTCTTCGGCATCATGGGCGCCCTGCTGGTGATCGACATACAGCTGGCCCTGATCGTCTTCCTGACGCTGCCGCCGCTGATCGTCGGCACCTTCTTCTTCCGCCGGTCCAGCGTGAAGGCGTACGAACTCGCCCGTGAGCGGGTGTCCGTGGTGAACGCGGATCTCCAGGAGTCGGTGTCGGGGCTGCGGATCCTCCAGGCGTTCCGCCGCGAGGGAGCGGGCGGCAGGCGTTTCGCGGAGGGCAGCGAGAGCTACCGCCAGGCCCGTATCCGCGGGCAGTGGCTGATCTCCATCTACTTCCCGTTCGTGCAGCTGCTGTCGTCGGTGGCGGCCGCCTCGGTGCTCGTCGTGGGCGCGGGGCGCGTCGACGCGGGCACCCTCACCACCGGCGCGCTGGTGGCGTACCTCCTCTACATCGACCTGTTCTTCGCCCCCGTGCAGCAGCTCTCGCAGGTCTTCGACGGCTACCAGCAGGCGACCGTCTCCCTCGGCCGGATCCAGGAGCTGCTCCAGGAGCCGACGTCCACGACGGCCGCCGAGAAGCCGCTGGAAGTCAGGTCCCTGCGCGGCGAGATCGCCTTCGAGGACGTGGACTTCGCGTACAGCCGCCCCGGCGATGGCGATACGGACGCCGAGGCGGAGGAGGCGCTCAGCGGGGTCCGCCTGACCATCCCCGCCGGGCAGACCGTCGCGTTCGTCGGTGAGACGGGCGCGGGCAAGTCGACCCTGGTCAAACTGGTGGCCCGGTTCTACGATCCCACCGGCGGCCGGGTCACGGTCGACGGCACGGACCTGCGCTCGCTCGACCTGACCTCGTACCGGCACCGGCTGGGCACCGTCCCGCAGGAGTCGTACCTCTTCCAGGGCACCGTCCGGGACGCCATCGCCTACGGCCGCCCGGACGCCACGGACGCCGAGGTGGAGGCGGCGGCCCGCGCGGTCGGCGCGCACGACATGATCGCCACGCTGGACGGCGGCTACCTCCACGAGGTCGCCGAGCGCGGCCGCAACCTCTCCGCCGGGCAGCGCCAGCTGATCGCGCTGGCCCGCGCCGAACTGGTCGACCCGGACATCCTGCTCCTCGACGAGGCCACCGCCGCACTCGACCTGGCCACCGAGGCCCAGGTCACCCAGGCCACCGACCGCATAGCGGGCCGTCGTACGACACTGGTGGTCGCCCACCGGCTGACGACGGCCGCCCGGGCGGACCGTGTCGTGGTGATGGCCGACGGCCGGGTCGCGGAGGACGGTACGCACGAAGAGCTGCTCGCACTCGGCGGCCGGTACGCGCGGTTGTGGCGGACGTTCGTGGGGGAGCCGGACCCGGTCGGCAGCGCGACGTGACGTGACGTCCGGGACGCGATCCGGCGCGGAGAACCGGATCGCGTCCCGAGCACCGTGCCGGATCGCGCCTTGAACGCCGTGCCGAATCGCATCCCGAATACGCAGAAAAGCCGCAACCGACGGGTAAGGCAACCGTTCGCTGTACGCCATGCGTCCGTACATCAGTACGCCAACAGTCGCGGGCCATGGAGGGACACCAGTGGACATGGGCGCGATACGCCGATGCCTCGTGCTCGGTACGGCCGTGCTGACGACGTCCGGGCTGCTGACGCTCGCGGGCCCGGTGGGCGACGCGTCGGCGGCAGCCCTGTGCTCCGGGCGGAAGGTGCGCACGCTGACCTTCTCCACCGGGTTCGTGGACGTCCACAAGAAGCGCGGATACGTGTGCGCGGTGACCTACCCCAAGAAGGTGGGCGCCCGTCGCTACATGATGGTGAGTGTGCAGGCCCGCGGGAGTGCGCGGGTGCCCAACGCGGGCCGGTTCACGAGGTACGCGGGCCCGGTGAGGGTGCACGCGGGGCACCGCTGCGTGCGGATCAAAGGGGCCGTCGGTTCGGGCTCGGTCGGCACGGGCTGGATTCTCTGCTGAGTCGCTGAGTCGCTGAGTCGCTGAGTCGCCGCGTCGCAGACCGCCGAGCCGCCGAGCCACAGAGCCGCTGAGTCAGTCGATCTTCCCGCCCTTCCCAGCCAGTCACGCGATCTTCGTGCCATCTTGTCCGTAATGCCGTCAACATCCCCTGGTGCGACAGCTGATGCTCCGCTAGGTTCCGGCGGACATCTGCGTATTCAGGGGAGAACGCATGCGCAAGACGCTCAGAGGGCTGTTGTCTCTCACGGTGCTCATAGGCACTGTGAGCACGGCCGGGGTGGCCACCGCCGCCCAGCCGGACATCACCGGCTCCATCATCGGCTCCGGCACCGGATCCGATCTCGTCACGGACGAGGCCGCGGACATCAAGGACCGGCTCCTCGCGATACCGGGCATGAGCCTGGTCGAGGAGAAGCCCTACACCGGCTACCGCTTCTTCGTCCTCAACTACACCCAGCCGGTCGACCACCGGCACCCGTCCAAGGGCACCTTCCAGCAGCGCATCACCGTGTTGCACAAGGACACGTCCCGCCCGACGGTCTTCTACACCGGCGGCTACAACGTCTCCACGACCCCGAGCCGCCGCGAGCCGACCCAGATCGTGGACGGCAACCAGATCTCGATGGAGTACCGCTACTTCACCCCGTCCCGGCCCGCGCCGGCCGACTGGTCGAAGCTCGACATCTGGCAGGCGGCCAGCGACCAGCACCGCATCTTCAAGGCCCTCAAGCCGGTCTACGACAAGAAGTGGGTCTCCACCGGCGGTTCGAAGGGCGGCATGACCGCCACGTACTTCGAGCGCTTCTACCCGCGTGACATGGACGGCGTCGTCGCGTACGTCGCCCCCAACGACGTGGTGAACAAGGAGGACTCGGCGTACGACCGGTTCTTCGCGAAGGTCGGCACCAAGGAGTGCCGCACCCGGCTGAACGCGGTGCAGCGCGAGGCGCTCGTCCGCCGCGCGCCGCTGGAGAAGAAGTACAAGGAGCTGGCCGCCGCCGAGGGGTACACCTTCAACACCGTCGGCAGCCTGGACAAGGCGTACGAGGCGGTCGTCCTCGACTACGTGTGGGGCTTCTGGCAGTACAGCCTGCTCGCCGACTGCGACACGATCCCGGCGGACGCGAAGAACGCGACGGACGACGAGATCTGGACGTCGATCGACACGATCTCCGGCTTCTCGGCCTACACGGACCAGGGCCTTGAGCCGTACACGCCGTACTACTACCAGGCGGGCACGCAGCTCGGTGCGCCGACGATCGGCTTCCCGCACATCGAGAAGAAGTACATCCGCTACGGCTACCAGCCGCCGCGGAACTTCGTGCCGCGCGACATCTCGATGAAGTTCCAGCCGGGTGCGATGCGTGACGTCGACTCCTGGGTCAAGCACAACGCGAACCACATGCTGTTCGTGTACGGCCAGAACGACCCGTGGGGTGCCGAGCCGTTCCACCTCGGCAAGGGCGCCCGTGACTCGTACGTCTTCACGGCCCCGGGCCTGAACCACGGCGCCAACGTCGCGGGTCTCGTCCCCGACCAGAAGGCCATCGCCACGGCTCGCATCCTCCAGTGGGCGGGCGTCGCCACGGCCGCCGTCCAGGCGAACCCGGAGAAGGCGAAGCCGCTGGCCAAGTACGACTCGAAGCTGGACAAGCGCAAGGTCGAGCGCCAGCTCCGGCCGTAGCGGACCCGGCGACGACTCCTCGGCGGTCCTGAGTACTGCTCAGCACTTCTGCGCAGTCCCCGGCAGTCCTGAGCCGCGCCCGCCCGTCGAGCCCCCGGGCTACAACGGGCGGGCGCAGCCCACCGGCCTGGGCCCGCCCAGTTCGACGTACAGCTGCGTCGACGCGGGGCAGCCGGAGCGCCTCTCCACGGCCGCGCTCACCTTGAACTCGGGGGCCTTGCCGCCGCCCTTGCTGTCGCACGACGTCTCGCGTACCTCGCCCGCGCCCGCGCTGTAGACACAGTCGCCGACGATGGTGCGGGGGCCTCCGCCGCCGCCCGGGTCGCCGGGATGCGGGGCCTCCAGGTTGCGCATACAGGCGTAGCCCTCCGGGACGGCGCCGTCACCGTCCTCGTCGGCCGATGGCTTCTGCTCGTTGATGTGCAGCACGAAGTCCGTGGTGGCGGGACAGAGCGGCCCCTCGCCCACCTTGCGGTCGTGCCGCGCGACCACGCGCGCCGCCGCCCTCTCGCTGGTGCACGACACCTCGGTGAACGACTCACGCCCGAACGAACTGCACTCGTCGATCCCGAGGAACACCACCCCGTACCCCGAGACCGCCGTCGCCGTCGGCGCCGGAGTCGTCTCCTGCGAACCGCCGTCATCGGACCCGGACGACTGCTGGCATCCGGAAAGGGCCACTGCCACCACCACCAGCAGCAGCGCGCACATCACTGCCGCCGTCACTCCCGCAGACCCCGCGTGGCGGGCGCCCACGCCCCGCGCGCCCGCGCCCGCGCCCCGTGCATCGTGCATGACGTCCCCCGATCCCTCCGCCCAGCGTGAACCGCCGCGGCGGGCCCCGTCAGGCGTGCCGGGTGCTTTGCGTCACTTGGGGGTGGAGGGCGGGGTGCGCGTCGTAGGCCCGGTACGCCAGGCCCGTGCGCGCGGCCCCGCACATCGACCGGACAGGTCCTAGTAGGTCAGGCCGTGCCCTACGGGATACAGCACGTGCGCCGGGTCGTCCGCGCGCTGCACCGGTACCGGCAGCTTGCCGGTCGGGCCCACCTGCCCCGCCACCACCCGTACCGCGGCGCGCAGCTCGACGTCCGTCCAGGAGTACGCCGCCAAGTAGGCCTTGACACCCGGCAGTTGGGCCACGTCGTACGGATTGCGGATGGCGAGCGCGATGACCGGGCGGCCTGTCGCGAGCAGTTGGCCGACGAGGGTCCGCTGACTGGAGGAGGCGGTGACGTTGTACGTTCCCACCAGCACCGCGTCCGCGTCCTGGGCCGCCGCGACGGCTTTCGCGACGGTCGCGGCGGAGGGCGCCGTGCCGGTGGACAGCGCCGTGGCGCTGAACCCCAGCTCGTTGAGCGCGTCCGCCAGCACGGTCGTGGGCGGCCCGGTGGTGCCGGACGGCGAGGCCGGGTCGGCGCCGACGACGAGCACCTTCGTATGCGTACGGCGTGAGAGCGGCAGCAGCCGGCCGGAGTTGACCAGCAGGGTCGTCGTCCGCTCGGCGATGCGGTCGGCGGACTTCAGATGCGAGGGGGTCCCGACCGTACGGTCCACGCCGCGCCCCGTGACGTACGGGTCCTTCAGCAGCCCCAGTTTCGCCTTCAGCCGCAGGACGCGCAGGATCGATTCGTCGAGGCGGGACTCCGTCAGCTCACCGCCGCGGACGGCCTGCAGGACCGCGTTCCAGGCGACGTCCAGCTTCGGCGGGTTGAGGAGCTGGTCGACCCCGGCCTTCAGGGCGAGCACGGGCACCCGGTCGTCGCCGTACTTCGTGCGGACGCCCTCCATGCCGAGCGAGTCCGTCACCACGACCCCGTCGTAGCCGAGCCGTTCGCGCAGGATGCCGGTGAGGATCGGGCGCGAGAGGGTGGCCGGATCACCGGCCGGATCGAGCGCCGGGACCATGATGTGCGCGGTCATGATCGAGTCGATGCCGGCCGCGATCGCGGCGCGGAACGGGGGCGCGTCGAGTTCGGCCCACTGCGCCTCGGTGTGCTCGATGACCGGGAAGCCGTAGTGGCTGTCGGTCTCGGTGTCGCCGTGCCCCGGGAAGTGCTTGGAGGTGGCCGCGGCCCCGGCGCCCTGGTAGCCCTTCACCTGGGCGGCGACCAGGCCCGCCACAGCCTCGGGGTCGGCGCCGAAGGAGCGTACGCCGATGACCGGGTTGGCCGGGTTCACGTTCACGTCGGCGACCGGCGCGTAGTCCTGCCGGATGCCCATGGCCCGCAGCTCGGCGCCGCCGATCCGCCCGGCCGTGCGGGCGTCGGTGCGCGAACCGCCCGCGCCGAGGGCCATCGCGCCCGGGAAGAGCGTCGCCGGTGTGCCCACGCGGGCGACTATGCCGTGCTCCTGGTCGGTGGAGATGAGTACGGGCAGGCCGCGGGGCTGTGCCAGCGAGGCCTTCTGGATGCCGTTGCTCAGGTCCGCGATCTGGTGCGGTTCACGGGTGTTGTGCGCCCACCCGAAGTAGATGATCCCGCCGACCCGGTACTTCGCGATCAGCTCGGCGGCCGTCCGTACGCCGATCTCCGTGAGGTTGGCGTCGATGTCGCTCTGGTCGGGCTCGGTCGCCGAGTGTCCGTACACCCGCATCACGAAGAGCTGCCCGACCTTCTCTTCGAGGGTCATGCGGGAGATGAGGGCCCGGAGCCTCTTGTCCTCGTGCCTGGTGTCCTCGTGCTTCACGGTGGCGCCGTCACCGGCCATTGCCGGGGTGCCGCCGGCGGCGACGGCCGCCGCCGCGCCCGCGGTCGCTGCGAGCAGCGTACGTCTGGAGGTGTGCACGTGCGCTCCTTCCGGAGAGGGCCCGATGGGCCCTTGGAGGGGCGAGTATGAAGGAAACTGCCAAGGAGTCACGGATATCCGGGAAATTTCTGCCAGTCAAGAGCGCGGACACAGGACGCGGGCAGGCGACGCGGACAGGCGAACGATGGGCGCGGCGCGGGGGCGGGGTGAGGGGCCGTCACCGGTGCTGTTGGAGGGGCGCGCGCCGGTGACGGCGTGCTGTCGGCCGCAGGCGGCGGAGAGGGTGGTCAGCTTTCGCAGCCAGCAGCGAAACCGACACCGCACTGCGGAGACTCATCCGGCAGCATGCGAATTGGACGGAGGGCGGCGGGGATGGGTTCCCCGGATTCCGGCGATTCCCGGAAGTCGGTACAAGTCGGTACAAGAACGAACGGGAGTATGTGAAGGGGCCCGAGCGGCGCCGTTTCGCCCGGTTTCCCGGCCGCCCTCCGCCCGTACGCGAAAGCCGTACGCGGGAGTGGTCCCGGGCCACGGGCCACGGGCCCCGTGCCCCGCGCCACGGGATCCGGGCCCGGGACCCGTGTGAGCCCGCCCGAACGGGCGCTACGCCGACTCGTTCAGCAGCCGGGACAGGTGCTCCCGGCCCGCGCCCAGCAGGTCTTCGAGCGGCGCGGCCGACTCGTACCAGCGCTTCTCGTACTCCCAGCACAGCCAGCCGTCCCAGCCCTCGCGGGAGAGCAGGTCGACGCACTCGGTGAGCGGGAGGACGCCCGCGCCGAGCGGCAGCGGAGTGGTGTCGTCCGGAGAGGCGATGTCCTTGACCTGGACGTAGCCGAGGAACGGGGAGAGCGCGGCGTAGGTGGCCGAGGGCTGCTCGCCGCCGAGCCAGGTGTGCATGACGTCCCAGAGGGAGCCCACCTGGCGGTGGCCGACGGGGCCGAGGACGCGGATCGCGTCGGCGCCGGTGCGGTGCGAGTCGTGGGTCTCCAGCAGGATCCGTACGCCCAGGTCGGCGGCGTACTCGGCCGCCGTGCCCAGGCGGCGGGCGGCCGTCGCGTCGCCCTCCTCGGGGCTCTGGTCCTTCCCGGCGCCGGGGAAGACCCGGATGAAGGGGGCGCCGAGGTCCCGGGCCAGGTCGAGGAGGCCGTGGATCTCGGCGATCACGGGCTCGTCGTCGCCCGGCGCCGCCACGCGCGCGTACCCGGCCAGGCCCAGGATCTCGACGCCCGCCGTCTTGAACTCGGCGGCCACGTCGGCCCGTGCGGTGAGGTCGAGGCCGGTGTGCACGGGCTCCTCGGGATGCGTGCGCAACTCGACGCCGTGGTAACCGTGGGTGGCGGCGAGCCGCACCACGTCACTGATCGGGAGTCCGGGTACACCGAGGGTGGAGAAGGCCAGTTTCACGAAATCGCACCTTCGCTGTCGGGTTACGGGCGCGGATATGTCCGCAGGGTCTTCCGGCCGGGCGCCCCAGGTGTCCCCGGGGCAGCACGGCATGAAACGGACCCTACCCGCCGCTCGCGTTCTCTCACTCCTGTGTGTCGTGCAGGTCCATACGCCAGTTCTGGCCGATGAGATCGGCGCCGAAGGAGCGGTGCGGTTTCTCGTCGACGAGGACGAATCCGTGGCGCTGGTAGATGCGGCGGGCAGCGGACAGGATGTTGTTCGTCCACAGGACCATCTCCCGGTAGCCGACCCCCCGGGCGAACTCGGCACAGGCACTCACCAGCCGGTCGCCGATGCCGAGGCCGCGCGTGTCCGGCTCGACGAGCAGCAGGCGCAGCCGGGCGGCGCCGGGTGTCTCGTCCCGTACGCACATCACGCAGCCCACCGGACGGCCGTCCAGCTCGGCGATCCACACCCGCTCCAGATGCGGGTCGTGGTCCTCGGCGAAGTCGGCGACGATCCGGGCGACCAGCCCCTCGTAGTCCGCGTTGAAGCCGAACTCGGCGCTGTAGAGCGCCGCGTTGCGCTGCACGATCCAGCCGAGGTCGCCCGGCCCCGGCGCGCGCAGCAGTACGTCTTCCGGGCGGGGGGCCCGGCCGTCCGCCAGGATCGTACGGATCGTGCGCATCGCGTCCGCCAGCCGCGGCCGGTCGGCGGGGGAGACGGCGTCGAGCAGCGAGGCGACGCTCTCCCGGGCCCGCTCGGCGAGCAGGTCGGCCGTCTCCCGGCCGCGCGGGGTGAGGGTGATCCGGCGGCGACGCGGGTCCCGCTCCGACGGGGTGCGCTCGATCAGTCCGTCCTGCTCGAACTTGTTCAGGATGCGGCTCAAATAGCCCGAGTCCAAGGAGAGTTCGGCCCGGAGGTCGGCGGCGTCCGTCCGCGTGGAGTGGGCGAGCTCGTACAGCACACGGGACTCCGTGAGCGTGTACGGGGCGTAGAGGTGGCGGCCGTAGTCGAGGGCGCCGATGACGTTCGTGTAGAAGCGGTTGAAGGAGCGGATGTCCTGGACGGTCATGACTTCTGGCACCTGCCTCGCGACTCGTGCGCCGGCCCGGACGACCGGCTCGACGGACTGCCTCAGCTGACGGACTGTCTGATGCGACTGGCCGACTCGGATTGCTGACTCAGTCAGAGATTATGTCCCTGAGGCTGGTCCCGCGGCACGGTTTTGGCCGTTTTCCGGTGCGGGCGGTCCGGACAACCCCTGACGAGGCCCGTCCCCCTCCGGGCTTCCGCGAGGTCACAGCCTCAGTTTCGCCGCGACCGGCAGGTGGTCGCTGTCGGTCGCGGGCAGTGTCCATGACGCGCGGGGGGTCACGCCGCGGACGAGGATGTGGTCGATTCTGGCGACGGGGAACGAGGACGGCCAGGTGAAGCCGAATCCGGCGCCCGCCTCCGTCTGGGCCGAGCGCATGCGGGAGGCCACGGGAGACAGTTCCCGGTCGTCGAGGGTGCCGTTGAAGTCGCCTACGAGGACGGTGCGGCGCAGTGGTTCGGCGCGCAGGACGGTGGCGAGACGGTGTGCGGCGGCGTCGCGTGCGGCGGCGGTGAAGCCCGACGCGGCGGTGACGCGGACCGAGAGCAGATGGGCGACGTAGACGGCGACCGGCCCCTCGGGCGTACGGACGACGGCGCGCAGGGCGCGTGGCCAGGGCGCGATGTCCACCGTACGGGACGTGTCGATGGGGCTCTTGCTCCACAGGCCGACCGTGCCCCGCACGACGTGGTACGGGTACGCGGCGGCCAGCGCCCGTTCGTACCGTGGTGTCGCGTCGCCGAGTTCTTCGAGGGCCAGCAGGTCGGCGCCGGCGGCGGCGAGGGCGCGTGCGGTGCGGGTGGGGTGCGGGTTGTGCTCATTGACGTTGTGGGAGACGACGCTCAGGTCCGCGCCGTCCGACCGTTCGTCGCCGCCGCCGGACTGTTTGTCGAGGAGCGTCCCGCCGAAGAGCGAGCACCAGATGAGTGCGGGCACCGTGATGGCCACGGCGGCGGTCGCGGAGCGGCGGATCAGGGCGCAGGCCAGCAGCAGCGGTACGGCCAGGCCCGTCCAGGGCAGAAAGGTCTCGACGAGGCTGCCGAGGTGGCCGGGCCGGTTGGGGATGTGGGAGTGGCCGAGCATCACCAGGGCGGCGGAGAGCGCGAGTCCGGCGATGATCCGGCCTCGGCGCCGAAAGCCGGTTTCGGGCGCGGCTGCGGCTGCGGGAGCGGGGGGCGGCGGTACGGAAGTCACGTCGAGGAGCGCTGCCATGGCGGCTACCTGTGGGACGCGGCCAGGGTCCATGTGCAGGACACCTCCAAGGTGGTCGACGTGCTGTGTTCGCACACGTCGATCACCTTGCAAGGCGCGGGTCACCGCGGGCCGTTGACCATGCCTCCGGTACCGCTCGGCCGGTCATCCGTCATGTATCGGTTCTGTTGCCGGTTCTGTGGCGTCAGCCCGCCCGCGGCAGCCGGAGCGTGGCGACGGCTCCGCCGCTGCCGCTGCCGCTGCCGTCGCCGGCGGTGGCGGTGGCGGTGGCGGTGGCGGTGGCGTTCGAGAAGAGCAGTGAAGCGCCGATGACCTGGGCCTGGCCCGAGGCGACTGTCAGTCCGAGGCCGTGCCCGCGGCCGCGCTCGGCCGCTCCGGTGCGGAAGCGCTGCGGCCCTTCGGCGAGGAGGCTGTCGGGAAAGCCGGAGCCGTGGTCACGGACGACGACGGTCGTGCCCTCGACGGTGATCTCGACCGGGCCGGCGCCGTGGCGGTGGGCGTTGACGATCAGGTTGGCGAGGATCCGGTCGAGTCGACGGGGGTCCGTCTCCACCATGGCGGGCTCGGCGCCGGCCGTGAGCCGTGCGTCGAGACCGGTGCGGGCCAGCGAGTCCCGGACCACGTCGGGGAGCGCGACGGGCCGCAGGTCGGCGTGTTCCACGCCGGCGTCGAGGCGGGCGATCTCCAACAGATCCTCGACGAGGGTGCGCAGCACCCGGACCCGGTCCCTGACGAGATCGGTGGCCTCGCTCTCGGGGAGCAGTTCGGCGGAGGTGACCAGGCCCATCAGCGGGGTGCGCAGTTCGTGCGCGACGTCGGCGGTGAAACGCTGCTCACTGCGCAGCCGGTCCTGCAAACTGTCGGCCATGGAGTCGACGGTGGCCGAGATCTCGGTGATCTCGTCGCCCGCCCGGCCGTCCACCTCGGTTCTGGCGGCCAGGTCGCCCGAGGCGATGCGCCGTGCGGTGCGAGCCACCCGCCGCAGGCGCCGGTTGGGAAGTTCGGCGGCGAGGGCGGACAGGGGCACGATGACGGCCAGCGCGGCCAGGGAGTACTTCCACATGTGCCGGTCCAGGGCACGGCGGCTGAGCTGGTCGGGAGTCATGTCGACCGACAACGCCGCCAGTTGCCCGTCCGGCATCCGCCGGCCGGCCCACATCTGCGGCGAGTACTGGTTCCTCTCGTCGTACAGGGCGCCACTCCCGTGATCCCGCACCATCCGCACCAGGTCCGCCGGCATCTCCTCGGGAGTGTGCACCACGCCGTCGGTCCCGCTGCCGCTCTCCGCCGAGAGGGCGGTGTCCAGGGCGGTGTACGCACGGGCGGCGCCATCGTTCATGGACCGCTTGTACGTGCTGTGGTGCACCAGCAGCCCGACCGTCAGCGCGATGCCGCAGCACGCCGTGGCCGCCAACAGGGCGATCTTCCAGCGCAGCGAGCGCCAGTTGAGCAGGGCCCGTGTGCTTCCCATGTCAGCGCCTCAGTTTGTAGCCGAAGCCTCGGACCGTCTCGATCCGATCGGCGTCGATCTTCTTTCGCAGCCGCTGCACGCACAGGTCGACCACCCGGCTGTCGCCGTCCCAGCCGTAGTCCCACACGTTGCGCAGCAGTGTCTGCCGGTCCAGGACGATTCCGGGGTGCGCGGCGAACTCCAGCAGCAGTCGAAGCTCGGTAGGGGCCAGCGCGACCGGCGCACCGGCAAGGAACACCTCCAGGCCGGCCGTGTCGATGACCAGGTCTCCGAAGACGAGCCGGGCGCGCTGCCGACACGGTTCGTCCTGGTCGTTCTGGTCCGATCGGTCCGACCAGTGCGGCCGGTACGGCTGGTCCGACCGGTGGACCGCGGATCCGACCGCCGCCGCGGCGGCGGTCGGATCCGCCGGTGCCACGGCAGGCGCGAACGTGGCGCGGCGCAGCAGCGATCGGATCCGGGCCACCAGCACCGCCGTGTCGACCGGCTTGACGACGTAGTCGTCGGCGCCGGCCTCCAGGCCGGACACGACATCCAGGTTGTCCCCGCGGGCCGACATCATCAGGATCGGGGCCGTGCTGCTCTCCCGGATCCGGCGGCACAGCCCGATGCCGTCGAGCTCCGGCAGCATGACGTCCAGCAACAGCAGGTCGTGCCCGCCCTCCCTGAACAGTTCGAGACCGGTCAGCCCGTCACCGGCGGAGGTGACACGGTAGCCGTAGCGCTCCAGCGCCATCGTGACCGACCTGCGGATCACCTCGTCGTCCTCGACGAGCAGGATCGCCACAGGCGCCGAGGCCTTTCCCCCGGCCACTGGAACTGACATCTCTCCCCATCGGACGTAGGTGCTGGAGGCCCATCATGCGACGGAGCCCCCCTCGCTGCCGAATTGCTGATCGGGTCAGAAGTCGGGCCAGAAGTCGGGCCAGAAGTCGGGTCAGGCGTCGTGGGGCTGGGCCGCTGTGCTGGTCCTGGTCCTGGTCACTTGCGGTGGCCGGAACGAGGCGTGGCACTGGTGAGGGTGCAGCCCCGGTGGGACAGGTCCAGCTTCGACCCCTCGGTGAGGCAGGCTGCCATCAGCTGGACCTGCTGGCCGTAGCCACGGCCCTGCACGGAGGTGACGGCTCCGTCCGGGCCCACCTCGCAGGGGTTGTTGTCGGTGCACTGCTCGCCGGTTTCGTTGTGGGTGTTGTGGATCCCCACGACCGTGTTGCCGTCGGGGGCCAGCAGTGCCGAACCGGAGGTGCCGCCCCAGGGGTTGCAGCCGTCGCTGGTGGCGTAGCGGATCGAGTTGTCCATCTGGTAGCCGCCCTCCCTCAGGTGTGGGACCACGGCCTCGGCCTTGCAGGCAAGACGGCCGCCGGTGTAGGCCAGGGTCAGCGGGTCGCCCGCGCGTACGGGGGTGGAGGCGAGTCGGAAGACCTTCGCGCCCTCGGCTTTCAACTGCGCGTAGGTCTTGTCGAGGCGGTAGAGCGCGATGTCGGTGCCGGTCATCGTCGCGTACACCAACCGCTTCGCACGGGCGGTGCTCTGCGGGTAGCCCTGACGGTCGGCGATGGGCACCTCGCGGTCGGCCGGCTGGTCCACCAGCGCAGTTCCGGGCGCGGGCCGTTCTCCCTGCACGCAGTGACCGTTGGTCAGCAACAGCGCCGGGTCCTGCGGCCGGGAGACCGGGGTGCTGACCACCGAGCCCGCGCAGGTGCCGAGGTCCGCCGCGCCTTCCACGTTCGGGATCCGGTCGTCGGGGGGCACGTCGGTGCCCTTGATGATGCCGTTGATCCAGGCGGCGTGCTTGGTGACATCGGTGTAGAGCGTCTTGCCGGTCTCGTCGGGGCCGCTGACCACGCCGGCCACCGCCCACTGGCCGCTCTCGCGGACCAGAGCGGGCCCGCCGGAGTCCATGTTCGACGCGGCGACGCTGCCGTCGGCGCTGCCGACGCACAACTCTCCGGTGATCAGTGAGGAACACTTCGAGCTCGGCTGCACGACGGTGTCGGCCTCCCGCAGCCGCGTGGGGAAACACGCCGGATCGGTACCGTCGTCGCAGGTCATGCCCCAGCCCGTGATGCGGACGGGCGTGTTGTCCGCGGGCGTGGTCGAAGCGATCCGCACGGGCTTGGCCCGGACCGGGGTCCGCAGATGCAGCAACGCCACGTCCCGGCCCCAGAACCCGCCCTCATCGTTGTTGGTCGCCAGCCTGTAGTAATGGTCGACCTCGGCGACCTCGCCCCCGGACGTGGTGTCCAGTGACCCGACCCGGACCTTCCAGCCCCGTGGGACACCCGTCTTCGCTTGGGTCGGGTTCCGGCCGGCGCAGTGGCTGGCGGTCAGAACCCACTGCGGCGCGAGGACCTCCACCCCACAGCCGTGGCGGTCCGCACGCGGCGGCGCGGGATAGGACAGCTGGAACGAGCCCATGAACGAATAGGCCCGCGTCGACTCGGTGCCACCCACGACGGCCCCCGCCGGTAGGGCGGACATCACGGTCGCCCCCACGGCGACCCCCGCTGTCAGAACGGCGGCCGCCTTGGAACTTGTCCACTTGCGCATAGGTGCCTGACTCCCTTTCGTCCCCCGCCGGCGTAACGGCCGGCGGGCCCGTACGGAGGGATCAGCACCCGGCCGTCCCGTCCGGCCCCTGATCCTGGACTCAGCGCTCTGCCACCGGGCCTCACCCACGTATCAGGCACAGCACGGCAACCGCTCAGTTGTGTATCAGCGCGGCCGAACGTCGGGACGGCGGACGGGGGGCGCGTCTTTCAGGGGCGCGGGGGAGCGGCGCCTCCAGCCCCCACAAACCCGCACCCGTCACACCACCACGTACGTACCTGCGCCCCGAAAGTCCTCAGGCCCCCTTGGGTGCCCCCGTCGACCCCCGCACCATCAACTCCCCCTGAATCGCGGCGATCCCCCCGGGCGGAACATCCTCCCGTCCCATGGCAATCCGGCCCGCCCGGGTCCCTGCATCCGCGAGCGGCAACCGCACGGTCGTCAACGCGGGCACCGCGTCGATGCTGAAGGGAAGGTCGTCGAAGCCGACGACGGACACGTCGTCCGGGATGCGCAGACCCGAGTCCCGCAGAGCGGCACACGCGCCGAGGGCGACCGTGTCGTTGGCGGCCACGACAGCCGTCAAGTCCGGCTCACGGCCCAGCAGTTCGATCGTCGCCTCGTACCCCGCCCGCCGGTCGTAGCGCCCGTGGACGGTCCGGGCGGGATCGTCCGGGATGCCGTGCGCGGCGAGCGCGTCCCGGTGGCCCTCCAGGCGATGGCGGGTCGTGGTGCGCTCCTCCGGGCCCGCGATGTAGCCCATGCGCCGATGGCCGAGGCCGATCAGATGCTCGGTGAGCTGCTGCCCGCCGCCCCGGTTGTCGAAGGTGAGGGCCATCGCGCCGGTGTCCGCCGGTGTCGGCGGACGCCCGCACAGCACCACGCGCGTTCCCGCCTCGACGAGCTTGCGCAGTTTCGTCGCCACGGCCGCCGCGTGCGCCGTGTTCTCCACGGCCCCGCCGGTGAGCACCACCGCCGCGGCGCGCTGGCGCTGAAGGAGGGTGAGGTAGGTGAGTTCGCGCTCAGGGGAGCCGCCGGTGTTGCACACGACGGCGAGCCGCTCCCCGCCCGCCCGGCCTCCCGGCCCGCCGATCTCGGCCTGGATCGCCCCCGCCATGATCCCGAAGAACGGGTCGGCGATGTCGTTGACCAGGATCCCCACCAGGTCGGAGGTGGCGGCCGCGAGCGCGCTCGCGGGGCCGTTCAGTACGTAGTCCAGTTCGTCCACGGCCCGCAGTACCCGCTCACGGGTGGAGGCCGCCACGGGGTAGTTACCGTTCAGCACGCGCGACACCGTCGCGGGCGAGACCTGCGCGCGGGTCGCCACGTCCGCCAGGGTCACCGTCATCTCGTCGTCCTCCGGTCGCACATCTCGTCGTCGTCCTCAGTGCCGTACTACTCCTGTGCCGGCCCGGTGTCGCGCCCCCGCCCGAGTGGTGCAGACCATACGGTCGGCCCGAGTGGTGCAGACCTTACGGTCAGGGAGCGGCGAGGCCCACACGGCCCCGGGCTCATGCCGGCCTGTACAGGCATGTACGGGCACGTACGGCACCTGTGGGCAGGTCCAGGCGCGGTGCAGGCACGTGCGGAGCACGGGCAGAGCACGGGCAGAGCACGGGCAGACCCTAAGCCCGCGAGCCCCTCCCGTTCGCCCCCTCGAACAACTCTTCCCTCCCGTGGTCTTGTCCGATCCGCTGCACAGAGGCTAGCTTCTCCTTACATAGAAAGCGCTTGCTGTGACGCTCACCAGTTCACCGGGGTCCACCGGCGGGGCGTACGCGGCGCGGGACGCGTACGAAGGGAATGACGTGACACGCAAGACGGTGCGCATCGCCATGAACGGCGTGACGGGACGCATGGGCTACCGCCAGCACCTCGTCCGCTCGATCCTCGCCCTGCGCGAGCAGGGCGGACTCGACCTCGGCGACGGAACCGTGCTGTGGCCCGAGCCGGTCCTTGTCGGCCGCCGCGAGCACGCCGTGAAGGCGATCGCGGACCAGCACGGCATAGAGCACTGGTCCACCGACCTCGACGCCGTCCTCGCCGACCCGACCGTCGACATCTACTTCGACGCCCAGGTCACCTCGGCGCGCGAGGAGGCGCTCAAGCAGGCGATCGCGGCCGGCAAGCACATCTACACGGAGAAGCCGACCGCGACCGGCCTCGACGGTGCCCTGGCCCTTGCCCGGCTGGCGAACGAGGCCGGCATCAAGCACGGCGTCGTCCAGGACAAGCTCTTCCTCCCCGGACTGCTCAAGCTCAAGAGGCTCATCGACGGCGGTTTCTTCGGCCGCATCCTCTCCGTCCGCGGTGAGTTCGGCTACTGGGTCTTCGAGGGGGACTGGCAGTCCGCGCAGCGCCCCTCGTGGAACTACCGGAGCGAGGACGGCGGCGGCATCGTCGTCGACATGTTCCCGCACTGGGAGTACGTGCTGCACGAGCTGTTCGGCCGGGTGAAGACGGTCCAGGCGCTCACCGCCACCCACATCCCGCAGCGCTGGGACGAGCAGAACAAGCCGTACGACGCCACGGCCGACGACGCCGCGTACGGCGTCTTCGAGCTGGAGGGCGGCGCGATCGCCCAGATCAACTCCTCCTGGGCGGTACGCGTCAACCGCGACGAACTCGTCGAGTTCCAGGTCGACGGCACCGAGGGCTCGGCGGTCGCCGGGCTGCGCAACTGCCGTGTCCAGCACCGGTCCGCGACCCCCAAGCCGGTCTGGAACCCGGACATCCCCGCCACCGAGGTCTTCCGCGACCAGTGGCAGGAGGTGCCCGACAACACCGAGTTCGACAACGGCTTCAAGGCGCAGTGGGAGCTCTTCCTCAAGCACGTCTACGCCGACGCGCCCTACCACTGGGACCTCCTGGCCGGCGCCCGCGGAGTCCAGCTCGCCGAGCTGGGGCTGAAGTCCTCGGCCGAGGGCCGCCGCTTCGACGTCCCGGAGGTTTCGCTGTGACGAACGAGAAGAGCGAGAAGAGCGAGAAGAACGGGAAGTTCCGGAGCATCCAACTGCCGGGTGCTGGCGGCGAGTTGCGCACCTACACCCCGCGCACCGAACCCCTCACCGTCACCACCGGCGCCCCCTTCACCTCCCGTACGGTCTTCTCGGCGGCGCACGTCGTGGCCGACCCGTACGCCGATGTCTCGCCGGACTCCCCGGCCGCCGTCGACTGGGACGCGACCCTCGCCTTCCGCCGCCATCTGTGGTCCCACGGACTCGGTGTCGCCGAGGCGATGGACACGGCCCAGCGCGGGATGGGACTCGACTGGGCGGGTGCGGCCGAACTGATCCGCCGTTCGTCGGCGGAGGCCAAGGCGGTCGGCGGCCTGATCGCCTGCGGCGTCGGCACCGACCAGCTGTCGGTCACCGAGATCGGGTACCCGTACAGCCTGGACGAGGTGCGGGCCGCGTACGAGGAGCAGCTCGCTCTCGTCGAGGAGTCCGGCTCGCGGGCCATCCTGATGGCCTCACGGGCGCTGGCCGCCGTCGCCAAGGGCCCCGAGGACTATCTGGAGGTGTACGGCCACCTGCTCCGCCAGTCCGCCGAGCCCGTGGTCCTGCACTGGCTGGGCCCGATGTTCAACCCGGCCCTGGAGGGCTACTGGGGCAGCACCGACCTGGACGCCGCGACCAGCACGTTCCTGGAGGTCATCGCCGCCCACCCCGACAAGGTCGACGGCATCAAGGTCTCCCTGCTGGACGCCCAGCGCGAGATCGACCTGCGCCGCAAGCTCCCCGACGGGGTGCGCTGCTACACCGGTGACGACTTCAACTACCCGGAGCTGATCGCGGGCGACGACCAGGGCTTCAGCCATGCCCTGCTCGGCATCTTCGACCCGCTGGGCCCGCTGGCGGCAGAGGCGGTCCGGGTCCTGGACACGGGCGACACGGACGGCTTCCGTGAACTGCTCGACCCCACCGTCGAGTTGTCCCGCCACCTCTTCCAGACCCCGACCCGCTTCTACAAGACGGGCGTGGTCCTCCTGGCCTGGCTCGCGGGCCACCAGTCCCACTTCACGATGGTCGGCGGCCTCCAGGCGGCCCGTTCGCTGCCGCACCTCGCTCGCGCGTACGAACTCGCCGACGGCCTGGGCCTGTTCCCCGACCCGGCGCTCGCCGAGGCACGCATGAAGAACCTGCTGGCCCTGTACGGAGTGAACCAGTGACCACGAGTCCGAACACGAGCCCTCTCGGGGACCTCGCCCGCTTCAGCATCAACCAGATGACGGTCAAGCAGCTGTCGATGCCCGAACTGGTCGATGCCTGCCGGGAGTTGGGTGTCCCGGGCGTGGGCCTGTGGCGGGCCCCGGTCCAGACGTACGGTCTGGAGCGGACGGCCAAGCTGGTCCGCGACGCGGGTCTGGCCGTCACCACCCTCTGCCGCGGCGGCTTCCTCACGGCGATCGACCCGGCCGAGCGGGCGAAGGCCCTCGACGACAACCGGCTGGCGATCGACGAGGCCGCCACCCTCGGCACGGACACGCTCGTGCTGGTCTCCGGCGGGCTCCCGGCGGGCTCCAAGGACCTCCACGGCGCCCGGGAGCGGATCGCGGACGCCCTGGGGGAGCTGGGCCCGTACGCCGAGGAGCGGGGTGTGCGTCTGGCCATCGAGCCGCTCCACCCGATGTACGCCTCGGACCGCTGCGTGGTCTCCACGCTCACCCAGGCCCTCGACCTCGCGGAACGCTTCCCCGCCCACCAGGTAGGCGTCACGGTCGACACGTACCACCTCTGGTGGGACGACCGGGCCCCCGCGGAGATCGCCCGCGCGGGCGCCGCCGGCCGCATCCACACCTTCCAGCTCGCCGACTGGACCACCCCGCTGCCCGAGGGAGTCCTCAACGGCCGCGGCCAGATCGGCGACGGCTCGATCGACATGCGCGAGTGGAAGGCGTACGTCGAGGCGGCGGGCTACACAGGACCCATCGAGGTCGAGCTGTTCAACGACGGCCTGTGGGCCAGGGACGGCCGCGAGGTCCTCGCGGAAACGGCGGCGCGGTTCGTGGAACACGCGGCGTGACAGCGGCGCCCGGACCTGCCGGGGGAAACCTCAAAAAAATCTCAGGACACCGTGCAACCCTCCCCCCACCTCGCGGGTCGTACTTGGCATCAGGACCGCTGGAGGGGGATCCGGGGGGATCGCGGGGGTTCTGATTCTGGGGGAGGGGAACCGAGGGGGCCCGGTCGACGGACCGGGCCCCCTCGAAATATTTCCGCCTCCTGAAGAGCCCACTTCAACGGCTCACCCGACGGCTCAGAAAAAGACGCCGCAGTGCAGCAGTACGTTCGCGTACGGGCGGGCCTCGCCGGTCCGCACGATCAGACGGGCGCCGGCCGAGAGGGCCTTCAGGTCGTCGTGCGAGACGTAGGTCAGCGTGGCCGGGAAGCGGCCGGTCAGCAGGGCGGACGCCGCCGGGTTCGCCTCCCGTACCTCCGACGCCGCCGTCGCACCCTCCACGACCAGCTCGTCCAGCAGGCCCTCCAGGACCTCCTCGAAGGACGGCACCCCGGCCCGGAACGCCAGGTCGACGACCCGAGGACCGCCCGGTATGGGCATGCCCGCGTCGCAGATCAGTACGCCGTCGCCGTGGCCCAGTTCGGCCAGGGCGCCCGCCAGATGACGGTTCAGGATTCCGGCCCTCTTCATACGGCGGCGACCTCTTCGGTAGTGGGGAAGGACGCCTGCGCGCCCTCTCGGGTGACGGCGACGGCGCCCACGCGGGCCGCGTACGCCGCCGAGTCCGCGAGCGAGTCCCCGGCGCCCAGCCGGCAGGCCAGCGCTGCGGTGAAGGAGTCGCCGGCGCCGGTCGTGTCCACGACGTTCACCTTCACGGCGGGGACACGCGCCGTGCCCGAGGCGTCGGCGACCAGGGCACCCTCCTCGCCCAGGGTGACGACCACCGAACGCGGGCCGAGTGCGAGAAGCGCCCCGGCCCACTCCTCGGGTGTCGCGCCCGCGTCCGCGCCGAGCACCACCTGCGCCTCGTGCTCGTTCACGATCAGCGGATCGCAGGCCGCGAGCACGTCCTCGGGCAACTCCCGCGGCGGGGACGGGTTCAGTACGAAGCGGGTGCCGGGCCGCAAGCCCCGTACGACCTCCGTGACCGTCTCCAGGGGGATCTCCAGCTGGGTCGACACGACGCGGGAGGCCGAGAGCAGGGCCGCCGCCGGTGCCGCACGGATGTCGTCCGGGGTCAGCCGGCCGTTCGCGCCTGGCGACACCACGATGCTGTTGTCCCCGGACGGGTCCACGGTGATGAGCGCGACGCCGGTGGGCGCGCCGCCGACAAGGACACCGGACGTGTCGACCCCGGCCGCCCGCTGCGAGTCGAGCAGCAGCCGGCCGTGCGCGTCGTCGCCGATCCGGGCGAGGAGCGCCGTCCGCGCCCCGAGCCGGGCGGCGGCGACCGCCTGGTTGGCGCCCTTCCCGCCGGGGTGCAGGGCCAGGTCGGAGCCGAGCACGGTCTCCCCGGCGCCCGGCCGCCGCTCGACACCGATGACCAGATCGGCGTTGGCCGACCCCACGACCAGCAGGTCGTACTCGAACATGGACTGTCTCCCTGTTGCTCCCCGGAGGGGAGTCTGTAGCTCCCCGTAGGGGCATGCGGTGTGGTGGGCGGGGTCAGCCGGTGAAGCCGGCCACGTTCTTCGCCGTGACCACCTTCACCGGGACCTTCACCGTCTGCTCGACCTTCTTGCCGTCGGCCGCGCGCAGCGCGTTCTCCACCGCGATCCTCCCGAGTTCCTTCGGCTGCTGTGCCACGGAGGCGTACATCGTGCCCTCCTCGACCGCCTTCAGACCGTCGGGCGTGCCGTCGAAGCCGATGACCTGTACCGACTTTCCGGCCTTGGAGCCCAGTGCCTTGACAGCGCCGAGCGCCATCTCGTCGTTCTCGGCGAAGACGCCCTGGACGTCCGGGTGGGCCTGGAGCAGGTTCGTCATCACGTCAAGACCCTTCGTGCGGTCGAAGTCGGCGGGCTGCCTGGCGACCACCTCGATGTCCGGGTAGTCCTTCAGGCCCGCCGCGAAGCCCGCGCCGCGCTCACGGCTCGCGGAGGTCCCGGCCAGTCCCTGCAGGATGACGATCTTTCCCTTGCCGCCCAGCTTCTCGGCCAGCGCCTTGGCGCCCAGCTTGCCGCCCTCGACGTTGTCGGAGGCCACGAGCGCGGCCGTCTTCGCCTTGTTGACGCCCCGGTCGACACCGACGACGGGGATGTCGGACTTGTTCGCGGAGCGCACCGACGGGCCCGCCGCGTCCGAGTCCACCGGGTTGACGATGATCGAGTCGACGCCCTCGCTGGTGAAGTTCTGCAGTTGGTTGGCCTGCTGCGAGGCGTCGTTCTGCGCGTCTGTGACGGTCAGGTCCGCCCCGAGCTTCTTCGCCTCGGCCTGCGCGCCCTCCTTGATCTGTACGAAGAAGGGGTTGTTCAGAGTGGAGAGGGACAGGCCCACCTTCGGGTTCGCGGAGGACGAGCCGTTGTTGAACAGGGACAGGCCGCCCACGATCGCCGCCACGAGGACCACGGCGAGCCCGTACTTGATGGCCTGTGGACCCTTCAGGCCCGCCGCGCCTCCGGCGCCGGACGTGACCGGGGTCGCCCCCGCCTTGCGCCGCACGGTGTCGAGCAGCACCGCCAGCGCGATGACCACACCGATGACGACCTGCTGCCAGAACGCCGACACGGACAGGAGGTTGAGGCCGTTGCGCAGCACCGCGAGGATCAGCGCGCCGATCAGCGTCCCGGACGCCTTGCCGGTGCCGCCCGCGAGGGAGGCGCCGCCGATGACGACAGCGGCGATCGCGTCCAGCTCGTAACCCTGCGCGGCCTGCGGCTGCGCGGAGGACAGCCGGGAGGCGAGCACGATGCCCGCGGCGGCCGCGAAGAGCCCCGACAGCGCGTAGATGACGAGCTTCTGCCGCTTCACCCGCAGCCCGGAGAGGCGGGCCGCCTCCTCGTTGCCGCCGATCGCGTACATGGAGCGCCCGATGTACGTACGCCCCAGGATCAGGGCCGTGACCAGCCCCATGACGACCATCAGGAGGACCGGCACGGGCAGCCAGCCGCCCAGCGTGTCACCGAGGTGCGAGACCGACTCCGGGAAGGCGATCGGGGAGCCCTGCGAGATCACCAGGGACAGACCGCGGCCCACCGACAGCATGGCCAGCGTCGCGATGAACGGCGGCAGCTTCCCGTACGAGATCAGGACGCCGTTGACCAGGCCGCACGCTATGCCGGTGGCGACCGCGAGGATCACCGCAAGCCAGACCGGTACGCCCTCCGAAGTCGCCGTCCAGGCAAGGACGGTGGCCGACAGCGCGGCCACGGAACCGACCGACAGGTCGATGCCCGCCGAGACGATCACGAAGGTCACACCGAAGGCGAGGATGGCCGTCACGGCCGCCTGGACGCCGATGTTGAGCAGATTGTCCGTCGTCAGGAAGTCGCCGGACAGGGCCGACATCGCGATGACGAGAATGATGAGCGCGGTGAGCGCGCCGTTGTCGAGCAGAAGACGGCGCAGGCCGCCCGGAGCGCGACTCGCGCCCGTTGTGCTCTTGAGCGAGTCAGTGGCCACGGGAGCCCTCCCCGGAGGTAGCAGAGTTGGTGTTGTTGTGGGTGTTGCTCGTGACGGATGCTGTGGGTGTGCTGACGGCGAGTGCCATCACGGAGTCCTGGGTCGCCTCGTCGGCGGAGAGTTCACCGGTGATCCGGCCCTGGGCCATCACCAGCACCCGGTCGCTCATACCGAGCACCTCGGGCAGATCGCTGGAGATCATCAGGACGGCGTGTCCGGCGGCTGTCAGCTCGTTGACCAGCTGGTAGATCTCGACCTTGGCGCCCACGTCGATGCCACGGGTCGGCTCGTCGAGGATCAGCACCTTGGTGTCGGCGAGCAGCCACTTGCCGATGACGACCTTCTGCTGGTTGCCGCCGGAGAGGGTCCGCACGTGCTGGCCGAGCCCGGCCATCCGTACGCCCAGCTGCTCGGCGATCTTCGCGGCGGCCGTCCGCTGGCCCTTGAGGTCGACGAGCCCGCCGCGGGTGGCGGCGCGCAGGGTGACCAGCCCGAGGTTCTCCTCGACGGAGGCGTCGAGCAGCAGCCCCTGACCCTTGCGGTCCTCGGGGACGAGCCCGATCCCGGCGGTCATCGCCGCGTTGACGTCGTGGCGCGGCAGCCGTTCTCCGGCGACCGCGACCGATCCCCTGTCGTACGGGTCGGCCCCGAAGACCGCCCGGACGACCTCGGTGCGTCCCGCTCCGACGAGGCCCGCGATCCCGACGACCTCACCGGCCCGCACCTCGAAGCTGACGTCGTGGAAGACACCGGCCCTGGTGAGCCCGTCCACGGTGAGCAACGCGGTGCCGGTGCCGGTGTCGCTGTTGTCGTCGCTGTCGGGCCGTTCGCGCGGATACTGCAGCTCGATGGAACGGCCCACCATCATGCGTACGAGATCGTCCTCGGACGTGGAGGCGGGCACCTGGCCGACGCTCCTGCCGTCCCGGAGGACCGTGACCCGGTCGCCCAGGGCGGCGATCTCCTCCAGGTGGTGCGTGATGAAGACGATGCCCACGCCGTCCTCGCGCAGCTTGCGCACGATCCGGAAGAGCTTCTCGACCTCCGTGGAGGTGAGCACCGCGGTCGGCTCGTCCATGATCAGGACGCGCGCGTCCAGGCTCAGCGCCTTCGCGATCTCGACCATCTGGAGGCGGGCGATACCGAGTTCACGCACCCGCGTGCGGGGGGACACCTGGACGCCGACCCGCTCCAGAAGCACGGCGGCGTCGGCCTCCATCCGCTTCCGGTCGATCATCCCCAGGCGGCGCGGCTGGCGGCCCAGGAAGATGTTCTCGGCGACCGTCAGATCGGGGACCAGGTTGAACTCCTGGTAGATGGTCGCGATCCCGAGGCGCGCGGCGTCCTGCGCGTCGTGGATGCGGACCTTCCGGCCGTCGACCACGATCTTCCCGGCGTCGGGCCGGTAGGCGCCGGACAGCATCTTGATGAGGGTGCTCTTGCCCGCACCGTTCTCACCGAGCAGTACGTGCACCTCGCCGCGGCGCAGATCGAAGTCGACGCTGTCGAGCGCGACCACACCGGGGAAGGTCTTGCGTATCCCTTCGATACGCAGCAACTCGTCCGGGCTGCTGCTCACGGGTTGCTCCTTTGAGTGACGTTCGTGGCTGTGCTGGGGGTGGGTGTGCTGTCCATGGCGGGCGGTTCGCCGCAGGAGCGGCGGACGACGAGCCGGGCGGCGAGGGTCACCGACTGCGGGGTCCGCCCCTCGATGCGGTCCACCACGGCGCGTACGGCGGCCCGGCCCAGCTCGGGGGTCGGCTGGGCGATCGCCGTGATGGGCGGATCGGTGTGCACGAACCACGGGATGTCGTCGAACGCCGCGAGCGCGATGTCGTCGGGAACCCGCAGTCCGCGTGCGCGGATGGCGTCCAGCGCGCCCAGGGCCATCAGGTTGTCGGCCGCGAAGACGACCTCGGGCGGCTCGGCCAGGTCGAGGAACTCCTCGATCGCCCGCCGGCCGCTGGCCGCCTGGAAGTCGCCCTGTCCTATGTACGCGTCGGGCAGCGGGAGCCCGTACTCGCGCAGGGCGTCCCGGAAGGCCTCCACCCGCTCGCTGCCGGTGGTGGTGGTCGCCGGGCCCGCGATGATGGCGAGCCTGCGGTGGCCGAGGCCGTGCAGATGGGCGACCAGGTCGTGCACGGCGGCGCGCCCGTCCGCCCGGACCACGGGCACGTCCATGCCCGGTATCCAGCGGTCCACGAAGACCATCGGGGTCCCCGCGCGCGCGGCGTCCAGCATCAGCGCCGAGCCGCCGTCCGTGGGGGAGACCAGCAGGCCGTCGATACGGCGGTCGAGGAGCGTACGGACGTGGTGGTCCTGCAACTCGGACCGTTCGTCGGCGTTTCCGATGATGACGCTGTAGCCGAGGGCGCGGGCCTCCTCCTCGACGGAGCGGGCCAGCTCGGTGAAGTACGGGTTGAGTACGTCGCTGATGACCAGGCCGAGCGTGCGGGTCTGGTCGGTGCGCAGGGAGCGGGCGACGGCGTTCGGGCGGTAGCCCAGTGCCCCGACGGCGGCCAGCACACGTGCGCGGGCTTCCGCGCTCACCGACGGGTGGTCGTTCAGGACACGCGAGACCGTGGCGACGGACACACCCGCCTCGGCGGCGACGTCCTTGATGCTCGCCATCGACGCTCCACCTCCTTGTGGAATCGATTACATGCGACCTACTGAAGCGATTGGAATCGATTACACAGGTGTTAATCAAGACCCGAGACCGGATCGTGACGATCCGGTCCCCGAGGCATGTCAGGACGGCGCGCCGACCGCCGCGCTGTCGCGCAGGAAGCCCGCGAAGGCCTGGGCGGCAGGTGTGAGGACGTGGTCGCTCATGCGGACGAGGAGGATGCGGCGCACCGGGGCCGGGGGTTGCAGCGGCAGGACGCTGACGCCGCCTCGGATGCCTTCCAGGGCGAGGGTGGGGGCGAGGGCGACGCCGATGCCGGCGGCGACCATGGCCTGGGCCTCCTGGTAGTCGTGGGCCTCGTAGGCGATCTGCGGCTCGAACCCGGCTGCGTGGCAGCTGCGGGCGAGAGCCTCGGCCACCGGGTGGTTGTCGGCACGGGTGATCCAGGAGTCGTTCGCGAAGTCGGCGAGGGCGGCCAGGGGCTGGCCGGCGAGCGGGTGGTCGTTGCTGACGAGGAGCGTCGGAGGGTCGTCGACGAGTGGGGTGACCACGATGTCTTCGCGATCGATTCGGTTCCAGTCGTAGTCCCACATCAAGGACATCTCGACCTCCCGGCTCTCCAGCATCGCCCACAGGCCCGCGATACGGGCACTGCGCACCGTCAGCCGTACGTCTGGATGTGCTTCCCGGAAGGCGATCACGGCCCGTGGGAGGAGAGAGGCGCCGACGGTGGGGAAGGTGCCGACCCGGAGGGTGCCCGCACGCAGCCCCACGAAGTCGGCGAGCTCGTTCGCCGCGGCCGTCAGTTCGCGCTTGATCCGCTCCCCGCGTTCGGCCAGGGCGCGGCCCGCGTCGGTGAGCGTGACGCCCCGCGCATGGCGCTCCAGCAGGGGCTGTCCAGCCTCCGCCTCCAGGCGGCTGACCTGCTGGGACACCGCTGACGGAGTGTAGTTGAGGGCCCGTGCGGTCGCGGTGACCGAGCCCCGGCGGGCGACTTCGGTGAAGAGCAGGATGCGCCGGACGTCGAGCACCGCACCACCTCCAGCATTAACTTCAACTTAATACCCCTGCAGATTTACGAGATTGTACTTCACGCTCTCCGCGCCCACTGTGGATCGCATCCCCCACGGAAGTGCCGCCGGGGTTTCCACGAGGAGTCCGTTGTGTTGCGTCTGCAGGGCGAGATGATCCGCGGAGGAACCAGCAAGTGCTGGATCTTCGACCACCACGACGTGGTGGCGACCGGCGTGAACGCCGACGCTCTGCTGCTCGCCGCCTACAACGCCGCCGACCCCCGCCAGATCGACGGCGTCGGCGGTGCCTCCTCCACCACTTCCAAGGCCGCGATAGTCGGGGCCTCGACCGAGCCGGGCGTCGACATCGAGTACGCCTTCGCGCAGGTCGGCATCGGTGACGAGCGCGTGGAATGGGCCAGCAACTGCGGCAACTGCGCGACCGCCGTCGCCCTGTACGCCGTCCACAACGGCCTGGTGCCGATCACGTCGGACTCCACCACGGTGCGGATGCTCAATGTCAACACCCGGGCCCGCCTCACCGGCACCATCCCCACCCCCGGACGGACGGCCCCGGAGGAGGGCACGGCCGCGGTGCCCGGCACCGCCGCACTCGGTGTGCCGGTCCTGCTCGGCTTCGAGGACCCGGCGGGTTCGACCACGGGTCGCACCCTGCCGACCGGCCGCGCCGTGGACACCCTGACCGGGCCCGTCGGCCGGGTCGAGGCGTCCCTGGTCGACGCCGGCGCCCCGGCCGCGCTGTTCGAGGCCAAGGCCTTCAGCCTCCAGGGCACCGAGTCTCTGGCCGAGTTCGCCGCGGCATTGCCGGCGCTCACCGTGCTGCGCCGGCAGGCCGCCCTTGCCATGGGCCTGGCCAAGGAGCACGAACCCGTCAGCCACGCCGTGCCGAAGGTCGGCCTCGTCGCCCGCCCCGCCGCCTACCGCACCACCGACGGCACCCCGGTCGGAGAGGACGAGTACGACCTGGCCGTCCGCATGGTTTCCATGCACGCACCCCACCCGACGATCGGTCTCACCTCGGCCGTCGCGCTGGCCACCGCAGCCGCTACCCCCGGCACCCTCGCTCACCGCGTCGCCCGGCAGACCGCCGACGGAACGCTGCGCCTGGGCACCCCGGCCGGTGTCATCACCGCCCAATCCGTCCCCGCGGCGCACGGCGCGTCCCCCACGGTGCTGCTGCACCGCGCCGCCCGCCGCATCGCCCGAGCCGAACTCCTCGTTCCCGTCCTGGAAGGACGCCCCGCATGAGCCGCAACGACGCCGCCCCGGGCACCGTCACCGCCCCACCCGGCCGCATCCGCCGACTGCTGTCTCTGCTGTACGTCCAGTGTCTGATCGGTGTCCTTGCCGGGGCAGCGGTCGGCTGGCTGTGGCCCTCGTTCGGAGCCGACCTGAAACCCTTGGGCGACAGCTTCATCGCCCTGGTGCGCATGATGATCGCCCCGGTCATCTTCTGTACCGTCATCCACGGCATCGCCTCCATGGGCAACGCGCGCGCCGTCGGACGGGTCAGTCTCAAGGCGCTGATCTACTTCGAGGTCCTGACCACCGTCGCCATGGTGATCGGCCTGGTCGTCGTCAACCTCGTCAAGCCCGGCAGCGGACTGCACGTCGATCCGTCCACCCTGTCCACCGAGGGCCTGCCGCCGGAGGCGACTCAGAGCCACGAGAGCGTCTCCGCGTTCGTCCTCTCCAACATTCCGGACACCCTGCCCGGCGCGCTGACCGGCCACGAGATCCTGCCGGTGCTTCTGGTCTCGGTCCTGTTCGGCTTCGGCCTGAACGCCGCCGGCGAGGCCGGGGCGGGGATCACACAGGGCATTGAGAAGCTGTCCAAGATCCTGTTCACGCTCATCCGCTGGATCATGCGGCTGGCCCCGATCGGCGCCTTCGGCTCCATGGCCTTCACCATCGGCAACTACGGTCTCGACACCCTGCGTCACCTCTTTCTGCTGGTCGGCTCCTTCTGGCTCACCGCCCTGTTCTTCGTCCTGGTCGTCCTCGGCACGGTCATGCGCATCAACGGCCTGCGTCTGCTTCCCTTCCTCCGCTACATCAAGGAAGAGCTGCTGATCGTCCTCGGCACCTCGTCCAGCGAGCCGGTGCTGCCGCGCATGATGGCCAAACTGCAGCACGCCGGCGCCTCCAAGCCGGTCGTGGGCATCACACTGCCCGCCGGATACTCCTTCAACCTCGACGGCACCGCGATCTACCTGACCATGGGCTCGGTCTTCCTCGCCCAGGCCCTCGGCATCGACCTCAGCCTCACCCAGCAACTGTCGATGCTCGCCGTCATGCTGCTCACCTCCAAGGGCGCCGCAGGCGTTACCGGCTCCGGTTTCATCGCCCTGGCAGCCACCCTCAGCGCCGTTCCGCACGTTCCCGTCGCCGCCCTGGCCCTCATCTTCGGAATCGACCGCTTCATGTCCGAGGCCCGGGCTCTGACCAGCGTCGTGGGCAACGGCGTCGCCACCCTGGCGGTGGCCAAGTGGGAGGGGCAACTCGACATGGCCCGTGCCAAGGCCGTCATGAGTGGCGAGATCCCGTACACCTCCGCTCCCGAGACCGACCGCGCCCATGAGCCGCAGGGTGGGCCAAAGCAGCAGATCAGCCCCGTGCTCGACGCGAAGCCCAAGGAGACCGAAGCGGCCGAGCTGAAGTCAGCGGCCGGATCGGACCGTGACCCCGTGCCCACCGCTGGCTGACGCTCCCTCACACTCACACTCACAACCACAGCCGGTCCGGGCCCGTGCTCCGGACCGGCCCTTTCTCTTGATCACAGGAAGTCACGGATTCCCGGCCGAAGCCCGTGCCGCGCAGCGGCACAGCAGCGGAACGGAAGGCCAGAATCCTCGTGCTTCAGCACGAGGTACAAGTCAAGTCATCGGCATCAGCGCACCGAAGAACGAGAAACCGGTCCGAACGATCGCCTTGCTGCTGTCCGAGTGAGCACTGTGCAGTGATACGGCACCGGACCGGCTGGGCGGCATCCTCCGTGGCCATGCCGCTGGATAGGCAACTGCGTGTGCCCGCACAGGAGTTGATATGGGATGCTGCCGTCAGCCGTTCGCAGGCAAGAGGCCGTGCGGTGGTCGAGAGGAGTGCAGCGTGAGTCAGGACGGCTTCCGTGCCGAGGGGATCGACACCAGCAGGCCGCACCCTGCGCGGATCTACGACTACCTGCTGGGCGGCAAGGACAACTACGAGGTGGACCAGAAGGCCGGCGACGAACTCGCCGGCGTCGCACCCGAGGTGTGGATATCCGTGCGGGCCAACCGGGCCTTCATGCGGCGCGCCGTCCGGTACATCGTCGGCAGCGGCGTCCGCCAGATCCTCGACATCGGCACCGGGCTGCCCACCTCGCCGAACGTGCACGAGATCGCTCAGGAGGTGGCCCCGGACGTGCGCGTCGCGTACGTCGACAACGATCCGATCGTGAAGGTGCACGCCGACGCGCTGCTCAGCCGCTCCGGCGCGACCAGTATCGTGCTCGCCGACCTGCGCGACCCGCAGGCCATCGTGGACCACCCCGACGTCCGTCGAGTCATCGACTTCGACGAGCCGGTCGCCGTGCTCCTGGTCGCCATCTTCCACTTCCTCACCGACGCGGAGAATCCCGGGCAGGTCGTCTCCACCCTGCGCGACGCGCTGCCGAAGGGCAGTTTCCTGGTGCTCTCGCACGCCACGGGCGACTTCGCCGACCGCGGCGATGCCCAGGCCGTCTACAACAACGCGACCGCCACCATGAACCTGCGGTCCCGCGCCGAGGTCGAGCGGTTCTTCGACGGTTTCGAACTGGTCGAGCCCGGCGTGACCCAGGTCCCGTTCTGGCGCCCGGACACCCCGCCACCGGACCGATCCGGCGAGATCGGCTTCTACGGAGGCGTGGCTCGCAAGCTCGGCTGAGCCGATGTCAGACGTGGGCGGTAGCGTCGGATCATGACCAACCAGGTGGGGGACCCCGCGGGCGAGCGGCGACTCGCCACGCTCGAAGGCGTCCTGGAGCGGATCACGTACGCCAACGAGGACAACGGGTACACGGTCGCGCGGGTCGACACAGGTCGCGGCGGCGGTGATCTCCTCACGGTCGTCGGCGCGCTGCTCGGCGCCCAGGTGGGCGAGTCCCTGCGCATGGAGGGCCGTTGGGGCTCCCACCAGCAGTACGGGAAGCAGTTCACCGTCGAGAACTACACGACGGTGCTGCCCGCCACGGTGCAGGGCATCCGCCGCTATCTCGGGTCCGGCCTGGTCAAGGGCATCGGACCGGTCTTCGCCGACCGCATCACCCAGCACTTCGGGCTGGACACGCTGGACATCATCGAGGAGGAGCCGAAGAGGCTCATCGAGGTGCCCGGGCTCGGCCCCAAGCGCACCAAGAAGATCGCCGAGGCCTGGGAGGAGCAGAAGGCGATCAAGGAGGTCATGCTCTTCCTCCAGACCGTCGAGGTGTCCACGTCCATCGCAGTCCGTATCTACAAGAAGTACGGCGACGCGTCGATCTCGGTCGTCAAGAACCAGCCCTACCGCCTCGCGTCCGACGTCTGGGGCATCGGCTTCCTCACCGCCGACAAGATCGCCCAGTCCGTGGGCATCCCGCACGACAGCCCGGAGCGGGTGAAAGCCGGCCTCCAGTACGCCCTTTCGCAGTCCAGCGACCAGGGCAACTGCTTCCTTCCGGAGGAGCGGCTGATCGCGGACGCGGTGAAACTGCTCCAGGTGGACACGGGCCTGGTCATCGAGTGCCTGGGGGAGCTGGCGGCGCCGGGGGAGGAGGGCGAGGAGCCGGGTGTCGTCCGGGAGCGGGTGCCGGGCCAGGACGGCGGGGAACCTGTGACGGCCATCTACCTCGTCCCCTTCCACCGGGCCGAACTGTCCCTGTCCGCGCAGCTGTTGCGGCTCCTGCGTACCGGTGAGGACCGGATGCCCGCGTTCCGGGACGTGACGTGGGACAAGGCCCTGGCCTGGCTCAGGGGGCGTACGGGGACGGAGCTGGCCCCCGAGCAGGAGCAGGCCGTCCGGCTCGCCCTCACCGAGAAGGTCGCGGTGCTCACGGGCGGGCCCGGCTGCGGCAAGTCCTTCACGGTCCGGTCGATCGTGGAGCTGGCCAGGGCGAAGAAGGCGAAGGTGGTCCTTGCGGCGCCGACGGGCCGGGCCGCCAAACGGCTCGCCGAGCTGACCGGCGCGGAGGCCTCGACCGTGCACCGGCTTCTGGAGCTGCGGCCGGGAGGCGACGCGGCGTACGACAAGGACCGTCCGCTGGACGCCGACCTGGTGGTCGTGGACGAGGCGTCGATGCTGGACCTGCTGCTGGCCAACAAGCTGGTCAAGGCGGTGCCGCCGGGTGCGCATCTGCTCTTCGTGGGGGATGTCGACCAGCTGCCCAGCGTCGGTGCGGGTGAGGTGCTGCGGGATCTGCTGGCCGAGGGCGGGCCCGTGCCGGCGGTTCGCCTCACCCGGGTCTTCCGGCAGGCTCAGCAGTCGGGGGTGGTGATGAACGCCCACCGGATCAACGCGGGGCAGCAGCCGGTCACGGACAAGCTCGATGACTTCTTCCTCTTCGTGGAGGACGAGACGGAGGAGGCGGGGCGGCTCACGGTGGATGTGGCGGCGCGGCGTATCCCGGCCAGGTTCGGGCTCGACCCGCGCCGTGATGTGCAGGTGCTGGCTCCGATGCACCGGGGACCGGCGGGCGCGGCCGCGCTCAACGGACTGCTCCAGCAGGCCGTCACCCCGGCCCGGCCGGACCTCCCCGAGAAGCGCTTCGGCGGCCGCGTCTTCCGCGTCGGCGACAAGGTCACCCAGATCCGCAACAACTACGAGAAGGGCGAGAACGGCGTCTTCAACGGCACGGTGGGGGTGGTGACCTCGCTGAACCTCGACGATCAGCGCCTCACGGTCCTGACGGACGAGGACGAGGAGGTGCCGTACGAGTTCGACGAGCTGGATGAGCTGGCCCACGCGTATGCGGTGACGATCCACCGCTCCCAGGGGAGCGAGTATCCGGCGGTGGTCATCCCGGTCACCACGAGTGCGTGGATGATGCTGCAGCGCAATCTCCTCTACACGGCGGTCACGCGGGCGAAGAAACTGGTGGTGCTGGTCGGTTCGCGCAAGGCCATCGGACAGGCGGTCCGCACGGTCTCCGCCGGGCGGCGGTGCACGGCCCTGGACTTCCGCCTGGCAGGCGGCCGCCTACCGGACTGAGTCCACCTTCGGCCCTGAGGTCGCCTTCGGCCCTGAGTCCACCTGCGGCACCGAGGCCGCTCGCAGCGCTGAGTCCGCCCGCGGCTCCGCCGCGTGAGCGCGGCCTGCCCTCGCCGGCCGCAGCGGAAAAAATGATCGATCAAATGAGTCGGAAACGTCACACGGCACTTTCGTACGGCGGAGGAAGCGGGCAGGATGAACAGGTTGGCGGCACTCAGTGCCGCCAATAGGCCCAATGGTCGACCCCGAGTGCACTCTCCTGCGCCAAATGGGGGATGGTAGAGACAGTCAGGGCACCTCGAAGAAGAGGCACAACGTCGGTGAGGGATGACGTGAGCGACAACTCTGTAGTACTGCGGTACGGCGACGGCGAGTACACCTACCCGGTGATCGACAGCACCGTCGGCGACAAGGGCTTCGACATCGGGAAGCTCCGCGCCCAGACCGGTCTGGTGACGCTGGACAGCGGTTACGGGAATACCGCCGCCTATAAATCCGCCATCACCTATCTCGACGGTGAGCAGGGCATCCTCCGCTACCGCGGTTATCCGATCGAGCAGCTTGCCGAGAGCTCCACCTTCCTTGAGGTGGCCTCCCTGCTGATCAACGGTGAGCTGCCCACGGTCGACGAGCTCTCCACCTTCCAGACCGAGATCACGCAGCACACCCTGCTGCACGAGGACGTCAAGCGGTTCTTCCAGGGCTTCCCCCGTGACGCCCACCCGATGGCCATGCTGTCGTCGGTGGTCTCCGCGCTGTCGACGTTCTACCAGGACAGCCACAACCCGTTCGACGAGAAGCAGCGCCATCTCTCGACGATCAGGCTGCTCGCCAAGCTTCCGACGATCGCGGCGTACGCGTACAAGAAGTCGATCGGTCACCCCTTCGTCTACCCGCGCAACGACCTCGGGTACGTCGAGAACTTCCTGCGCATGACCTTCTCGGTCCCGGCGCAGGAGTACGAGCCCGACCCGGTCGTCGTCTCGGCGCTCGACAAGCTGCTCATCCTGCACGCGGACCACGAGCAGAACTGTTCGACCTCCACCGTCCGTCTGGTGGGCTCGTCGCAGGCGAACATGTTCGCCTCGATCTCCGCCGGCATCAGCGCCCTCTGGGGCCCCCTGCACGGCGGCGCCAACCAGTCCGTGCTGGAGATGCTGGAAGGCATCAAGGCCAACGGCGGCGACGTCGACTCCTTCATCCGCAAGGTGAAGAACAAGGAGGACGGCGTCCGCCTGATGGGCTTCGGCCACCGGGTGTACAAGTCCTTCGACCCGCGCGCCAAGATCATCAAGGCTGCCGCGCACGACGTCCTCTCGGCTCTCGGCAAGTCCGACGAACTGCTGGACATCGCGCTCAAGCTGGAGGAGCACGCGCTCTCCGACGACTACTTCGTCTCGCGCAACCTCTACCCGAACGTCGACTTCTACACGGGCCTGATCTACCGGGCCATGGGCTTCCCGACCGAGATGTTCACGGTCCTGTTCGCCCTCGGCCGGCTGCCGGGCTGGATCGCCCAGTGGCACGAGATGATCAAGGAGCCGGGTTCGCGCATCGGCCGCCCGCGCCAGATCTACACGGGCGTGGTCGAGCGGGACTTCGCCCCGGTCGAGGAGCGGTAGGCGCTCCGCGCGGTCGGCGGTTCTCCGGCTGCGGGCGAGCGGGGGCCGGTCGCGCGGTTCCCCGCGCCCCTCGGGGGCGCAGGCACCTCACCGGGGCCTGCGCCCCCGAGGCGAACCCAGCGCCCTGTCACAGGCAGAGCCCCACAAGGCAGCCCTCGCAAGACAGCCCCGTCAGGCAATTAAAGAAGGCGCCCCGCTGCCGGTCCCCCCACGGGCCGGAGTCGGGGCGCCTTCCATGTCCCGGTGCGGATTCCCCCCACGGGATCCGGCCGGGCGTCTGAAGGCAGCGCCTGAAACGCTGCGAGCAAAACGAGCAGAACTCGCCGTGCTCCGGTGCGGTGTGCCGGGACCCGTACGTACGGGAGGGCCGCTCAAAGCTCCCCGCTGTACGCGCCCCGGCAACGCAGTTCCGAGAACGTCCCCCAAGACGTCCCCAGATGTCAGAAACGCCCCCCAAGACGCGTCTGACATCGTCAACTTAGACTCACGAACCCCTTTGATGGTTACGTTCACAGCACTGTGACCTGCGTCTCTTGCATTTGTCCTGAAGATACACAAGAGCCCCGATACGACTATCGGGGTCCTAGCGTAAGGATGATGCGCGAGCCTTGTGAAGAGCTTATGTGAAGAGGTGTGCCGGACTCTAGGGGACTCCTACCTCTTCGTCATGAAAATGCCCTGAGACGCAGGCTGTTCGTCACCACGAACACGGAGGAGAACGCCATGGCGGCGCCCGCGATCATCGGGTTCAGCAATCCCGCCGCGGCGAGCGGAAGCGCCGCCACGTTGTAGCCGAAGGCCCACACGAGGTTTCCCTTGATCGTGGAGAGGGTCTTCCGCGACAGCCGGATCGCGTCCGAGGCCGCCCGCAGATCCCCCCGTACGAGTGTCAGGTCGCTCGCCTCGATCGCCGCGTCCGTCCCGGTGCCCATCGCGAGGCCGAGGTCGGCGGTGGCGAGCGCCGCCGCGTCGTTGACGCCGTCGCCCACCATCGCCACGGTCCGCCCCTCGGCGCGCAGCCGCCTGATCACGTCGACCTTGTCCTCCGGCAGCACCTCGGCCAGTACATCGGCCGGGTCGATGCCGACCGAGCGGGCCACGGACGCGGCGACGGCCCGGTTGTCCCCGGTCAGCAGGATCGGGGTGAGCCCCAGGGCGCGCAGCGCGCGGACCGCCTCCGCGCTGGTCTCCCTGACCGCGTCGGCGACGGTGACGACCCCGTGGGCGGCTCCGTCCCAGGCGACGGCCACGGTGGTACGCCCCTCCTCCTCGGCCCGCGTCCGGAACGCGACCAGCTCGTCGGGCAGCAGGATCCCGGCGTCCGCGAGCAGGCGGGCCCGGCCCACGAGCACCGCGTGGCCCTCGACCGTGCCGCGGACGCCGAGTCCGGGGACGTTCTCGAAGCCGTCCACGGTCGGCAGGGCCCCGATCCGTTCCTCCGCGCCCGCCGCGACGGCCCGGGCGACGGGATGCTCCGAGGCGTGCTCCAGGGCGCCCGCGAGCCGCAGTACCCGCTCCTCCTCGGTGCCGTCGGCCGCGTACACCTCCTGGAGGGTCATGCGGCCGGTCGTCACCGTTCCGGTCTTGTCCAGGACGACCGTGTCGACGCGGCGGGTGGACTCCAGGACCTCGGGGCCCTTGATGAGGATGCCGAGCTGGGCGCCGCGGCCGGTGCCGACCATGAGGGCGGTCGGGGTGGCGAGGCCCAGGGCGCACGGGCAGGCGATGATCAGCACGGCGACGGCTGCGGTGAACGCGGCGGCCGTGTCGCCGGTGACGCCGAGCCAGACCCCGAAGGTGCCGGCCGCGATCAGCAGCACGACGGGTACGAAGATCCCGGAGATCCGGTCGGCGAGGCGCTGCACCTGGGCCTTGCCGTTCTGGGCGTCCTCCACGAGCCGCGCCATCCGGGCGAGCTGGGTGCCGGCGCCGACCCGGGTCGCCTCGACGAGCAGCCGCCCGCCGGCGTTCACGGTCGCCCCCGTGACGGCCGAGCCCACCGTCACGTCCACCGGCACCGACTCGCCCGTCAGCATCGACGCGTCGACCGCCGAGGTCCCCTCGACGACGGTGCCGTCGGTGGCGACCTTCTCGCCGGGCCGTACGACGAAGCGGTCGCCCACGGCCAGCGCGGCCACCGGAACGCGGACCTCACGGCCGCCCCGTACGACGGAGACGTCCTTGGCGCCCAGTTCCATGAGGGAGCGCAGGGCGGCGCCCGCCCGGCGCTTGGAGCGGGCCTCCAGATAACGGCCGAGGAGGATGAGGGCCACGACCCCGGCGGCGACTTCGAGGTAGATCGCCGAGGAGCCCTGCGCGCGGGAGACGGTGAGGGAGAAGCCCTCGTCCCGCATGCCCTCCATTCCCGCGTCGCCCCAGAACAGCGCCCACAGGGACCAGCCGAATGCGGCCAGCGTGCCGGTCGAGATGAGCGTGTCCATGGTGGCGGCGCCGTGCCGGGCGTTCGTGAACGCCGCCCGGTGGAAGGGCAGTCCGCCCCAGACGACGACCGGCGCGGCGAGCGTCAGCGCGAGCCACTGCCAGTTGTCGAACTGGAGCGCCGGAATCATCGAGAGCAGGACGACGGGGGTGGCGAGGAGCGCGGTGACGACGAGGCGTTCGCGCAGCGCGGCCAGCTCGGTGTCGTGCTTGTCGGCCGCCCGGTCCGTGCCGGACCCGCTCTCGTCGCCTGCGGGGCCGGGGGGCGGTGGCGGCGGGGGTTCCTCGGCCGTGTAGCCCGTCTTCACCACGGTGGCGATCAGGTCGTCGACCCGCACCCCGTCCGCGTACGAGACCTTCGCCTTCTCCGTCGCGTAGTTCACCGTGGCGGTGACACCGTCCATGCGGTTGAGCTTCTTCTCCACCCGGGCCGCGCAGGAGGCGCAGGTCATCCCGCCGATGGTCAGCTCGACCTGCGCTGGCGCGTCGGTCCCGGTGGTAGCTGCGGTCGCTGCGGTGGTGCTGGTCATGTCCGTGCGTCAGGCCTTGCCGGCGAGCTCGAAGCCAGCCTCGTCGACGGCGGCGCGCACGGCCTCCTCGTCGAGCGGGGCGGCGGAGACCACGGTCACCTCGCCGGTGGAGGCGACGGCCTTCACCGAGGTGACACCGGCGATCTCGGAGATCTCGCCGGAGACCGATCCCTCACAGTGGCCGCAGCTCATCCCGCTCACCTGGTAGACGCTGGTGACGGAGCCGGGGGTGTCGGCCTGGGCGTTCATGTCGTTGCTCCTCGTCGAGACGTATGAGGGTGCGTGTGCGGCGCCCATGGGCGCGTACGGATGCGTACGGGTGCGTTGTGCCGTGGGGTGTGTGTGGCCCACGGGCTTTCACAGTACCCAGACTATACCCCTAGGGGGTACACCTAGCAGAAGGGGTCGCGATGCACCCTTCGGTCTACGGCGGTGATCGACGACGGAAGGGCGAAGGACATGCGGGCAGTGGTGTTCGAGCGGTACGGGGAGCAGGCCGACGTGCGGGAGGTACCGGACCCGGCGCCCGCGCCGCACGGGGTGGTGGTGCGGGTCGAGGCCACCGGACTGTGCCGCAGCGACTGGCACGGCTGGCAGGGCCACGATCCGGACATCACGCTGCCGCACGTGCCCGGACACGAACTCGCCGGAACCGTCGAGGCGGTGGGCGGCCTGGTGACCCGCCACCGCCCCGGCGACCGCGTCACGGTGCCCTTCGTCTGCGCCTGCGGAAGCTGCGCCTCCTGCGCGGCGGGCGACCAGCAGGTGTGCGAGCGGCAGACCCAGCCGGGGTTCACGCACTGGGGATCCTTCGCCGAGTACGTCGCCCTGGACCACGCCGACGTGAACCTCGTCGCCGTGCCGGACGAGCTGTCCTTCGGGACGTCGGCCTCACTGGGCTGCCGGTTCGCCACGGCGTTCCGCGCGGTGGTGGCGCAGGGGCGGGCGGCGCCGGGGGAGTGGGTGGCCGTGTACGGCTGCGGAGGCGTCGGGCTGTCCGCCGTGATGATCGCCGCGGCCGCCGGGGCGCGGGTCGTCGCGGTCGACCTCTCGCCGCGGGCGCTGGACCTGGCACGGCGGTTCGGCGCCGCGCACTGTGTGGACGCGTCACGGGCCGACGACGCGGCGGCGGCGGTCCGGGACCTGACCGGCGGCGGAGCCCATCTCTCGCTCGACGCCCTCGGCTCACCGGTCACCTGTGCGGCGTCGGTCGGCAGCCTGCGCCGCCGCGGCCGGCACGTCCAGGTGGGCCTGCTGCCCGAGGATCCCGCGGTACCGATGTCCCGCGTGATCGGACTCGAACTCGAACTCCTCGGCAGCCACGGGATGCCCGCGCACGCCTACCCGCCGATGCTGGAGGCCGTACGGGCCGGGCTGTTGCGCCCCGACCTCCTGGTGACGTCCACGATTCCCCTGGAGGCGGCGCCCGCCGCGCTGGCGGCGATGGGGGCGGCGCCGGGAGCGGGCGTCACGATCGTCGAACCCTGGGCGTGAAGGTCACGAACCCGGCCACCGCGGGCGGACATGGCGGTGGGCCCCGCACGGTGGTCGTACGGGACCCATGCTCGAAACGGACGGTCGACGGGACGGAAGGACGGAGGGACGGAGGAGCGGAGGGGGGTGGGGGCGCCCGGGGGTGGTCAGCCGCCCCGGCGGCCTCTGTTGCCGGGCCTGGCGGCGACCCAGGTGCGGACGGTGTCGGCGTACCAGTAAGGCTTGCCGCCCTCCACGTGGTCGGGCGGGGGCAGCAGTCCGTGTTTGCGGTAGGACCGCACCGTGTCCGGCTGCACCTTGATGTGCGCCGCGATCTCTTTGTACGACCAGAGCCTTTGGTCGGTCATGAGTAGCACCTCCCCGCGCGCGCCGCGGCGCGGCCGGGGGCGGCCGTCGGGGGAGCCGGGCACTGCGCTGGCGATCACAATCCTGTGCTCGGTGAACGACACAGCGTGACGGTGCGGTAGGGCCTGTCGCGCGGGTGTGACGCAAGAGCCGCGTACGCGGGACATGTGTGACAGGGAGAGGTCTTTTGTGACACGAGTGACGCATACGCACCGGACGTCTTACGTACCGGACGCCTTGCGCACCGGACGTCTTACGTGCCGGAGGGGCCGACGACCACTCAGGGGGCGCGCCTGCGGGGCGCCCCCTGAGGGCGCGAGCCCCCACAGCCCCGCAGACGGGAACGCCCCTCCGTGCCGGGCCCGGCGCCTACGCCCCGCAGGAGCGGAGGAACTTCCGGGTCCGCTGGGCGATCGGAAACGGCTTGTCCGGCGGGCAGGGGTACATGTCCTGCTCGACGATGGCGAACAGCTCCACGTCCAGCCGCTGCGCCGCGGCGAGCACGGGCTCCAGCGCCGGCACTCCGGCCGGCGGCTCGACCATCACGCCCCGGCCCACCGCGGGCCCGAACGGCACCTCGTTCGCCCGTACGTCGGCGAGGATCTCCGGATCCACCTGCTTGAGGTGCAGGTACCCGATCCGCTCCCCGTACGTCTCGATGAGCTTGACGCTGTCGCCGCCGCAGTAGGCGTAGTGACCGGTGTCCAGGCACAGCGACACGAGCGACGAGTCCGTGCCGTCGAGGAAACGCGTCACGTTCTCCTCGCTGTCGATGTGGGTGTCCGCGTGCGGGTGAACGACGATTTTCAGCCCGTAGCGCTCGCGCACCTCGTGCCCGAGCCGTTCGGTCTGGCTGGTGAGGTGGCGCCACTGCTCGGGGGTGAGCGTGTCGGACTCCAGCACCTGGCCCGTCTTGTCGTCGCGCCAGAACGACGGGATGACGACAAGGTGCTCGGCGCCCATCGCCTGCGTGAGCGCGGCGATGTCCGCGACATGTGACCAGGTGGCGTCCCACACGTCAGGGCCGTGGTGCAGGCCGGTGAAGACCGTGCCGGCCGAGACCTGCAGGTTCCGGCGCGCGGTCTCGTCCGCGAGGACGGCCGGCTCGCTCGGCAGGTAGCCGTACGGGCCCAGCTCGATCCACTCGTATCCGGACTCGGCGACCTCGTCGAGGAAGCGCTGCCAGGGGACCTGCTGGGGATCGTCGGGGAACCACACGCCCCAGGAGTCGGGCGCCGAACCGATCCGGATGCGCGACAGTGAGGACGCAGGTGATGACTGGGGCGATGACTGGGGTGGCAACGACGTCATGGGCGTCAGCTTCGGGGCGGCCGGGGAGAGGTGTCAAGGCCTGGTCCGAATGTCCGGACAACCAATTGACAGGGCTCTGTCGGCGCGGCTAGACCTGGGGCCAACCGATTGCGAAGGGAACTCGATGACATGGCCCGTGTCGTGGAGAGACCTCCGCCCTTCCGGCCGTTCTGCTCGGCGGCGATGCCGTGGCGGCGGTTGTACGGTGCGCGCAGAGGGGAATAAAGAGGGCAAAGTGTTTGAACTCCCGGGCAGGGACAGTGCGTTCGCCGAAGCCACCGACTTCGCGTACGCCCCCGTGACGCCCGGGCACAGATCGCCTCCGGCGCGGAAGTCCGCTTCGCCCTGGCAGGAGCGAAGTGCGAGCGACGACTCCCCGCCCGCTACGGCTCCGCGCCGGAGGTTCCCGTCACCGGATGTGCGCGACGGGCACGCCGGGCGCGACCGACGCGCCAGTCACGACGGCCGCGCCAGTCACGACCGGCACGACAGGCGCGACGGATTGGTGGGCGGGCCGTAGAACGGATTGGTGGGCGGGCCGTAGAGACGTAAGGCCCGTTCAGACGTATGACGTGGCGGATCAGCTTCGACCCGTGATTCCACCCGTGCCACGTAGAGAACGCAGAGGGCTACCGATGACAGAGCCGACGTCAACGACGACAAGGCTGACGGTCGCGCAGGCGCTGGTGCGCTTTCTCGCCGCCCAGTACACCGAGCGCGACGGCGTACGGCGCCGCCTGATCAACGCCACCTGGGGCATCTTCGGCCACGGCAACGTCGCCGGGCTCGGGCAGGCGCTCCTGGAGTACGGCGGCGACATGCCGTACCACCAGGGCCGTAACGAGCAGTCCATGGTGCACGCGGCCGTCGGCTACGCGCGCCAGTCCAACCGCCTTTCCGTGCAGGCCGTCACCACGTCCGTCGGTCCCGGCGCCACCAACCTCGTCACCGGTGCCGCCCTCGCCACGATCAACCACCTCCCCGTGCTCCTCCTCCCCGGTGACGTCTTCGCGACCCGCCCCGCGGACCCGGTCCTCCAGCAGCTCGAAGTCGCGTACGCGGGCGATGTGTCGGTCAACGACTGCCTGCGCCCGGTGTCGAAGTACTTCGACCGGATCACCCGGCCCGAGGCCCTGATCCCGGCCGCCCTCCAGGCGATGCGCGTGCTCGCCGACCCCCTCGACACGGGCGCCGTCACGCTCGCGCTCCCGCAGGACGTGCAGGCGGAGGCCTTCGACTGGCCCGGCGAGTTCTTCGCCGAGCGCGTCTGGGCCGTACGCCGTCCGGTCGCCGACCCCGAGGAACTGGCCGCCGCGGTACGGGCCGTACGGGCCGCCCGGCGCCCCCTGCTCGTCGCGGGCGGCGGAGTCCACCACAGCGAGGCCGAGGACGCGCTCAGGGAGTTCGCCGACCTCACCCGTATCCCGGTGGCCTCCACACAGGCCGGCAAGGGCTCGCTCGCCTGGGACCACCCGGCGGACGTGGGCGGCATCGGGCACACCGGCACGGCGACCGCCTGCGAACTCGCCCGCACCGCCGACCTGGTGATCGGGGTCGGCACCCGCTACACCGACTTCACCACCGCCTCCGGCACCCTGTTCAGCGCCCAGGGCGTCCGCTTCCTGAACGTCAACATCGCCTCCTTCGACGGGCACAAGCTCGCCGGGCAGCCCCTGGTCGCAGACGCGCGCACGGCACTGGAAGCCCTCACCGCGGCCCTCGCCCCGCGCGGCCACCGCGCCGAACCCGCGTACGTCACCGAGTACACCGACGACAAGGAGCGCTGGGAGTACCGCGTCGACGCGGCGTACGAGGCGGAGGACCCCGACACCCGGCCCACCCAGCCACAGGTCCTCGGCGTGCTCGACGAACTGGTCACCGGCGACGACATCATCATCAACGCGGCCGGATCCCTCCCCGGCGACCTGCACAAACTCTGGCGCGCCCGGTCCCGCGACCAGTACCACGTCGAGTACGGCTACTCCTGCATGGGCTACGAGATCCCGGCCGCGATCGGCGTACGGCTGGCGGCCCCGGACCGGCCCGTGTGGGCGCTGGTCGGCGACGGCACGTATCTGATGATGCCGACCGAGATCGTCACCGCCGTGCAGGAGGGGATCGCGATCAAGGTCGTGATCCTGCAGAACCACGGATACGCCTCCATCGGCGGACTCTCCGAGACGGTCGGCGGCGAGCGGTTCGCCACCGCCTACCGCCACCGGGCCGAGGACGGTACGTACACGGGGCGCCCGCTGCCCGTCGACCTGGCCGCCAACGCGGCGAGCCTCGGTATGCGGGTCCTGCGCGCGAAGACCGTGAGCGACCTGCGGGCGGCCCTCGCCGAGGCACGGGCCGCCGACACTCCCACTTGTGTCTACGTGGAGACCGAAACGGCAGACACAGTGTCGGGCGCGCCCCCGGCGCAGGCCTGGTGGGATGTTCCTGTGGCCGAGACCTCGACCCGACCGTCGGCGGTCAAGGCGCGCGAGCTGTACGAACGGCTGGCCGCCACCCGGCGCCGCCATCTGTGAAGGAGTTCTCAGGCATGACGACTGGCACGACGACTGACACGACGTCCGGCACGACGAAGATCGTCAACCACTGGATCGGCGGCAAGGCCGTCGAAGGCACGTCGGGTTCGTACGGGCCGGTCACCGACCCCGCGACCGGCGCGGTCACCACGAAGGTTGCCTTCGCGAGCGTCGACGAGGTCGACGCCGCGGTCGCCGCCGCGAAGGGCGCCTACGCGACCTGGGGCACCGCCTCGCTCGCCAAGCGGTCCACGATCCTTTTCAGGTTCCGCGCGCTGCTCGACGCCCACCGCGACGAGATCGCCGAGTTGATCACCGCCGAGCACGGCAAGGTGCACTCGGACGCGCTCGGCGAGGTCGCGCGCGGCCTGGAGATCGTCGACCTGGCGTGCGGGATCACCGTGCAGCTGAAGGGCGAGCTGTCGACCGAGGTGGCCTCCCGGGTCGACGTGGCCTCGATCCGCCAGCCGCTCGGTGTCGTCGCGGGCATCACGCCGTTCAACTTCCCGGCGATGGTGCCGATGTGGATGTTCCCGCTGGCCATCGCGTGCGGCAACACCTTCGTACTGAAGCCGAGCGAGAAGGACCCGTCGGCGTCCCTGAAACTCGCCGAGCTGCTCGCGGAGGCGGGCCTGCCGGACGGCGTCTTCAACGTCGTCAACGGGGACAAGGTCGCCGTCGACCGCCTCCTCGAACACCCGGACGTCAAGGCGGTCTCCTTCGTCGGCTCGACCCCGATCGCCCGCCACATCCACACCACCGCCTCCGCCAACGGCAAGCGGGTCCAGGCCCTCGGCGGGGCCAAGAACCACATGCTGGTCCTCCCGGACGCCGACCTGGACGCGGCGGCGGACGCGGCCGTCTCCGCCGCCTACGGTTCGGCGGGCGAGCGCTGCATGGCCATCTCGGCCGTCGTCGCGGTCGGCGCGGTCGGTGACGAGCTGGTCGGCAAGATCCGCGAGCGCGCCGCGAAGATCAAGATCGGCCCCGGCAACGACCCGGCCTCCGAGATGGGCCCGCTGATCACCGCCGCCCACCGCGACAAGGTCGCCTCGTACGTGACGGGCGCCGCCGCCCAGGGCTCCGAGGTCGTTCTGGACGGAACCGGCCTCACGGTCGAGGGCCATGAGGACGGCCACTGGATCGGGCTCTCGCTGCTCGACAGGGTGCCGGTCGACTCGGACGCCTACCGGGACGAGATCTTCGGCCCGGTGCTGTGCGTGCTGCGCGTCGACACCTACGACGAGGGTGTCGCCCTCATCAACGCCTCGCCCTTCGGCAACGGCACCGCGATCTTCACCCGGGACGGTGGCGCGGCCCGCCGCTTCCAGCTGGAGATCGAGGCGGGCATGGTCGGCGTGAACGTGCCGATCCCGGTCCCGGTGGGCTACCACTCCTTCGGAGGCTGGAAGGACTCCCTCTTCGGGGACCACCACATCTACGGCAACGACGGCACGCACTTCTACACCCGGGGCAAGGTCGTCACGACCCGCTGGCCGGACCCGTCGGAGGCCCCGGCGGGCGTCGACCTCGGGTTCCCCCGCAACCACTGAGGCCGCCCCCGGCCGACGACGGAACCGACCGGACTCTCCTTCCGGTGTACAGCGGACGCGGTACACCGGGAGGGTCACGTACGCCGCAGGGAGGTTGCGGGGTTCCGACCGGTGGCTGCAGCGGTTGTCGGTGACCGCCCGTACCGTGGGGGGCATGGATCTTCGAATGCCCGCGGCGCCAGCGCCGCGACGGTGGTTGCGAGGGCCGCGACGGTGGATCGCCGCCGCGGCCGTCGTCGTCGTGCTCGCCGGCGCCGGGACCTGGACCGCGGCCGCCTCCGACGGGACACCCGCGGTGCACCGCGCCGACCGGGTTCTCCCCACGGCGGACGGGGTGAAGATCGACACGTCGTACTTCACCTCCGGCTCCTCCGGTTCCTCCGCGCGTCGGCCCGCCGTGCTGCTGACGCACGGCTTCGGCGGCAGCAAGGACGACGTACGCGCGCAGGCGGAGGACCTCGCCCGCGACGGGTACGCGGTGCTGACCTGGTCGTCGCGCAGTTTCGGCAGATCCACGGGCAAGATCGGCCTGAACGACCCGAAGGGCGAGGTCGCCGACGTCTCCCGGCTGATCGACTGGCTCGCCGAGCGTCCCGAGGTCGAACTGGACAAGGACGGCGACCCCCGGGTCGGCGTCACCGGTGCCTCGTACGGCGGCGCGGTCTCGCTCCTCGCGGCCGGTTACGACCAGCGGGTCGACGCCATAGCCCCGGCGATCACCTACTGGAACCTCGCGGACGCGCTGTTCCCGAACGGCGTCCTCAAGAAGCTGTGGGCCGGGATGTTCATAAACTCCGGTGGCGGCTGCACCACGTTCGAGGCCCGGCTGTGCGAGATGTACGAGCGGGTCGCCGAGTCCGGAAAGCCCGACGCGAAGGCCGTGCAGCTGCTGGAGGAGCGCAGCCCCTCCGCCGTCGGCGACCGCATCAAGGTGCCCACGCTCATCACGCAGGGCCAGACCGACTCGCTCTTCCCGCTCGACCATGCCGACAAGATCGCCAAAGCCGTCCGGGCCAACGGCGCCCCGGTGGACGTCGACTGGATCGCCGGCGGACACGACGGCGGCGACCTGGAGGCTGACCGCGTGCACGCACGCGTGAACTCCTGGTTCGACCGCTACCTGAAGGACGACCGGCACGCCGACACGGGGCCCGCGTTCCGGGTCACCCGCACCGGTGGCATCGACTCGACCGACGGCGGTGCCCAGTTGCGGGGCGCCGACGGGGACACCTATCCGGGCCTGACCGGCGGCGACCGCAAGGTGGCGCTGAGCGGGCGCGAGCAGAAGTTCTCCAACCCGGCGGGTGCCAGTCCGCCCGGCGTCTCGGCCCTCCCCGGTCTCGGCGGCGCCGGCGGCCTCTCCCAGCTGTCCTCGCTCGGCGTCGGCGTGTCGCTCGACTTCCCCGGGCAGTTCGCGCGGTTCGAGTCCAAGGCCGTGACCAAGGACCTGCGGATCACCGGTTCGCCCACCGTGACGGTGAACGTGAAGTCGACGACCGGCGAGGCCGTGCTCTTCGGCAAGGTGTACGACGTCGGGCCCGGCGGCCGGCAGCGGGTCCTGCCGTCCCAGCTGGTCGCCCCGGTCCGGGTCGCGACCGGCGACAACGGCAAGGACGTCCGGCTCGCCCTGCCCGCCATCGACCACGAGGTGCGGGACGGCCACCGGCTGCGCCTGGTCCTCGCCTCCACCGACCTCGGCTACGCGTCCCCGATGACCCCGGCCACGTACACGGTCTCGCTGAAGAGCGACCTCGCCGTGCCGACCGCGCCCGGCGTGACGACCGAGGCCGCGACGCTGCCCGCCTGGGTGTGGTGGCTGCCGGCCGGCGGCGCGCTGCTCGCACTGGCCCTGCTGGTGACGGGCCGCCGCCGGACCGCCGTGGCCCCGCCCGACCCCGCGCTCGCCGAAGTCCCGCTGCAGATCACGGACCTGAGCAAGCGGTACGCGAAGTCGGCGGACCGGTACGCGGTACGGGACGTGTCGTTCCGTGTGGAGAAGGGGCAGGTCCTCGGTCTGCTCGGGCCCAACGGCGCGGGCAAGACCACGACCCTGCGCATGCTCATGGGCCTCATCAAGCCCGACGGCGGCGAGATCCGTGTCTTCGGGCACGCGATCCGGCCGGGCGCGCCGGTCCTCTCCCGGGTCGGCGCCTTCGTGGAGGGCGCGGGCTTCCTTCCGCACCTGTCCGGCCGGGAGAACCTGGACCTGTACTGGCAGGCCACCGGGCGCCCGTCCGAGGACGCCCATCTGGAGGAGGCGCTGGAGATCGCGGGCCTCGGGGACGCACTGGCCCGCGCGGTCCGCACGTACTCCCAGGGCATGCGGCAGCGCCTCGCCATCGCCCAGGCGATGCTCGGCCTTCCGGACCTGCTGATCCTCGACGAACCGACGAACGGTCTGGACCCGCCCCAGATCCGTGAGATGCGCGAGGTCATGATCCGTTACGCCGCGGCCGGCCGTACGGTCATCGTGTCCAGCCACCTCCTCGCCGAGGTCGAGCAGTCCTGCACGCACCTGGTCGTCATGGACCGGGGCCGGCTCGTCCAGGCCGGCCCGGTCCACGAGATCATCGGCTCGGGCGACACCCTCCTCGTCGGCCTCGCGGCCGACATCGCGGACCCGCTGGTGGAGAAGGTGGCGGCACTGCCGGGCGTCGAGTCCGCGGTACGGACGGACGGCGGACTGCTGGTACGGCTGACGGCAACCGTGCTCACCCCCGTGTCCGCTGCCGTGCCCGCCTCCGTATCCGCTGCCGTGCCCGGCACCGTGCCCGCCACCGCGGACGAAGCGGCCTCCGGCACGGCCGTGCCCGCCGTCGACGACTCCGTGGCCGTCGACGACTCCGCGGCGGCCGCCCGGCTCCTCGTGGAGCTGGTCCGGCTCGAAGTGCCGGTGGCCTCCCTCGGCGCCCACCGTCGCCTGGAGGACGCGTTCCTGACCCTGATCGGAGGCTCCGCGTGAGCACACTTGTAGAGCGTGCCGAGGTGGCGGACGGCTACCGGGCCGGGCGGACGCTGCCGCTGCGGGTCGAGCTGATGCGTCAGCTGAAGCGGCGCCGCACGCTGGTCATGGGGGCGATCCTCGCCGCCCTGCCCTTCGTGCTGGCCGTGGCCTTCGCGATCGGCGGCCAGCCGGACGGCCGCGAGGGCCGGGTCACTCTCATGGACACGGCGACGGCGTCGGGCGCCAACTTCGCCGCGACGAACCTCTTCGTCTCCGCGGGCTTCCTGCTGGTCGTCCCCGTGGCGCTGTTCTGCGGAGACACCATCGCCTCGGAGGCGAGCTGGTCCTCCCTGCGCTACCTCCTCGCGGCACCCGTACCGAGGGCCCGCCTCCTGTGGTCCAAGCTCGTGGTCGCGCTCGGTCTGAGTCTCGCCGCGATGGTGCTGCTGCCGGTCGTCGCGCTGGTGGTGGGCTCGGCCGCGTACGGCTGGGGCCCGCTGGAGATCCCGACCGGCGGCACCCTGTCCGCGGGCACGGCGGCCCAGCGTCTGGTGGTCGTGATCGCGTTCATCTTCGCGTCCCAACTGGTCACCGCGGGGCTCGCGTTCTGGCTCTCGACGAAGACCGACGCCCCGTTGGGCGCGGTGGGAGGCGCGGTCGGCCTGACGATCGTGGGAAACGTGCTGGACGCGGTCACCGCCCTCGGGGACTGGCGCCACTTCCTGCCCGCGCACTGGCAGTTCGCCTGGGCCGACGCGGTACAGCCCACCCCGGAGTGGGGCGGCATGATCCAGGGCACGGCGGTCTCCGTCACGTACGCGATGGTGCTGTTCGCCCTGGCCTTCCGCGGTTTCGCCCGCAAGGACGTGGTGTCGTAGACGCCTGGTAACGGCCGCGGTACGGGCTCTTGGGACACCATCGACCGGGCGGCAGCCCTCGACGGTTAGGCGTCCTGTACGGGGACGGCGTACTGGACGGCGAGGCGGGTGATGGTCGCCCTGTCCAGAGCGGTTCCCTCCTTGAGGGCGGCGAGGGTGGTGTCGCAGATGTCGAGGGTGAGTGAGCAGAAGTCCTTGATGGGACCCGCGGGGATGGAATCGGTGTAGGAACGCGCCGCGGGCAGGTGGCGGTGCGCGTAGCGGCTCATGTCGTCGGCGGACCAGCCGGGCGGGAAGAAGTCGACGCCGCGGGTGAGGTCGTCGTCGTGGTTCCAGGCCACGTTCGCGGCCTGTACCGCGCGGCCGAAGGCCGCGGCACCGGACTGCGACGTGACGATCCCGGCGTGCCGGGCCCACAGGTCGGACAGCGTGATGCCGATGGAACCGGCCACCGCGAAGGTGTACCGGTCGAGGCCGGCCTCGTCGTGGATACGGAAGCCTGCCTCGACCCAGTCCGCCATGCGGTCGGCGAGCGCTGCCAGGGAGTCCCACAGGCGCGGCGCCACGTCAGGCGGGAGGAGGAGAGCCCACTCGTGGAAGCGGTGCGTGACCGGGGGCAGTTGTGCGTGGTGGGGCTGGAAGAGCGCGTCGACGTCGTCCGGAGTGAAGGTCTCCTGCTGGAGGAGGCGGCTCGCGCCGCGCAGCAGGCGGACCTTGGAGCGGCGCGGCAGGTCAGGGTGGTCCTCGATCTCGTCGAGGGCGCGGTTGGCGAGGTAGTAGACCGCGACGGTGTCTCTCAGTTCCCCGTCCAAGCACATGATCGGGAGGAAGAACGTCCTGCTCGTGCTCTTCAGGGTTTCCATGATGTGCGGGTCGATCATGACCGTCCATTGCGTGCGTGCGTGCGTGCGTGCGTGTGACCGTGCGTCCGTGGCGTGGCGTGGCGTCGTCGTAGGCAAGCCCGGTCTACCCGGGAGATTTTGTTCGCAAGCGCTCAGCCAGCCGTAAAAGGGAATTCGAGGACGGCTTCACTCGATGGGGTTGTACGGGGCGGAAGTCGACATCTTCACGTTTGCGGCGTTCCGCGAGTAGGGAGTCTGCGTCTGGCACCGCAACAGCGCGGCCGCGAATGTGCCAGGAGGCACTGCGTGAGTGAACATCCCCAACACCCTCCCGCTCAGGGAATGCCCGAACTGCCCGGCCCCGGCTCCCTGTGCTGGAGGTTACTGGGGCAAAGGCGCATGCTGCTCGTCACCGGGCGGGCCCTGGTCCTGGAGGCCGCCCTGCCCGCCGGGGGCGCGGCCCTGACCCAGCACTCCACGTACCGCACCCGTCCGCTGCGCCGCCTCGAACTCACCCTGGACAGCCTGCAACGCCTCACTTACGGCGACGAGAACACCCGCGAGAAGGAATTCGCGCGCATCCGCCGCCTGCACCGGCACATCAACGGCATCGACGAACAGGGCCGCCCCTACAGCGGACTGCACGACGAGAGCCGACTCTGGATCGCTCTCACGCTCTTCGACGCGATGGTGGAGATGGAGCGCCTCGGCGGCAGGCCGCTGTCCGCGGCCGCCGAGGCGCAGTTGTGGAACGAGTGGCGGACGATCACCGTCTGCTTCGGCATCGCCGACAGTGCCGTACCCCGCGATCTGGCGGCCTGCCGCGCGCACTGGAACTCCGTGATCGCCGAAGAGCTGGAGGACAACCCGGAGGTCCGCCACCTCCTGGGCACCCTCTACGCCACCGTGCCCGCGCCGGACTGGCTCGCCCGGTGCCCGCAGCCGCTGTGGCACTTCGCCCGGACCGTCGCCGGGTCCGTCATGGGCTCGGTGCTGCGGGCCGATCTCCCGGTCGCGTACCGCAGGCGGCTCGCGCTCCGGGCGGGCCGCCGCGACCGGGCCGTGTCGTGGCTGGTGCACCGCACCGGCCGCTGGGTCCTGGCCGGACAGCCCACCCGTCTGCGGTACCTCCCGCTGGCGGCATCGGCCCTGGAGGGTGGCCCGCTCGAACCGCGCACGGCTCGCCGCCCCCTGCCCAAGCCGCGCCGGGCCGCCGGGCTCTCCCGCCCCACCCGGGTGGCCGCCTTCTTCGACGACGTCCTCGACCAGACCGGCGACGGCTTCATCACCCGGGAGGATCTGTACGCGACGGCCCGCGGCGTGTGCTGGCCGCTCGACCTGACCGACCGCGCGGAACAGTGTGTCTACGACGCCTTCGACACCTGGTGGACACAGTTGTCCGCACTCGACACGGACGGCGACGGCCGCGTCTCCCGGGCCGAGTTCGTCACCGGAACGCTGCCGGTCGGGGGCCACGCGTCACCGTACGTACAAGACGGACTGCTTCCGGCCATGGAGGCGGTCTTCGACGCGGCGGACGGCGACGGCAGCGGTCACCTGGACATGACCGAGTACCGAAGGATCTTCGGCCCGAAGCTCCACCCCGCCGACCTCAGCCGGGCGTTCCACGAGCTCGACAGTGACGGGGACGGGCAGGTCACGAAGGCCGAGTTCCTCGACGCCCTGGCCCAGTTCTTCACCGTCCGCGCGGACTTCGAGGCGGGCGCGCGGCTGTTCGGCCGCTGAGAGGACCGCCGAGAGAGGAGGGAACCCTTGTGACAGGAGCTGATGACCCCCGTCCGCTCAGTTTCCTGCTGCGCACCCGCGACGGACAGCTGAGAGACACCGGGGCCGGCGGGGAGATCGTGGGCCCGGAGGAGTTCCGGGCCCGGTTGCAGGCCGGTGAGCGGCTGCGGGTGCGGCACGAGACGACGGGCGCCGACTGCACGCTCGATGTGGTGGCCCAGGTGATCGCGGTCTGTCTCCCGGCGCAGCGCGGCCTGTTCGGCGCCCCGGGGGACGGGACGGTGACATGAGCCGGGGCCGCCATCTCCTGATGGCCCGGCTGATGACGATGCTCGTCTCCGACATCCTGGCCTCGCGCGAACGCATCGACGTCGAGCGGTCCGCACTGGCCGGGCAGCGGCGCAGGGCCCGCCGCATCCGGGAGACGATCGAGCAGCTGGGCCCGTTCTGGGTGAAGGTGGGCCAGATCCTCGCCACGCGCTCCGACGTCGTCTCCGACGCCGTACTGACCGAACTGGCCCACCTCCAGGACGCGGTCCACACGGAACCCTTCCAGGTCTTCGAGCCCGTACTCCACGAGGAGCTGGGCCCGCACTGGCGCTCGGTGTTCCGCGACATCGACACGGACGCGCCACTGGGCTCGGCGTCGCTCGCACAGGTGTACCGGGTCGTCCTCGCGGACGGCCGAGTAGCCGTACTGAAGGTGCAGCGGCCCGGCACACGGGAACGCGTCTACGCCGACATGGCCCGACTGCGGCGCGCCGCGAGGCTCGCGGGCCGCGCCGTCCCACGGATCGGCTCGGTCCTGGACGTGGAGGCCACGCTCCAGATCGTCTTCGACTGCATGAAGCCCGAACTCGACTTCACGGCCGAGGCCCGGCACATGGCCCAAGGGCGGCGCATGGCCAGGGGCTTCAAGGGCATCCACGTGCCGGAGGTGTACCGGGCGACGCCGCGGATCCTCCTCCAGTCGATGGCCCCGGGCACGTCCCTCAGCCACACCGACCTGTCCGGCTTCTCGGCGAAACAGCGCCACAGGATCGGCAGCGACCTGCTCTCCTTCATGTACCGGGGCTACTTCGTCGAGCGGATGTTCCACGCGGACCCGCACCCGGGCAACATCTTCGTCCACCCCGAGCACGGTGCCACCATCATCGACTGGGGGATGGTCGGCCGCATCGACCGCAATCTCGGCTCACTCGGCGTCATGGCCCTCACCAGCCTCGCCCAGAACGACGCCCGCGGCCTCGCTTCGGCCTGGACCGAGATGGGCCGCACCACCCCGTTCGCCGACCTGCTCGGCTTCCAGCAGGACCTGACCCGGCTCGTGCCGCTCATCGCCTCCGCCGCCCTGGAAGACCTCGACTTCGGCGTCGCCCTCACCGACGTCCTGCGCTGCGCCGCACAACGCGGCATCCGCACCAGCCCCATGGTCGGCATGCTCGGCAAGTCCATCACGAACATCGAGGGCTCCGTGCGCCGCATCGCCCCCGAGCTCTCCGCCCTGAGCGTCTTCGAGGACGCCCTGACCGACGTCATGGTGGAACTGGCCCGCGACGTCTTCTCCCGGGAACAGACGGCCCGGCGCGCGCTGGAACTGATCGTGGCCGGGAACTCGACAGTCGACCAACTGCGCTCCTTCCTCCGGGATGTGGCGAACCGCGAACTGACGTTGCGGGTGGGGCTGCTGCCCGGCCACGGCATCGGCAGCGACGGCAGCGGCATTCTCAGGGCACGGGTGGCACCGCTGGTGGCCGCGGGGCTCGCCGTGTGGGGCATACGCCGGATGACGGGGCCACACCGCGGCGCCGTACAGCACTTCTGGGCGTGACAAGCCCCACTCAGCCGCACAGTTCCCTCTCCGCCCGAACGGGGTCGGTCGGGAAGCGGAACGACGTGCGCTCCCACGCCCCGGCGACGTTGCGCAGAAAACGCCCCGGCGTCAGCCGCCCCCGCACGGCCGCGTCCAGCTCGGCGAGCGCGCCGCAGCGCAGGGCCCGCCGAGCCGCGCTCACCTGGGCCGGGTCGGTCCAGGCGGGCAGATCTCCGGGTACGCCCCGGTCGGCGGCGAGCCAGGCGGCCGGCAGGTGCTTGTCGTGCCCGACCCTCCCCCGGCCGACCCGCTCGGAGTGCGCGGCCACCGGGTAGGCGAGCCCGATGGGGTCGAGCGCGGCCCCGTCCAGGGGGACGACGGCCCCGTTGAACCCCAGCACCACATAACTCGCCGTGACACCGGACGAGTCGGCGCCGACCCGCGCGTCCTTGCCGAACAGCAGCGCCGGCGCCCCGGAGTGCCGGGCCGTCCGCACCTTCCGGGCGTACTCCAGATGGTGCGGAGCGCCCGCGAAGGTGTGTCGCACCGGATGGGGATCGGCGTTGTGGCGGACGTACACCCCGCGCTCGTCGGCGATCCCCGCCGGCCCGATCTGTCCGCCGTACGGAATCCGCAGCCAGCCGGCGCAGACCACCGCCCACAGGCCGACGCCGACCGCGGCGAGCGCGCCCGCCCGGGTCGCCGGAACCGCGAAGACGGGCAGCAGCATCAGCAGCAGACCGGGCAGCAGCATGCGCCCGTGCATGAAGTCACCGCCGACCCTGACCACGTACACCCAGCACAGCAGCCCGGCGACGACGGGGGCGAGCGCGGGAACGAGCCGCGCCGCCCCGGGCCTGGGCAGACCTCCAGGTCCGCGAAAACCCCCGGGTCCGCGAAGGGTTCCGCGTGCGGGCAGCAGGGCCGCCGCCACGAACAGCGCGGGCACCCACAGCAGATAGGGATGCGCGAAGTCGCCCAGATACGCGAGGCCCCGCCCCCACAGGCTCCGCGAGGCCTCCTTCGTCACGGCGGGCAGCGGCACCAGGTGCCCGTAGTACCCGGCCCGGAAGACCTCGTACGCGGCCGGCAACGCACCCGCCGCCCCGATGCCCGCGAGCGCGCCCCGCCACGACGGCCGCACGAGCAGCCACTGGGCGCCCAGGAACACCACGGTCACCAGCCCCAGATCGGGCCGCACCAGCGGACCGAGACCGATGACCACCGCTGTCACGAGCGAGGCGGGCCGTGCCGTCAGCGCCAGCCATGCCCCGGCGATCCAGCAGGTGGCGAGCCCCGTCTCCAGACCCGAGGTGGCGAAGTCCCACACGGGCGGCAGCCCGAGCAGGACCAGCGATCCCAGTGGAACAGCCGCGCGCCCGCCGTACGTGCGCAGTGCGCCGATCCCCGCGAGCGCGAACCCGGCGGCGGTCAGCAGCAGCCCCCCGAACACCGCCGCCGACGCCGGATCGACCCCCGCCGCCCCGGCCCCGACGAGCAGCCACTGCCACAGGGTGCCGGTCGACGACTCGACCCGCTCACCCGCGTTGAACACGGGCCCGTTCCCCGCCAGCACCTGCCGCACGGTCCGTACGTAGATGTAGGCGTCGTCGGACATCCACCGCCGCCGGAACCCCGCGTACGCCACCAGGAGCGCGGGAACGAGCCACACCGCCGCCCGCAGCCGGTCCGCCCACGCGATGCCGGGACCGGACCCAGGCGGCAGCCACGTGGCGGAGGACAAGGGCGGACGGGTCCTGCGGTACGAGGGATACGCGGGCGAGTACGTCGACGTCATGATCCGTTCATCGGCCCGGGTCCGGCCGAGCTTGACGCCAGGGGTGGAGGCGACATCCCCGAGCCTGTTGAATCCAGGCGCTCCACGGCAACTCGGTGCCCACGCGGGAACAGCGGGCCACCCCCGAGGGGTGACCCGCCGTTCGCGGTGCTGGGGGAGATCAGCTGCCTGCGCCGCCGTTGCCCGAGAGAACCGGGATGCTGGCCAGGAGGTGCGACAGGGGCTCGTCGCCCTTGGCCTGCGTGGAGTTCTCGGTGCACTGCTGGTTCTGGGGGGCCGACAGGACCGGGACGTCCTGCAGGGCGGTGACCGGTACCACGCCGACGAGCGAAGCCAGGTTCGCCTTGGCCGGCAGGCCGACACACGGCTTGTTCAGCGAGCCCTGCACGAGCGAGAGCTGGGGGCTCATCTTGCCCTTCGTGGCCTGGTTCCCGTACGTCTGGGCGGAGCCGTTGCCGTTGGCGGTGCTGACGCCGTCGCCGTTGCCGATGGCCAGCGCCTGAGGCGCGACGGCAGCCGACAGACCGGCGACAGAGGCGGCAATGGCCGCGGTCGCCATCAGCTTCTTCATGTTCGTTCCCTTTCGGAGAGTGGCCCCCGTGACGGAGCCGCATATGCGTCAACAGTGTGGTGGACGGTGCGATTGTGAGGTTTGCCCCAATTGGCCCACAGGCCTTCCTCGGGACCGGAGCTGCGCGCCGCCGTCGCTGTGGCAGGGGCAGCGGGCCGCCGGGGAGGCCGGCGGCCCGCTTGGGAGCGCGGCGGAATCAGCTGCCTGCGGCGCCGTTGCCCGAGAGAACCGGGATGCTGGCCAGGAGGTGCGACAGGGGCTCGTCGCCCTTGGCCTGCGTGGAGTTCTCGCTGCACTGCTGGTCCTGCGGGGCCGACAGGACCGGCACGTCCTGCAGGGCGGTGACCGGCACCACGCCGACGATTGAGGCCAGGTTGGCCTTGGCCGGCAGGCCGATGCAGGGCTTGTTCAACGAACCCTGGATGAGCGCCATCTGCGGGCTCATGTTGCCGTACGTCGCCTGGTTGCCGTAGATCTGTGCGGCCTTGTTGCCATTGGCGGTGCTGACACCGTCACCGTTGCCGATGGCCAGCGCCTGGGGCGCGACGGCAGCCGAGACACCTGCAACGGAAGCGGCGATCGCCGCGGCAGTCATAACTTTCTTGATCACTTGCTGGTCCCTTCTGAAGTAACCCCGTCCACCGGAGCGACCTGGACAACTGCCCCTGGCTCGCATAGTTGCTCCAATTCACCCCGATGGCCCATTCGAGAAAGCCACTTGTATGACGCATGCGTGCGAAGAGTTCCGTGCGTTACGGAACATCGAATGGGCCAACCGGGCGACCCCTCGAAACCAATCGCGCCGCCTCCGGTTGATGGAGAGCAGGAACATGCGTATCTGTCAGGAAAGGACCGGAGAAATGCTCAAGAAGGCAATGGCCACGGCGGCGGTCGCCGTTTCTGTCGTCGGTTTCTCGGCGGCGGGCGCCACGCAGGCGCTGGCCATCGGCAACGGCGACGGCGTCAGCACCGCCAACGGCAACAAGGCCGCACAGATCTACGGCAACGCCAAGACGCACGGCAAGATGAGCCCCCAGGGCCAGATCGTGCAGGGCTCACTGAACAAGCCGTGTGTCGGCCTGCCGGCCAAGGGAAACCTGGCCTCAATCGTCGGCTGGGTGCCGGTCGCCGTCCTGCAGGACGTGCCGGTCCTGTCGGCCCCGCAGGACCAGCAGTGCAGCGAGAACTCCACGCAGGCCAAGGGCGACGAGCCCCTGTCGCACATCCTGGCCAGCATCCCGGTGGGCTAGGGCAACGGCGCCGCAGGCAGCTGATTCCGCCGTCGCGAAGGCTTCTCCTGGCGTTCGGGTGAAATACCGGAGAGTCGCACTTTCTGTAGTTTCTTCGTTCCCCACCTCATCGTTCAACAGCCGCAGGTCATGGTGCGAGCCGTTCAGGCTGTGCTCGTCCGGTTTCGGCCGTCAATGGGCATGACTGCAGAGAAAGGGAACTACGTGAACCGTAAGAAGAGTGCCGTCGTCATTGCCGGCGCGATCATGGCCATGGGCATGGCCGCCCCGGCCTTCGCCAGCGCCGAGGCCGAGGGTGCCGCCGTCGGCTCGCCCGGCGTCCTCTCCGGCAATGTGGTCCAGGTGCCCGTCCACATTCCTGTCAACGTGTGCGGCAACACGGTCGACGTGATCGGCGCGCTGAACCCGGCGTTCGGCAACACGTGCGCCAACGACTGACGTCATAGCACACCAGCCGAACGGCTGAGTTACGCCGGCCTTGGACCGCATCCCGGTGCCAAGGCCGGCTTTTCCCACTTCTACCAGCAGAGAAGACAACGAGATTGCGACAGACCCTGAGCAAGGGAATGGTCGCGGCCGCCGCCGCGACGAGCATCTTGTCCCTGTACGCCTCCCCTGCGTTCGCCGACTCGAACGTGAACGGGGTCGCAGCGGACTCGCCCGGTGTGCTGTCCGGCAACGACCTGCAGGCACCGGTGGACGTGCCCGTGAACGCGTGCGGCAACTCCGGGGACGTGATCGCCGGCCTCAACCCGGCGTCCGACAACTCCTGCGCCTCGTCCACGGGCAAGCACAGAAAGCCGGACGCACTCCGCCGTGGAGCCCCGGACGACCACGGCTCGGATCACGACCACGGCTCGGATCATGGCCACGGCGCGGGCCACGGGCATGGCTCGGATCACGGTCATGGTCATGGTCATGGCTGGGACCACGAGCATGGCTGGGTTCACCTTCATGGCTGGGGCCACGGTGACGGATCCGGCCGCCACGGCGGCGGCTCCTCCGCGCGCGGCGATTCGCACGGGTCGCCCGGCGCCGGCAGGGGCCACGGCGCCGAGACCCCGGCGGACGCGTGCAGCGACATCGCGGACGTGATCGGCCTGCTGAACCCCGGGTTCGGCGACGAGTGCGCCCAGCACACCGGCCCGAAGGGCTACGGCGACGACGCCCCGAGCGGCTACGGCGATGACGGCCCCAAGGGCTACGGCGACGACGAGTCCCCGTCGGCCGGGCCCCCGTCCACGAAGCCGGCCACCGAGCGAGCCCCGGTGACGGTCGTCCCGCCCACCGCGGGTTCGCCGCGCACGACGCACCCGTCCACGTCCTCTCCGGGCACGGGTGCGGGTGCGGGTGCAGGTACGGACACGGGCATGGGTCCCCGCCCGGAGCTGGCGCACACCGGCAGCGGCGGTATGCCTGCGGCTGCGGCCGCCGGTGCAGGTCTGCTGATCGGTGGAGCGGTCCTGTACCGACGAAACCGAGCCGCGTCCCGGCCTTGGTGACGCCCCGGGTGCCGGACGCCACGCACCACACGCCAGGCATCCGGCATCCGGCACCCGGCATCTGGCATCCGGCACCCGCGCGGTCACTGCGGGAACTGCGGGAACTTTGGGAACTGGGGGACTGATTGAACGGGGCCGGGAAGCAGTCAGACAGGCCCCAGCACCCCGCGCCGCTCCCGCGCACCGGGCACGGGCAGCGGCGCCGGGCCCGTACGGAGCCGGCGCCGCACCCCTCTCACGAGGGTCCGGGCCGTGAACGAGGCGCCGTGCACGAAACGCATCGAGGGGCCGAAGCCGGACGCCGTGACCAGGCCGGCCATGAAGAGACCGGGCCAGGACGACTCGAACTCCCGGCCCACATGGGGAGAGCCGTCGGGCGACGCGGCCAGGCCTTCGCATACGTCCTGGGGCAGCAGTCCCAGGCGTTCCCGCGTCGGCCTGAAGCCTGTGGCGGCGATGACGTGTTCGGTGTCCAGGGACGTCGACTCTCCTGTCGCAGCGAGCATTTCGAGGCGTACGCCGCCCCCGGACGCGTACGCCGCCGCGATCTCGTGGCCCAGCAGCAGGTCGACGGACGGCTCGACCCGGTCACGGATCCACCAGGCACCCGCGGGGCCGAGGGCCGTGGTGGCGATCCGGGCGCGGGTGGGCCCGGGGAGGCGGCGGAACGCACCGGGGCGTTCGGCGTAGAACCAGTTGCGCCAGCCGGGGCCCAGGCCGCTGTGCGGAGCGCGGGCCGACTGCCACCACGGGCGCTCCCAGGGCGGCGGCACGTCGTTCCAGGCGAGCCCGGGGGCCCGGGCCACGATCCGGACGCGGGTGCCCTGTTCGGCGAGCAGGGCCGCCGTCTCCAGCGCGGCCTGCCCACCGCCGATCACCGTGACGTCCTTGCCCAGGAAACGGTCCAGGTCGCCGTGATGGCTGCTGTGCGAAACGTACTCGGGCCCCAACCCCCGCAGAGTGGCGGGCACTTCGGTGAAGGGCAGGACGCCGACCGCCAGTGCGACCGTCCTCGCGCGGACGGATCGGCCGTCCTGCGTGGTCGCCTCGAAACCGCCCAGGCAGGGACGGACGTGCGCGATCGTGCGCTCGTCCACCTCCGGGACCGTGTGCTGCGCGAACCACAGCCCGTACGAGGCGAACACCTCGACCGGGATGGGCGCCCCGTGCCGGGCCTCCACCCCCTGTTCCGCGCAGTAGGCGGCCAGGCTCAGACGGCCCTCGGGATCCGACAGGTTGGACGCCCACGGCTCGGACTTGAGGAACATGCCGCGGGGCATGTGGTCGCGCCAGGACGCCATGGGCCGGCCGAACACGCGCAGGCTCAGGCCCGCCGCCGCGGCGTGGGAGGCGATGGACAGGCCGTAGGGACCGGCTCCCACCACCAGTAGGTCGTACATCAGTGGCTGCTCGCTTTCTCGTCGTCGGACAGGGGATGCACATCAGGGGGTGTGGCCGGCTCCACGAGCCGGGCGTCGGCGGTAGGCACGGAGGCCGCCCGGCGTACGCGGTCCAGGAGCGGCCGGCCCATACGCCGGCCCATGCGCCGGCCCAGGTGACGGGACCACAGCACCCACAGGGCGATACCGGGCGCGAGGTCGTCCCGGGCGTGCCAGGCCCGCTCGGTGCCACCCCGGAGGGCGGCCGTGAGCGGCGCGTAGTTCTCCACCACGAAGGTCCGGCCCGGCCGGGGGTCGGGCGGTGGCAGCGGACGGTGGGTCAGGTCCAGATGCTGTGCCCGCACCACGTCGAGCCCCGCCCCGTCGGCGAACAGCCGGAACTGCGCGCCGGGCCGCGGGTTGAAGTCGAGCAGGTGGTACGCGCCGGTCGAGCCGTCGCGGCGGAAGTCCAGGTCGAGGATGCCGCGGTAGCCGAGCGCCGCGACCAGCCGTTCGGCTGCCGCCTGAACGGCCGGGTTCGGTGTCCAGCGGCCCACCGCGGTCAGGCCCGCGCCGCGCGGCCAGGCCCGCTGTTTGCGGCCCGGGCCGCCACCGCACACCGCCCCGGACCCGTCCACGTACCCGTGGAAGAACCAGTCCCGGTCCCGTCCCGGCGGCAGGAACGCCTGGAGCAGCAGCCGGCTGCCCGCCTCCTCGGCCCGACGGCACAGGGTCCGGGCCTCCAGCGCGGAGTCCAGCACCATCGTGCTGCGCAGACCCGAACCGGCGGGCAGCAACCAGGGGCGGCTCCACTTCGCCACCACCGGCAGCCCCAGCCGCCAGGCCGCCGCGGCCGCCTGCGCGGGACTGTCCGCGACCAGCGTCACAGGGTGCGGGATTCCCGCGGACTCGCACACGGCGGCCAGTTCCGCCTTGTCCGCGACGCGCTCGGCGAGGCCCGTGGGAGCGAGGGGCAGCAGGAAGAGGGGCGCGAGCTCTCCCCGTATCCGGTCCACCGCGACGGCACTCGCGTCATCCATTGGGATCAGTACGGCGGGACGGGCCAACTGCGCCGCCACTCGGCGCAATGCCAGGGCGATGTCCGCGGGCGGGGCGCCGGGAGCGGGCGGCGGATGCGTGCGGCACACGAAGCGGGAGTGGCGCACCGGACTTCCGGTGGAATCCGCGACGAGGTGCACATCGATTCCGGCCCGGCCGAGCGAGCGTACGGCTCCCAGCGTGCCGTGGTGAAAGGGATTCCGGTCGATCCGCAGCAGCACGGCGGGGACGCGGATGTCGAAGGACGGCATGGCATATTCCCTTGAGGTCTCTTCTGAGGTCACTTCTGATTGCTCAGCCGTGCGGGTTGCTCACCCGTGAGGGTGATCGGGCGTTTTCCCGGCGGCCGGCCTCGGTTGGCGCAATTCCCCTTCATATGACTGATTGTCAGTGGACGGTGGAAATGAAGCGCTAGGAGCGGACATGGCCCCACTGCAACGGACCAGGAGCAGACGGCTGGCATGCGTCGCCGGCTCACTCACCGCCGGACTCCTCGCCTCGGCCGCCCTCGCGTCCGGGACGGGACACGCCGTGGGACGGGGAGCTGCCGAGTCACCGGCCCCGCCGCCCGTACAGGCGGGCGCGTCGGCCGCTCCCGGGCGGACGACCCCGAAGCCCACGCCGCCGGAAAAGCCCGAGAACCCGGCCTTCGGCGCCTACCTGGACTACGGGCCCCGCGGAGTGGCCCGGATCGCCGAGCTGAGCCGCTGGTTGGACGGGGCCGACCTGCGCGTGGCGCACACGTATCTGCCGGGCGACCTCTGGAGCAACATCGAGGGCCTGCCCGGCTTCCTCGACGCCTGGGCGGACTGGCGGCGGGAGGAGGCCGACCGGCTCTTCGTCCTCAACGTCCCCATGCTGGAGCGCAACGAGGAGCACGTCTCGGACCGGGAGGTCCGCGGTCTGCTGCGGCGCGGCGCGGCCGGAGCGTTCGACCAGCACTTCCGCAAGCTGGCCGAGCGGCTCGTCGAGCTGCGGGTGCCCGACACCGTCATCGTGCTCGGCTGGGAAATGAACGGCATCACATACACCCATCGCTGCGGACCGGACCCGGAGGCCTGGAAGAAGTACTGGAACAGGATCGTCACCGCCATGCGGGCGGTGCCGGGTCAGAAATTCCGCTTCGACTTCACTCCGAACCGCGGCCGGGACGCCATTCCCTGGACCCAGTGCTATCCGGGCGACGAGACGGTCGACGTCATCGGCATGGATTCGTACGACCAGCCGCGCGGACAGTCATTCGACGAGGCGGTATCGGAGCCCTACGGGCTTCAAGCGCATGTCGACTTCGCGAAAGCGCACGGAAAGCCGATTTCCTATCCTGAATGGGGGCTCTTCCGAAACGGGGACAACGCGACCTACATGAAGCGCATGCTCGCCTGGCTGGACGAGCACAAACCGCTGTACAACACGCTCACCGACTACTGCCCGCACGGCGTGTGGCAGTGCGACGACAACCCGGAGGCCTCCGAGATCTACCGGTCGGTGCTTTCCGGCCGCACCGATCCGACCCCGACGCCCAAGCCGACGGACCCGACCCCCAAGCCGCCGACGGACCCGACCCCCAAACCGCCGACGGCCCCGACCCCCAAACCGACGGACCCGACGCCGGTGCGGCCGCCGAGCTGCTCGCCCGTGGAACTGGGCGACTGGGTGGAGTTCTGGCTCGGCGGGAAGCTCTGCCTGCGCCTCGACCGGTTGTCGCCGGACCGCTGACCCGGAGGTGGCGGCGGGCCGGTCACGGTCTGCCGCCACCGCGTTCCCTCCAGCTGAGGAACCGGTCGAGCAGCATCTTGCCCCGGCTGCGGGCAGCCACGTCACAGACGGCGGCGGACAGCAGCGGCGCCGTCCGCCGCCGGGCCAGCAGAAAACGCTGGTTGACGACGGGCTGGGGACGCCAGTGGTGCTTGTAGGGCTCGTTGCCGCGCAGCAGGCTCAGCACCCGGCGCCCGCCCGCCCCGCCGCCGCTCGTTCCACTGCCACCCGTCCCGCCGCCGCCCGTTCCATCGCCACCCGTTCCACTGCCACCCGTCCCGGTGTGTTGGGCGCAGGCGTGCAGCAGCATCGTCGCCACGTCCGCCTTGCGCATCCGCAGCTGCGGATGCGCGCCGTACAGGTAGCCGCCCGCCAACTGCTCCGACAGAAGTGTCAGATCGACCGCCACCACGGTGTCGTCCAGCCGGAACTCGGTCACCACCGCGTCCCCGGCGCGGACCATCGGCCCCACCGAGCGGATCAGATGCTCGGCAAACCGATCCTGCAGGTGCTCGGTGGTCACCTTGCGGCCCTGCCACTGGAGCCGGTGCAGCTCCAGGAGCCTGCGCAGCGCCGCGTCCACCTCGTCGGGGCGCACGGCACGCCTTTCGACGCCCAGCGTGGACAGCTTGCGCAGCTTGGCGCGGACCCGCTGCTGGGCCTTGGCTGTCGCGAGCCGTCCGATCAGGTCGTCCATCGGCAGGGCGGGCAGCTCCAGGCACAGCGAGTCCGGCACGCGCCGCCGCGGCCCGCGCCAGCTCGCGTACACCCGCTCCACCGCGCCGCCGGGCCGCACCTCACGGAAGTCGATCAGGGCGGTGCGCGCGGCTGCGGCCAGCACGTCGGCCAGGGCGCCGGCCGCACGGTCGGCACGCTCGCCGTCCTCGATCAGCACGTCGCCGAAATCGGAGATCGGCCCGCCCAGCGGTACGAGGGCCGGCCACGGCTGCCGTACGAGCATCAGCGGGGCGGCGGCCACCAGGTCACCGCCGTCGCGGACGAGCATGAGGCGGAGCCGGTCGGGCGTGCCGTACGAGAGCCACCACGAGTGCAGCCAGGCATGGCTCTGGAACGGGGTCGCAGTGCCGCACCGCCGGTACAGGAGCCCCCACTCCTCGGCCAGTCGGCCGAACTCCCGCTCGTCCGTGCACAGTTCCGTGCGCAGTTCCGTGCGCAGTTCCTTGCGTCGTTCCGTGTCCTCCGTGCGCAGGGCGGAGGCTCTCACAGCTGCCCGTGGACATCGGCGGCGGTGGCGGGGCTCGGCACCGAGGCCGTGGGCGAGACCTCCGGGGCCCGGCGCGGCCGGACCAGCAGCGCGAGTCCGCCGAGCAGCCCGCCGGCGCTCGCGCCCACGAGACCGGTCACCGCCGGCGACGCCGAGGACGCCTCGGTGGGCCGGATCGCACGGGAGAACTGCAGCAGCTCCACATGGGTGCTGTTCTCGGTGTCGTTCGCGTGCCGGGTCAGCGAGCGCGACACGGCGTTGGCGATGTCCGCGGCGAGGTCGGGGCGTTCGGAGGTGGCGGTCACGGCGACCATCGGCGCGTCCGGCGAGGTCGCGGTCCGCACGCTCTCGCGCAGGGTCGACACCGGCACGCCCGCCCACATCTGGGCGTCCCCGAGCACCGCGAGCTGGGTGGCGACCCGCCCGTAGGCCTGTGCGAAGCCGAGCGCGGACGCCGGGTCCGACTGCTGGGTGGGGACGGCGATGACGTAACTGGTGGCGGTGTACTGCGGGGTCTGCAGACCGCCGTACGCGCTGCCGAGCACGCCGCCGAGGAGGGCGCCCGCGGCGAGCATGGACCACGGTGGCAGCGCCTTGGCGCGGGCGAGTGCCGTGCCCGGCCGCCGGGTCGAACGATTGGGGTTGTCGGTCATGCGGAACTCACTCCCAGAGTTGCGGCCGTGTAGATGTCCATGAGCCGGTCGGCACTGCGGGCGATGCTGTAGTGGTGGGCGGCGTCCGGCGCGGAGCGCGGCCCGGGGCCCTGCGCACAGGCCTGCCGCAGGGCCTGCACGAACGAGTCCGCGCCGCCCTGCACCCGCCGGGCGAACGGCGCCGCGTCCCGGGGCAGGTCGTCGACGGCCGGGCAGGAGACGTAGAGCACGGGCAGACCCGCCGCCAGGGCCTCCACGACGGCGAGCCCGAAGGCCTCCTCCGCGCAGGGCGAGGCGAGGATGTCCATGGCTCCTATCAGCGACGGCAGGTCGAGGTCGGCGGGTGCGGTGGGTCTGGTAGGTCTGGTGGATCCGGCAGGCCCGGCAGGCCCGGTGGGTCCGTTGGGGCCGGCTCCGGCGGGTCCGTTGGGGCGCTCGCCCGTGAACAGCACCCGGTCGGCGACGCCGCTGTGCTGCGCCGCGCGCCGCAGCACGTTCTCCTGCGGACCGCCGCCGACCAGCAACAGCCAGACGTTGTCGGGGAGTTCGGCCAGGGCCCGGATCAGCACCTCGAAACGCTTGCCGGCCGTCAGCCGGCCGACACCTCCGACGACGTACGCCCCCCGCGGCAGCCCCAGCCGCCGACGGGTATCGGCGCGCAGGGCCGGGTCGAAGCGGAAGCGGGCCACGTCGATGCCGTTCGGCACGACCTCGATGCGCGGCTCGGGCACGCCCCAGCGGCGCAGCCGTTCGGCGACCGTGGGCGAGACGGCGACCGTCGCGTGGCCGAGGCGTTCGCTGGCCAGATAGAGCGCCCGGACGCCGGAGGTGAGCCGGCGGCCCTCCATCTGGGAGTCGCCGAGCGAGTGCTCCGTGGCCACGACGGCCTTCACCCCGGCGAGACGCGCGGCGGCCCTGCCGTACACGCAGGCCCGGTAGAGATGCGTGTGGACGAGGTCGTAACGGCCGCCGCGGATCAGCCGGGCGAGACGGGGGAGCGCCGCCAGGTCACGGTTGCCCCGCATACCGAGGTGGGTGACGCGCACACCGTCCGCGGTGAGGCCCTCGGCGACCGAGCCCGGGTTGGTGAGGGTCACCACGTCGCAGTCGACCGGCAGATTGCGTACCAGCAGCCGCAGTTGCTGCTCGGCCCCGCCGACGCCGAGCCCGGTGATGACGTGCAGGGCCTTCACCGGGACTCCTCCGGCGTTGGGCGCCGGCGCAACCGGTGCAGCTGGTACTTCAGCAGCAGCCGCCAGGAGGTGTCGTTCTCGCCGATGTGGACCCGGGGGAGGGCGAAGGTGCCGGTGAGCGGGCCGGGGTCGATCGCGCACGCGTAGCGGTACCCGGCGGCCCGTACGGCGTCGGCGACCCGCTGGTCGACGGTCCCGTACGGGTAGCACAGGCCCAGGACCTCCCGGCCCGTCAGCTCGGCGAGCAGGGCCCGGCTGCCGCCGACCTCGGCGCCCAGCAGCGCGTCGTCGGCCAGGGTGAGGTCGACGTGGGTGAGGCCGTGCGAGGCGATCTCCAGGCCCTCGGTGTCCGCGAGCCGGCGGATGGCGTCGGCGGTGAGGAGCGGTTTGCGGGGGCCCAGCGGGTCCCACTCGTTCGTACCGCCCAGCCTGCCCGGCAGGACGAACACGGTGGCGCCGAAGCCCCAGCGCCGCAGAACGGGGAGGGCGTTGCCGGCGAAGTCCGCGTACCCGTCGTCGAAGGTGAGGCCCACCAGGCCCCGCCCCTCGCCCCGGCCGCGGGCCGCCAGCAGGTCGGCCATGCTCACCCCGCGCAGACCCCGGCGGTGCAGCCAGCCCAGCTGCCGGTCGAGGCGGGCGGGCGAGACCGTGACGCGGTACGGGTCGTCCGAGCAGTCGCCCACCGAGTGGTACATCGCCACCCACAGGGGCGCGACCGGGCGCGCGCCGGTGCGGGTCTTGCCGGTAGTACGGGTCGTGCCGGTACGGGTCGGGTCGTTCGTGTCAGCGGAAACGGGCATGCGGCAGCCTTCGGGTGACGGAACGGAGGGCGTTGCGGGCGGGTGCGACGGCCTGGACGCCGAGCATCCGGAGCAGCAGGACGTAGACGACGGCGACGGTCGCACCGCCGGCGAGCAGGGCGAGTTCGGGAGAGTCGAAGCGGCTCGCGCACAGGGCTCCCGCCAAGGCCGCGCACACCGCCGCGCGGACCGGCTTGCTGAGTTCGTGGACGACCCGGCGGGTACGGATCGGCACGCTGCGCTTCTCGTTCATGCCGGACAGCAGCAGCGCCGCGGTGAGGGTGATCCCGGTCGCGTTGGCGGCGGCGATCCCGTACACACCCCAGGCCTCGATGGTTCCCGCGCCGATCCACGAGGTGGCGATGATGCCCGCGGTCATCGCCGCCAGCGGGTACCAGGTGGGGCGGCCGGCGGAGAAGTACGTCCGCACGAGCGCACCCACCAGTGTGTGGCCGAGCAGCCCGACCGAGTAGACCCGCATGACGGTCGCCGTCGCCGCCGTGTCCTGAGCGGTGAACGCGCCCCGCTGGAAGAGGAGGTGGACGATCTGCGGCGCGCACGCGAAGACCGCCGCCGCGCCCAGCAGCACCAGGCACGCGGCGACCGACACGTCGTGCTCGACCCGGCTGCGGGCCCGCTCGGTGTCGCCCTCGGCGAGCGCCTGCGCCAGTACCGGGAAGGTGACGGTGCACAACATCAGCGAGAGGGTCATCGGGATCTGGGCGACCTTCTGCGCGTAGTTGAGGTGCGAGATGGCTCCGGAGGGGAGGTTCGAGGCGAGGTGGCGCTCGATGAGGACCTGGGACTGACGGCAGAGCGCGAAGAGCAGGATCGGGGTGATGAGGGCGAGATCCACCGAGTGCGTGACGGACTGCTTGGCCGCCTGGCCCTCGGCACCGGTGCCGGTGCCGGGCACTTCCCGGGTTTTCGTGACCTTGGCTTTGACTTTGACTTTGACTTTGGCCTTGGCTTTGACCTTGTCCTCGGCGGTCGTGGTCGCGCTCGCGGGTGCCGTTGAGGCCGCGGTTGAAGACGCGGTTGAGGCCGTGGACCGGCGGCGGCCGAAGAGCTGCCGTACGAGGGCGGGGGTCTGCGCCGCCACCATCAGACAGCCGCCCAGCGCGACGCCGGCTGCCGCCGACCGTACGCCCCAGCGGCCGCCGAGGACGAACATCGCCGTGATGATGCCGGTGTTGTAGGCGACGTAGATGGCGGCGGGCGCCAGGAAGCGGCGGTGTGCGCGCAGCGCCGCGCTGCAGTAGCCGGCGAGCCCGAAGCTCAGGACACAGGTCGCCGTCAGCCGGGTGCAGTCGACGGCGAGCCCGGGATCGGACAGCCCCGGCGCCAGTCCCACGACCAGGTACGGCGCCCCGGCCACCAGCAGCGCGGAAATCCCCACCAGAGCCAGCGTGAGGCGGGGCAGCGTCGAGGCGACGAGCGTGCGTACGGGGTCTCCGCCCGCTCCGCCCGCTCCGCCCGCTCCGCGCGCCCACGCCCGCCGGGCCACGGCCAGGCTGAACGCCGGGACCAGCACGAATGCCATCCCGTCCTCGATCAGCAGGGTCGCCGCGACCTCCGGCACGGTCCACGCGACCAGGAAGGCGTCCGTCTCGATCCCGGCCCCGAAGAGATGCGCGAGCGCCTGGTCCCGGACCAGGCCGAGCAGCGCGCCGGCGATGGACAGGACAGCGGTGACGAGCGTGGCCTTGGCGAGGAACCCGCGGGTGGGCGGGGCGACCTCGACGGGTGCGACTCCGGTAGGCGCGCTGCCGACGGGCTTGGCGTCGGTGGGCGTCGCTTCAGTGGGGGTGGCGTCGATGGCGGTGGCTCGGGTGGGCGCGGTGTCGGTCGACGCGGCACGGGCGCCCGGCAGTTGGATCTCGCCCTCGCCCTCGCCCTCGCCCCCGGCGCCCTCCCCGCGCCCGACCTTGTGCCCGACTTTGTGCCCGGCCCCGGCCCCGTGCCCGGCCCCGGTCGTCGCGTCGCCGTGCTCCTCGGTTCGGGCGGCCGTGCCGTGCTCCTCGGCCGCGGTTCCCGCCCTGCGACCGCGACGGCCCTTTCGAGCCGCCGTTCCCTCACCCTCCGCCCGGGAAGGCGTCACCGTCATCGTTGCCCGGCCCCCTCGGAAGCCAGCGCCCACCAGGCGGCGAGGCCGAGGACCACCGCGGTCAGCGCGGTCGAGGGGCCGCCGATGTCGGCGTACACGAAGTCGACCAACTGCCAGACCAGCAGCCCGCACGCGACCAGCGCGCAGTCGAGGCCGCCCGGGGAACGCCCGGCGTGAAGCCGTGCGCGGACCCGGGCGTGGAAGAGCCTCCGCAGCCCGCAGACCAGCAGCGCCAGCCAGCTCCCGGCCAGCGCGAGCAGCCCCAGCAGCCCCTGCTCGCTGAGCACCAGCAGGTACATGTTGTGCGGGGAGAGGAGCGGCTGACGGTGGAACCCGGCGCCCGCCCCGTCCGTGTCGCTGCCCGAGGACAGCGCGAGCGAGGCGTGCCCGTCGCGGTGGTCGGGGAAGCCCTTCAGCCCCACGCCGGTCAACGGCTGGTCGCGCCACATGTCGATGGCCGCCGTCCACATCGTGTACCGGTCGGTCACCGACTGGTCCGGAGCCTCCGTCACCTGGGTGATGCTGCTGATCCGCTCCTGGAGCATCGCGGTGCCCACGCCGAGCCCGCCCACGAGAACCACCGCGGCCGCCGCCACCGCCGCGAACACCCGTACGGCACGCCGCATCCCGGCGAGCCCGAGCTGCACCCCGCACGTCACGGCCGTCGCGATCCACGCCCCGCGGCTGAACGACAGCGCGAGCGGCAGCAGCAGCGCCAGCGCGCACCCCACCGCCGCGGTCCGCTGCCGCGCGGGCCCGGACCCGAGTGCGAGACCGAGCGCGCACACCAGCCCGAACGAGACCACGGCCGCCATTCCCATGACGTCCGTCGGCCCGAACGTGCCCACGGCCCGGATTTCCTCGCCCTTGTACGAGGCCCCGGTCCCGGTCACGTACTGATGAACCCCGATCGCCCCCTGCCACAGCGCGAGCCCGACGAGGGACCAGGTGACAAGGCGCGCGTCACGGAGGTCGCGGACCAGCAGCAGCACCGCCGCCGGCACCAGCACGAAGATCTGCAGGTAGCGCACGAGCCCCTCGGCCCCCACCCCGGGCGTGGCCGCGCCGGCCGTCGCGAGCGCGATTCCGAGGACGGGCAGCCCGAGCACGACGGCGGCGGTACGGGACAGGGGGCGCCGGCGGTCGCGTACGAGGTGCAGCGCGCAGCACACCACGACCAGCCCGGAGACGGCGTCGGCGACGGTGGCGCCCCCGCCTCCACCCCCGCCTCCGCCTCCGTCCCCTTCCCCGGAGACCGGCAGCGCGAGCGCGGCGACGAGGACGAGCACGGGCAGCACGGGCAGCGTGGGAAGGAAACGGCGGGGCGCCGCAGCCATGGCGGCCACGAGGGACGGGGGAGGGGGCGGGGCGGGCAGGACCTGGGTCACCGGCTCAGCTCCCTGTCCGGCGCACGAGCGAGACGGCGGTGCGCACCAGGATGCAGACGTCCTGCCAGAGCGACCAGTCGTCGATGTACGCGTTGTCGAACCGGCAGCGGTCCTCGATCGACGTGTCGCCGCGCAGCCCGTGGATCTGCGCGAGCCCGGTGATCCCGGTCCGCATCCGGTGGCGGGCCGCGTAACCGGGGTACGTCTGGCTGAACTGGGCGACGAAGAAGGGACGTTCGGGCCGCGGTCCGACGAGACTCATGTCGCCCCAGAGGACGTTCCACAGCTGGAGCAGCTCGTCCAGCGAGGTCCGCCGCAGGAAGCGGCAGAACCAGCCCATCTCCTGCTCGTCCGCCACGCTCCAGCGGGTCGCCGCCTCGTGCGCGTCGGCCGGCCGGTGCGTACGGAACTTCAGCAGGGTGAACGGCCGCCCGTCCTTGCCGATCCGCTCCTGCCGGAACACCACACCGGGTCCGTCGGCGGCCCGCAGCACGAGCGCGCACACCAGCAGCACCGGAGCGACCAACAGCAGCAGGGCCCCGGAGGCCAGCACGTCCAGCAGCCGCTTTCCGGCGCCTCCGTACCAGCGTTCGGCGGGCAGCCGCCGACAGGCGAAGCCGGCGAGCCGGTCGGCCCGCTCGGGCGCCGGTACGTCCTCGTCGACCTCCCACACGGTGCAGCCCGACGCGCCCAACACTCGTAGCAGCGACCCCTGTTCGGCCCGTGTGGCGGGGCCGACGGCGAGCACGTCCTGCACGCCGTTCTGGATGAGCGCCCGCTGGACCTCCTCGCCGGTGGTCAGCACGGGCAGCCCCTCGCTGCCATTCGCCTCGTCGGCGACGACGCCCACCGGCCGTACCTCGCACCCCGGATGCCGCAGGAGGGCGGCCGCCACCCGCTGCGCGTCCACGGCGCGGCCGACCACCAGGGCCGCACGCGGGCGCCGCAGGAGCGCCCGGCGCCGGTGCCCGTGTACGACACCGCGGCCCGCGCAGCTCGCCACCGACTGCAGCGCGCAGCCGAGGACCAGGGCGCGGGCGGACAGCGCGTGCTCCGGGGAGTACGCCGCCAGCAGAGCCGCGAGCGCACACCAGCTCACCGCGATCCGGCCGCAGACAGCGGGCAGTTCGTCCAGGACGGCGGGCACGCGCGCGGCCCGGTACAGCGACGCGTGCGCGTTGAGCCGGAGCACCGCGAGCACCAGCAGGGCGAGTGGCAGCGGATGCGGCCAGGGCAGCGCCAGAGCGCCGCCGGCCAGCGCGGCGCCGATGTCCACGGCGGGCAGGGGCAGCCGTGAGGGCAGCCGTGAGGGCAGCCGTACGAAGGGCTGTCCGCCGCTGGGGAATCCGAAGCCGCCGATGGCCTCGCGCGGCGGGATGACCGAGACGGGCGAGAATCGGTGGTCCGCCGCCGCCCGCGGCCGGCCGGCCGGGGAGGGAACGGTACTTTCCGCAGTCACGTGTGGATGGACTCCCTGCACTCGGTGTGGTCCACGCCCGCGCCGCGTCCGGTCGGCCAGCCGCCGATCAGATCGCGGTACACGTCGGCGACGGCCGCGGCCGTGCGACGGACGTCGTGCGTGGTCGTTACGTACCGGCGTGCCTGATGGCCGAGAGACTCGCGCAGCAGCGGGTCGAGGAGCAGCTCGGCAACGGCCCCGGCCAGCGCTTTCGGGTGCTCGGGCGGCACCAGGCAGCGCGGCTCCTGGCCCGGCGGCAGGCTCTCGTGCGCCCCGTCCACATCGGTGATCACGACGGGCCGCCCGCAGGCCATGGCCTCCAGCGGCGCCAGCGCCATGCCCTCCCAACGGGACGGCAGGACGACCAGATCGGCGGCCTGGTACCAGGGCGCGGCGTCGGCGACGGCCCCGGCGAACAGCACGGACGGGGGAGCCCCGGCCCGCAGTGTGCGCCCGTCCGGTCCGTCTCCGACCAGCACGAGCCGGGCGCCGGGCACCCGCCGCGTCACCTCACGCCATGCCTCCAGGAGGACGTCCTGCCCCTTCTGCCGGCACAGCCGCCCCACGCAGACCACCAGCGGCGCCGCCGCCTCGACCCCTTCGAGCAGCGGAATCCCGGCCCGTACGGTGCCCACGGAGGCAGGGTGGAAGCCCTCCAGGTCGATGCCGTTGGGGATGACGCTCCAGCGTCCCCTGATCCCCGACCGCTGCCCGGTCCGCCGCTCGGCCTCGCTGACGCACACCACCCGCGCAGCCCACCGCGCGCCCAGCCGCTCCCAGTTGAGCGCGAGCATGGCGGTGGCCCCGCCGACGGCCTCGAACGACCAGGCGTGCGGCTGGAACACGGTCGGCACCCGCCCGCGCACGGCGAGCCGCACCGCGAGCCCGGCCTTGGCGCTGTGCGCGTGCACGACGTCGGGGCGTACCTCCCGCACGATCCGACGCAGACTCCGTATCTCGCGTACGAGCCGCGGCCCCGGCGAGCGGGTCGCCTGCCAGTGCCGTACACCGGAGCCCAGAGCCTCGACCGCCGCCGGGAGGCCACCGGACGACGGACAGGCGACGGTGACCTCGGCGCCGGCGGCCAGCTGCGCCCGCACCAGGTCCGTGACCACCCGGCCCACCCCGCCGTCGATGGGCTGGGAGACGTGCAGGACCCGTGGCCGAGGGCCGGTCGGTGACAGTTGCATGCGCGCTTTCCTCGCTCACGGGTGGCGCTCGGAGGGAGCGTCCGAGCCGTACCCGAGCGTGTTCGGATACGCGGGCGTCCGTCCGGAAGCCGTCCCGTCGGGCTCACTGATCGTCGAATGCAGTACGCCGTCCCAGGGGGTGGCGCCGTTGGCGAGAGGGGCCTGGCCGCCTCGCCCGTCCGGCACGGGGTACGCGCCCGCGCCGCTCGCCCGCACCAGCCGCGTGACATCCGCCGAGGCCCTATGGCGCAGCAGAAGACCCCTATCGCGCAGCAGAAGACCCAGGGAATTGCGCATGACCGGCGTTGCCCTTTCGGGGGAATTTCGGCGGAAGAGGTTCTGACCCGTACGAGTGGACGAGATGTGGACATCACGCGAATGCCGCCCATGACTCCCAGTCCGTTACTCCCCGTCTGTTTCAAGCGGCCCGAGGAAGAACGCAACTGTAGCCGCTATCCGTATTTATCCGTGAAACCTGTCAAGTGTGTCGGAATCGTGTGCATGCTTCGGGATAACCCTCTGGCTCGGATCTGGTAACGGCCCGGAGCGTCACTCTTTTGGAGGCACAACCCGCGCCCGCGCCACGCGTTGATTCCACAGCCGGGCATCTCCGCCCGGCTGTTGTTTCAATCCCAAGGAGCACCTCTCCATGTCGCGTATCGCGAAGGGCCTGGTCTTTACCTCCATTGCCACCGCTGCCATGGCGGGCACCGCCGGCATCGCCGCTGCCGACAGTGACGCGCAGGGCACCGCCGCCCACTCCCCGGGTGTCCTGTCGGGCAATGTGCTGCAGGTCCCCGTCCACGTGCCGGTCAACGTCTGCGGCAACACCGTGAACGTCATCGCGCTGCTGAACCCGGCGTTCGGCAACGAGTGCGAGAACGACTGACGCCGAAGCTCGGGCCCTGATCGGCCGTCCTCCCGAGAGGGAGGGCGGCCGATTCTCGTTGCCCCGAATGGAGGGAGGGCGGCAAGTGTCCCCGGCGCGCCCGGACACGGTGCCTCACCAGGGACAACGGTCGTGGCGGCGAACGGGGACCGCCACAGTGCGTGGTCGATCGGTTGCAGACGGCGGTCATCACTTCCACGGTGAGGACAAGATCCGACGCATCATCGAAAGGACCTTTCATGCGTGCTCTGCCCGCGCGGCGTATCGCGATCTCCGCGCTCTGCGCCACACTCCTGCTGGGGATCGCCGGACCCGTCGCGGTGGCCGCCGACCACGACCCGGCGCACGACGCCCGTGCCATGACGGCCAGTGCGCCGGTGCCCGACGAGGACAACGCTCTGCTGGCACTGATCACGAGCCTCGGCGACGTCGCCGGAGTGCTGACCCCGGTCACCGACCTGCTCACCGCCGTACTCAGGGCCGACGACGGGCAGATCCCCGAAGCCGACGCCACGAAATTCGCCGACGCGGTGAAGGCGGCCATCGCCAAGTCCGCCGCCATGTCCGTCGACACGTCCGCTGACACGTCCGCTGGCAAGGCGGTCGACAAGGCGGTCGACAAGGCGGTCGACAGGGCAGTCGACAGGGCTGTTGCGGCGGACCCGGAGGCTCCCGGGGTCCCGCAGACCCCGTCGGTGGAGACGCCGACCCAGCCCGCCGTACCGACCGTGCCCGCTGAGCCGGGGGTGCCCGCCAATCCGGCCACACCGGCCGAGCCGGGGGTGCCTGCCCAGCCGGGGGTGCCCGCCAAGCCGACCACACCCGCTGAACCGGGGGTGCCCGCTGCTCCGCCGTCGGTCCTGCCTGCCCTTCCCGGAACCCCCGCGCTCCCGGCGGGGAAGGCCGCCCACCGTACGATCGCGCCCGACCGCAGGGTCGACGCGCTCAAGGACCTGCAAGAATCGGTCGATGCCCTGGTCAAGGCAGCCGTCGGCGGTGACGCCGCCGCTCTGGAGGTGGCCTTGAAGAAGGTCGTGACAGGCCTCGTCGACTTCGTCGCCGCCGCGGCGCCGGACGGCGGCCTGGTCGCGCGGAACCTGCTGGGTCTGCCCAAGTCGCCCACGGACCTCACGCGGTCGGCCAACTGACAGGAAGTCGCTGTACCGGCCGTCGGGCCGACCCATCACGCGGGTCGGCCCGACGGCTTTTTCGTGCCCTATTCCGCGCCTTATTTACAAAATCTATCGAGGTGTTTATATGAAAAATATCATTTGCTGATGGGGCGCACCCTTCAATCGGGTGGGTTCCAGGAATCTTTGGCGTATGGAGTTTCCGTCGCGAGAGGAGGTCGTTGGACAGGGAGCAGTGTGAGAGCAGGCATGCAGGATGCCTGCACACCGAGAATTCCCTCCGGTGACGAGAGTCGCCGACGAAAGGAACACGATGAAGTCCCTGAAGGCCGCCGTCGTCGTGGCAGGGTCCATGGTCATCGCTGGAGTCGCCGCGCCCGCCTTCGCCACCGACATGACGCCTCCCACCAGCCTCAACGGGGGTCTCGACACGGCTGTCACCAAGCTCACCCACGAGCCGGTGGACCCCATGCCCCTGCAGACGCAGTCGAGGGCGCTCGACACGGAGAACAAGGGCTCCGCGCTCAGCACCGTCAAGGAGGCGACGAGGACCCTGAACTCGGCGCGCGGACCCAGGGACCTCCTGGGTGGACCTGCCCCCAAGGCTGTACCTGCCCCCAAGGCTGTACCTGCTCCCAAGGCTGTACCTGCCCCCAAGAGTGGACCTGCCCGCAAGAAGTGACGAAGGGCCGGTCGCGCATGGTGCGGACCGGCCCTTTGCGTGGGCCTCCGGCAGATGAACGTGTTCCGGCACGTGACCGTGTTCCGGCTGTTCTTCCCGTCCGTTCGACTCTTCCGGTCCGTTCGACTGCGTCCCTCGTTCGTGTGGAGCCCCCACGGAAATCCCTCGTGCGGGTGAGAAAGGGAGCGGACGCATTCCGGCACGCCGATACGGTTCCGCGATGACCTCAATCTCCAGCGGAACGCGTCCTTTCCCCGCCGCGAACCTCGGCACGCTCGTCGTCATGGCGTGGAGCGGCGAACACCCCGACGGCGACATGCCCTATCTCCTGGCCTATTCCCTCGGCGACGGCGAGGGCGGACCCGAGGGCTCCGCCGCCGCCGTCGAGCAACTGCTGAGTGCCAACGGCCTGTCCCTCGGCGACTCGGTCGTCGACGCCACTCGGCAGCCGAGCTTCCCGGTCCGTCTCCTCGTCGAGGCGGGCCATGCCGTCGTCAGCATGACCCAGCTCAACGCCCAGTGCTCCGTGCCGCCGGAGTGGCTCGCCGCGGTCGGTAAACGCGGATACGCCTACTTCCTGTTCACCACCCGCCCGTGGCCCGAGGCCGAACCGGGCAAGCCCGTCGAGCCGGAGGCCCTGGCTGCCTTCGCCGGCGACGAGGAGACCCTGAACAACGCGGCGCACGCTCTCGTTCCGGCGCGCAGCCTGCGCGGCTGACCATGCGTGCCACGGGGGCACGGGCGTCACGAGTGCCACGCATGTCACGTGCCACGCATGTCACGCGTGCCGGAGCATGCTCGTGTTGACGCGCGGGTGGGACTTCTGGACGAGCTGACTATTGGGTCGACCGGGGGATTTTTGACCTGATCCTGTTCGCCGGGTCGTTACCAGTTTCGGACGCACTCCCCGAATCCCGAAAGGCCCGTGCCTGATGAAGTCGACCACCCGAGGAACTCTTGCCGCCGTCGTCACCTGCGTGGCAGCCGCTGTCGCGACACCCGCCGTCGCGGCCGAGGGTGTTCCGGTAGCCGTGCCCCTGGACGGCGTGGAGCGCGCCTTCGACACGGAGATGCCCAAGATCAGCGGCACCGTGCCGCTGGTCACGCCGGGCCGTCCCCAAGGTCCGCGATACGTCGAGGGCCGGATGCTGCCGGAGCGGGCCATCCCGCAGCTGCCGTTCACCACCGTTCTGCCCGCGGCGGACGTGAGTACGCCGCTGCCGGACGTGCTGGGGAACGCCTTCGGCCGCGTCAGCGCCAGCACGCCCCATTCCGGCCTGCGCACGCTGACGCCCGGTGCCTCGCTGGATGCCCCGCTGACCGGGGTGCGCCGGGACAGGGTCGGCCTTCCGGACCCGAAGCTGCCCGAGGTCGCCCTGCTCGCCCCGGCCCTGCAGGCGGCGCCGGGAGCGGACCTGGGCCTCACCACGCCCGAGCTGTAGGCACACAGAACTCGTACAGGATGTGCTCGGCGTGCTCGTACAGGACGTGTCGGAGGGGGTGGGGGAGTGCGGGTGAGAGCGGGCGACGGTACGCGGCGTGACGTCCTGAGAGGGCTGCTCGCCGCGGCCGTGGCCGCCGCCCTGGCTCCGCTCGTCTCCGCATCGAGAGCGTCACGCGCCGAGCCGTACACCCGCGGTGCGCCGACCGGCGGACCGGACGGCGGAACGCCCGGCGAACCCACCCGGTTCGAAACCGAGTACGAGACTGAGTTCGAGACCGAGTACGCGGCAGGGTTCGACGAGATGTACCGCGGGTGTCGGATCCGTGGATGCAAGGACACGGCGGACGGCGTGCGTTCGGCCGGGGCCGCGCGTACGGGCTCCGCCGGGCCCTGGCGGGTCACGGTGGACGATCGCCCGCTGCACCTCATGCGGCGGGCCGGCGGCGGCTATCTGACGATGATCGACCACTACCAGTCGTACCCGACACCGCTGGCCGCCGCCCGCGCGGCCGTGGACGAACTGGACGGCACCCTGCGACTGCGCGCGACCGATCAGGAGGCGGAGCGGGGAAAGGGGCACGGGCATGACGTACACGCGTAAGAACGTGAGCGCGCTGACGCGTACGGAGAAGCGCAGGCTCGTCGGCGCGTTCCTGGAGATCAAACGCACCGGCGAGTACGACGAGTTCGTCCGTATGCACATCGAGCACTATGTGTCGGACGGCGAGGGCGGACTGCGTGCGGCCCATATGGCGCCCTCCTTCCTGCCCTGGCACCGGCGGTTCCTGCTGGACCTGGAGCGGGCCTTGCGCCGGGTGGACGCCGGAGTGTCCGTGCCCTACTGGGACTGGACGAAGGACCGCACCCCCGCTGCCTCGCTGTGGGGGGAGGACCTGCTGGGAGGCAACGGGCGGCGGTCCGACCACCAGGTGACGACGGGGCCTTTCGCCCGCCGGCACGGGAACTGGGTCGTCAAGGAGTCGATGACCGACGGCGACTACCTCACACGTGATCTCGGCAGGCCCCAGTCTCCGCTCGCCCTGCCCACCGCGGACGATCTCGCCAGGGCACTCCAGGACTCCGAGTACGACACGGCGCCCTGGAACTCCACCTCCGACCGCGGCTTCCGTAACAAGCTGGAGGGGTGGGGAGACGGGCTCGGCGACGACGCCTGGCGCAACCACAACCGCGTCCACCGCTGGGTCGGCGGACACATGCTGGGCGGGGCCTCCGTCAACGACCCGGTCTTCTGGCTGCACCACTCCTTCGTGGACCTGCTCTGGACGCGCTGGCAGAAGCGGCATCAGGGCGCGCGGTATCTGCCCAAGTCGCCACCGGAGATCGGGGATCTGCAGCACGGGCGGATCGTGTCGCGGCACGAGGCGATGCCGCCGTGGGGCGTGACACCGGACGAGATGGAGGACCATAGCCGGATCTACCGGTACGTCTGAGACGTCGGCGTCGGCGTGGAACGGGGGCACGGGAGGCGGGAGGCGGGGCGGGGCTGGACGTGAGGAGACCCCCGGCGGTGTGTACCGCCGGGGGTCTCCCCACGTCAGTGCGGTGCTTCAGCGGCCGTAGCCCTTGTCGGGCTCGCTGTGGTTCGCGCACTCGTTGCCGAACGCCGGGTTCAGCAGGGCGATGACGTTCACGGTGTTGCCGCAGACGTTGACCGGCACGTGGACCGGAACCTGGATGACGTTGCCCGACGCGACGCCGGGCGAGCCGACGGCCTTGCCCTCGGCGCCCGCGTCGGCCATGGCCAGACCGGCACCACTGAGCACAACGGCACTCGTGCCGAGAGCGACACCGGCTGCCTTCGCGATGCGAGACATCACGTTTCTCCTTCGAATTGATGAGCGCGGCAGCACGAACGCGACCGCACTGTCCCTTCAACGCGAGGATGCACGGCGGGTAACGGTACGCAACGTGATGACATCCACCAAAATGCTGCATATGGGTTGAGAAGTCCGAGCCGAGGCGCCAGGCTTCCAGGCGCCCTTCCGGCGGGGCGTTCAGACGGGACGTTCAGGCGGGACGTTTCGCGTCCAGGCCGGCGAGCAGGACGCCGAGTGCGTAGCGGAAGCTGTCGGTCACCGTATCGCCTGCCGCGTGGCGTTCTCTCAGGCCGCGGGCCATCAGCGGGAACGGGATCGTCGAGATCACGGTGGCTTCGTCAGGGCTGTCGGGCCACGACCGCGGCGGCACCCTGGCCGGCGTCTCCGAGCCCGCGAGGGACGACGACCCCGACGATCCGGTGACCGCCGGTGAGCTTGCCGACGCGATTCGCCGGGTCACCGGTACGCACGTGGTCGTCGAGGAGCTTCACGACGGCCGCCGGTTCGGCGACCAGGCTCGCTAGGCCGACGCGCTGCGGGAGATCGTCGAGGAACTGATGGACATCCCGGCGGTGAACCAGTACTTCACCCATCTGCTGTCCGCCGTGAACCTGCGCTACCGAACACTTGCCCAGTGCTCCACCCTTCGGGGTGGAGGTGATGGGCATCCTGTCCGTAGCGGCCCGGAGGGTCGCAGTGGCATGGCTAGGATCGCTTTGTCGGACAACGGGGTTGTCCGGCCTACCGCCGGACGGGCGGGAAGTCAGGCCTGCGGAGGCCCTGTAAGACCGACCCTCACCGGTCGGCAGAGGCCCGTGAAACAGGAACCCGTGGTGGTACTGCGTAGCAGTACGGACCGGAATCACCTGCCCTCGGGCAGGCGAGGGCGTCAAGAGCTCGCCTACCCCGCGCAAGCACCGGTCGGGCAACTCCTGCCCGACCTGGAACTCGTGGACGACGACGGCACGGTCTCACGGCTGCACGAGCACATGCGGGCCGGCCGAGGGCTGCTCCTGCTCACGCCGCACACGCGGGACCTCGCGCGGCACGGGGCCGGCCGGGTCGAGGTCGTCCCGGTGACGAACACCGAACCACTGCTGCTCCGCCCCGACGCCGTCGTGGCCTGGTCGTCGGGCGACCGCGCATCGCTCGACCTCGCGTTGAACACGTGGTTCGGCCGCCGACTCGATGATGCCGGTGAGTGACGTGCTTCCGGACACGGAATGGCCTGACCGGCGTTTTCGCAGGTGAGGCGGCATGTGCGCCCCCGGCAGGACTCGAACCTGCGGCCAAGCGCTTAGAAGGCGCCTGCTCTATCCACTGAGCTACGGGGGCCGGGTGTGGTGGCCTGTGGTGCTGGTGCCCGGGTATGGGCGGGGCTGTGACCTTGCCGGGGACAAGGATAGAGCTCCCGCGTCCCTGTACTTCGCGCTTCCCCTCCGTGGCTCGATGTGGAGGTTCAGTGAAGCGGTCCTGATAATCGCAGGCAGGTACGAATCGTGCATCGCTTTTGGCGTCTCACACCCCGGGTGTTGTGCACTCGTTATGCCTGCGCCCCAGTCGTCCCTTCCGCCTCGAGTGTCTGATCGGCGCGCAGACACGCCCATATGCTTTAGAAAGCCACCAAAATTGGGCATTCTTCGCATGTGGTGACCTTGGACGTACGGCCTCAGCTGCTCGACGCACTCTCCGCCCTGCGCGACCGTGTCGCCTCCGCACGCTTCCCGCTGCCCCTGGCGGGGGCTCCACGCGCGCGTGCCAACCGCGACGAACTGCTCGCGCAACTCGACGACTATCTCGTGCCCCGGTTGAGAGAACCCGAAGCACCCTTGCTTGCCGTGATCGGAGGATCTACCGGGGCAGGCAAGTCGACGCTGGTCAACTCCCTTGTGGGGCGACGGGTCAGCGAGGCCGGGGTGCTGCGGCCCACGACGCGTACTCCGGTGCTCGTCTGCCATCCGGAGGACCATCACTGGTTCAGCGGGATGCGTGTACTGCCCGACCTCACGCGCGTGTGGGTGCCCCTACAGGACGGCGACGACGATCCGCTGCTGCCGGGTGAGGACGGCACACGCGTGCTTCGCATCGAGACCGCCGACACTCTCCCGCGAGGGCTCGCGCTCCTCGACGCGCCCGACATCGACTCCCTGGTGGCCGACAACCGGGTGCTCGCCGCAGAAGTCATGTGCGCGGCCGACATCTGGGTCATGGTCACCACGGCGGCACGGTACGCCGACGCGGTGCCCTGGCATCTGCTGCGTACCGCCAAGGAACATGGCGCCACCCTCGTCACCGTGCTCGATCGGGTACCCCACCAGGTGGTTTCCGAGGTCTCGCGCCAGTACGGCGCGCTCCTCGCCAAGGCGGGGCTCGGCGACGTACCCCGCTTCACCGTGCCCGAGCTGCCCGAGTCCGCATGGGGCGGAGGGCTGCTTCCAGCCACCGCCGTGGCGCCCCTGCGCGCCTGGCTGGCCCAGCAGACACAGGACCCGGGCGCCCGGAATCAGGCCATGGCACGAACGGCGTACGGGGCGCTCGACTCGCTGAAGTCGCGGATGCCCGAGCTCGCCAGTGCGGCGGCCGCCCAGTACGCCGCCGTGCTGCGGCTCACCACGGCGGTCGAGGGGGCGTACGACAGCGAGCACACGCGCCTGCGGGGCCGTCTGCAGGCCGGGGCCGTCCTCGCCGGGGGCGCGCTCAAGCGGTGGCGCAGCTACCCGCTGGACTGCAGCGCAGGCGAACTGCTCGACGCGCTGGTCGAGAGTCTGGCCGACCTCCTGCTGTGCGCCGTCGCAGCGGCCGACGAGCGCATCGACGAGGCGTGGCGCCGTGAACCCGGCGCGAGCGCGCCGAGCCTGACGGACCGCGATCCGACGCTGGAGAGCGCCGAGCATCGCATCGGGATGGCGGTACGGCGCTGGCGGCGGGAGCTCGAGGAGTACGCCGAGGACGAGGTGCGCGCCCTGGAGAAGAGTGTCGCGCCGGACCCCGAGGCGGTGGCCGCGCTGGTCGCCACCGCGCTCCTGGGCGGTCGTCGGGCGCGGTCCGCGGGCGAAGGACTCGCCGAGCGGATCGGTGCCCACGGCGCGCTGCGGCTGCGCGACAAGGGCGGCCGGCTGCTCACCGAACACCTCGACAAAGCGCTGCACAGCGAACGGGAGCGGCGGCTCGCCCCGCTCGACGCCCTCGACGTACACCCGGAACCCCAGGCCGAACTCATCGCCGCGCTGTCCGTACTGCAGAAGGAGAGGTGACCGCGGTGACCGCCGTCAAGGACCACATGGATCACGCCGACCAGCCGGAGGAGGACGACCCCGTTACTGGCCGGAGAAACGATCGCGAGAAGGGCCCCGACGGGGAAGTCGGCCGCAAGGAGAAGAGGGAGAAAGGGGATTCCACGCGCGTGCCTGCTGAGACGGGCTCCGGCCCTGGGTCCGACCGCGGCTCCGGCTCCGGTTCCGACCGTGACCGCGACCGCGACTCCGGCTCCGGCTCCGAGGACGGCGTGGACTCGGCGGGCGGCTGGGACGACGGGCTGATCGCACGGCGCGTGTCCGCCACGGCCGAGGGCCAGGCCAAGCCCGTACAGGAGTTCGCCGTGGAGAACAGGTCGCCCGCTGCGAATTCCCTCGTGTACGACGGGCCGCTGCGGTCCCGTCTCGACGCACTGCGCGAACTGGTGGGGCTCTCCCGTACACGGCTCGACAGCCGGACCCTCTACGAGGCGGGGCAGGTCCTGGACGAGGCGACGGCGCGTCGCAGACTCTCGGGACAGCACACCGTCGTCGCCATCGCGGGAGCCACCGGAAGCGGCAAGTCCCAGCTCTTCAACGCGCTCGCCGGGGTGGCCATCTCGGAGACCGGGGTACGCAGACCGACCACCGCGGCCCCCATCGCGTGCAGCTGGAGCGACGGCGCGGCCGGACTCATCGACCGGCTCGGCATTCCCGGGCGGTTGCGCCGCAGGCCGCTGCAGAGCGCCGAGGCCGAGGCGCAGTTGCGCGGGCTCGTCCTGGTGGACCTGCCCGACCACGACTCGGCGGCCGTCCAGCACCGGGAACACGTGGACCGGATCCTGGGGCTCGTGGACGCCGTCATCTGGGTCGTCGACCCGGAGAAGTACGCCGACGCGGTGCTTCACGAGCGCTATCTGCGGCCCATGGCGGGCCACGCGGAAGTCACCTTCGTGGTCCTCAACCAGGTCGACCGGCTGCCGGGCGAGGCCGCCGACCAGGTCCTCGACGACCTGCGGCGACTGCTCGACGAGGACGGGATCGCGCTCGGCGAGTACGGCGAGCGGGGCGCGAGCGTCCTCGCCCTGTCCGCGCTCACCGGGGAGGGCATCGGTGAACTGCGTGAGGTGCTCGGTCACTTCGTGGCCGAGCGGGGCGCCGCGGCCCGCCGGATCTCCGCCGACGTGCACGCGGCCGCGGTGCGCCTGTGGCCCGTCTACGCCAACCGGCGGCAGGCCGGCCTCAGTGAGGAGGCGCGCGACGAGTTCGCCGACCGGCTCGCCGACGCGGTCGGCGCAACGGCGGCGGGCGAGGCGGCCGAGCGCGCGTGGCGCCGCAACGCCAACCGCGCGTGCGGTACGCCCTGGTTGCGGCTGTGGCGCTGGCATCAGGACCGGCGCGACCCACCGACCGGGCGCCTCGCCGTACAGACGCATGCCGACGAGGAGGCCACGGCGCGCCAGCGCGTCGAGCAGGCGGTGCGCACAGTGGCCGAACAGGCGTCCGACGGACTGCCAGGACCCTGGGGGCAGGCGGTGCGCGAGGCGGCCGTACGAGGGTCGCAGGGGCTGTGCGAGGCACTGGACGAACTGGCGGTACGGGCCGGGACGCCGGCCGGGCGGCCGCCGAGGCCCGGCTGGTGGCCGGTCGCCGTGCTCGCGCAGGCGTCCATGACCGTCCTCCAGGTCCTCGGCGGGCTGTGGCTGTTGGCGCAGATCATCGGCTTCATGTCGCCGAACCTCGGCGTGCCCTCGCTGCTGATGATCGTCGGCATCGTGGGCGGCCCGGGCGTCGAGTGGGCCTGCAAACTGGCGGCGAGCGGGCCCGCCCGGCGGTACGGGGCCGACGCGGAACGGGGGTTGCGGGAGGCGGCGTCAGGATGCGGCCGGGCCCGGGTTCTCGATCCGGTTGCGGCGGAGCTGCTGCGGTATCGGGAGGTACGGGAGCAGTTCCTGCGGGTCACGGGAGTCACGGGAGTCACGGGAGGCACGGGGGTCACGGGGGCCACGGGAGTCACGGGAGCCACGGAGGTCGGGGCCTCTGCGGGGTGAGGCAGGCGGAGGTACTCGTTCGAGTGGTGGAGTTGTCCACAACCGGGCGGTGGCCCACAGCGCTCAGCGGGCTCGGGCCGGCGGAGGCAGTCTGAGGCCGTGGCGATCGAGACATGGTCGCCACGACAGCACGACAGACAGACGCAGCCGTACGGGACGGGCCCGTACGCGTGGGCAGGGGAGGGTTTGCGCGATGAACGAGACGATGGTGTGCGTGGTGGGGAACGTGGCTACGCAGCCCGTGTTCCGAGAGACGGCGGCAGGCGCGTCGGCGAGGTTCCGGCTGGCGGTCACGCAGCGGTACTGGGACCGCGAGAAGAACGCCTGGAAGGACGGGCACACCAACTTCTTCACGGTGTGGGCCAACCGGGTGCTCGCGACGAATGTGCAGGCGTCCGTGTCGCTGGGCGAACCGCTCGTGGTGCGCGGCAGGCTGAAGGTCCGCTCCGAGCAGCGCGACGGGCAGTCGTGGTCGGGCGCGGACATCGAGGCCTCGGCGATCGGACACGATCTGGCGCGTGGCACCGCGGCGTTCCGGAGGACGCTCAGGAGTGATCAGGCATCCGATCAGATGTCCGATCGGGGATCGGGTACGCCGACTCGGCCGGAGCCCAGCTGGGAGACGGAACCGGCGGACCGGGCCGATGCGGCGGCTCAGCACCAGGAACCGGCCCTGGCGATGTGATCAGGAGGTGCCGGCTCCACGGGCTGACCGAAGTGCGGCTTATCGGCGAATCTATTCGGAAGGATCCCTGTGGATTTGTCGATAAGCCCAGCTCGTACCCGGCCCGGGCGATAACGATTCCGATTCGGATCACTCATCGAATGACATGACCGGGGAGGGAGATGCGCCCCGTCCTTAGGATGCCGGGCATAGCTCTCGGAGCTTCTGATTCCACTGGCGGGACCGTAACCCCCCAGGTCAACGGGTCCTGCTCGAAGGGGAATTCTGTGCTTTCTTCGTTCTCTGCGCCGTCCGTGCATGGGCGAGGTGCCGCCGCCGCTCGCCTGGCCGCGGTGGCGCTCGTGTCCGGGCTCGTCGCCGTGAGCGCCGTGACCACCGCCGTCGCGGCCGGCGCGGACGAACTCCCGCAGAGCCAGGGCGGCGCGACCGCGACCGTGGGTGGGCTGAAGGTGGCCGGGGTCGCCGTCATCCACGAGGAAGGCGAGGGGGGCGGGGGAGGCGAGGACAAGCAGGTCTCCGCGGGGCTGTTCGAGATGTCCGTCGACAACGGCGGCACCCTGCAGACCTACTGTGTCGACCTCTACAGCCCGACACAGAAGGACGCCAAGTACCAGGAGACCCCCTGGAGCGGTACGTCGCTGAACGGGAACCCCGAGGCGGGCCGGATCCGCTGGATCCTGCAGAACTCCTACCCGCAGGTCAACGACCTCGCCACGCTGGCTGCGAAGGCGGGTGCGCGAGGCCTCACCGAGCAGGACGCGGCGGCCGGCACCCAGGTGGCGATCTGGCGGTACTCGGACGGCGCGGACGTGGAGGCAGTGGATCCGCAGGCGGAGAAGCTCGCCGACTATCTGCAGCGCAGCGCACGCGACCTCGCGGAGCCCGGAGCTTCCCTGCGCCTGGATCCGCCCGCGGTCTCCGGCCGCCCCGGTGAACCGCTCGGCCCGGTCACCGTGCACACCAACGCGGACGGTGTGACGGTGACGCCGCCCGCCGATGCCACGAGCGGGGTGAGGATCGTCGACCGGAACGGCAAGGAGATCACGTCCGCGGCCGACGGCGGCGAGCTGTACTTCGACGTCCCCGAGGACGCCGCGGACGGTTCGGCCACGCTGACGGTGCAGGCCTCGACCACCGTGCCGGTCGGGCGGGCCTTCGCCTCCGAGACCAGGAGCCAGACCCAGATCCTGGCCGGCTCCAGCGAGTCGACGGTCTCCGCGGCGGCGACCGCGAACTGGGCCGGCACAGGGGCGATACCCGCGCTGTCGGCCGAGAAAAACTGCGCCGAGGGCGGCCTGGACGTCACCGCGGTCAACGAGGGCGACAAGGCGTTCACCTTCGATCTGATGGGCTCCGAGCACACCGTCGAGGCGGGCGCGTCACAGACCGTGACGGTCCCGCTGCAGGAGGACCAGCCGTACGACTTCACGGTCAAGGGGTCCGGCGGCTACGAGAAGCGGTTCCAGGGCGTGCTCGACTGCCAGACGCAGAGCGGCGCCGGGGGCCAGGCACCCCAGACGCTGAGCGAGTCCGTCCCCGTCACGGCGGGCGGCACCACCGCCACGACCACCGACCTCGCCGACACCGGCGCGTCGAGCGCCACCCCGCTGATAGCCGGGATCGCGATCGGCCTGGTCCTGATCGGCGGCGCCGCGGTGCTCTACGTCCGCAAGAAGAAGACACCGACGCAGGACTGAACCCGCGCGGAAGGCAGAAGCGGGAAACAGGAAGCAGGAAGCACAAGAGGCTGCACCGGGCCTGCGGGCCTGGCCGGGGAGCTTCCGCCATACGGGTTTCCCCCGAGGGGTGGCGGTACGGCAAGATGGGGTGTTACTTGCCGCGAGAGGACACGAAAAGGCCCCTCACCAGCATGTTTCCCGCCGATGAGGGGCCGTGTCAGGCAGCTTGGGCCGTCTCTGGGCCGTCATGAGCGTGACCGGCGGCCCGGTACATCGCGGAGATGGCTGGTCCGGGTCCGCCCCTCGCTGGACGGCATGAGGTGCGTGTAGACGCGAAGCGTGAATCCCGGATCGCTGTGACCCAGATACAGACTCAGGGCCTTGATGTTCTCCCCGGCGTCCAGGAGCACCGAGGCGTAGAAGTGCCGCAGGGCGTGTATCCCGTGCTCGCGAGCGACCGCGTACCGCTGCCCTTTCTCCGGGGCCGGGATGAGGCCGGCGGATGCCAGAGCAGGTTTCCAAGATCGATCGTTGAAGGCCTGGCTCCAAATGGCTGTACCGATACCGCTCGTGAAGAGGAGTCGGCGCGTGGCCTTGGGGCCGGTCGGAGTCAACCAGGGCAAGGTCACCTCGACGGGCGGGAAGCTGGCCATGTGCTTGCGCAGCGCCGCCGACACCTCGGGGTCGAGCGGCACGTCACGGACCTTGCCACGCTTCGGCGGAGCGAAGACGAGCGTGCCGCGGACTTTCTTGACCTGTTGGCGCACGTACAGCCAGCCGAGATCTCCGATGCTGTCGACGGCCAGGCCGAGGATCTCGCCTTGCCGTAGCTGTAGTGACCCGTGAGGTTGGGGACGCGGCTGGCGGGTGGCTGGCCTTTGAGTGCGGTGTGTCCGCGGTGGTGATTGTAGGTGTGCAGCCAGGCG